>NZ_JBFOFG010000011.1:0-91135 GCF_040887165.1 Enterococcus sp. C65 | reverse complement strand
AACGATTAGGTTCAATACTTTCGTAATCAATTTCATACGAATGGACGATTCCTTCAGCTGCTAATGCTTTGGGATCTAACCGTTTTAACTCAGATTCGATCAGTTGCGCTACTCGGTCACTCTTAATCATATTGACCATTTCTTCATTAAGCTGCTTTTGTTTCATGTACACAATCCCTCCGATTATGATTACTGCTATCCCTAAAATTTTCATTAAACGATACATCATATTTTGTTTTTTCATAAATCCTCTTCCTGTTTTCTATCTATTTGACCAACACGTTCGTCATTCTCTTTTCATAATAGAGATACGCAAGTACTTGAAGATTTTTGTCAGATAAACCCAATTTTTTTGTTGATCTGATTTCTTTTACGATTCATGCTTTTGGTTTGATGGATTATCCAAGAACACTCATGACTTTCATCATGGGTAGTTCCTGCTCAATTAGAAGAATGTAAACAAAAAAACATAGATCTGGAACAAACGTTGTTCCAGATCTATGTTTTTCTTATCGATTAAAGTAGGAAAAAAATTATTGTCTTCGTTCCTTAAGAAAATAGTTGCATCAAAAATCCTGAAATGATCAAGACGATTGCACCGCCTAAACGATTTCCCATTTGCGCAAAAGCAATTAGTTCCATTCGATTAGCCGCAGATAATACTGCTACGTTCCCTGTACCACCCATTGAGTTGTTACACAATCCAGCTGTAATGGTTGATTCAACTGGGTACAAACCGAATAAACGTCCCACGAATCCTGAAGTGAGCGAGATTGCTACAACACTTGTCAAACATAAAACAACGAATTGCCAAGTTAACGCTGAAGCTAAGACATTTAGATTCAATAGCGCAATCCCTATTCCTGCAAGGACAGCTGCTGTTAAATTCTTAACGATCAGATTATTGAACATAATTGCTGCATCCTCATAATAATCAGGTAAGAGATTTGTAATTTTACAAATCACGACAATGATAATCATGAATGCATACGCATGGATTTTTGGCACAAAGTAGTTGCCGATTTGTCCTAAAATAAAGAATGTCAATGACACCATTAGACCTACACCTAATTGGGGGATCGATGGTTTCACATTCCGTGGTTTACCGTCACCAAGATCGCCTTTTGCCATAAGTTTGCCTTCACCATTCAATTTAGGCATTGATTTTCCTGCACGAGCAACCAAAGCTGCTCCAATGATGGCTAAGACATTAGTCATTGCTGTAGCTGGGAGTAATTGAGAAATAATAGAGGAAGCATTCGTTCCTAAGACGTTCGCATAAATCGTAGATAATGGAACTGCGCCAGCTCCAACTCCTCCAGCCATTGCTGGTAAAGAGATATACAGTACGGAACGTCCAAACCCATTACCAATTAACATTCCAACTAGACCAACAGCAAAAAACGAGACAATCATTGAAATAAGTGCTACTGGAATGAAACGTACCGATGCTTTCATTAGTAAATTACGGTTCATCCCTAAAATACTCCCAGTGATTAAAGCTGCGATATAAAAATCTAAGAAACCCATGTTACTTACAAAATTTTCAGTAGCTTTCACCACGTATTCTGGTAATATACCAAAAGTCGCAATTGCAGCTGAGGCAAAGATCGCAAATACGGAACCTCCACCTAGATAACTTCTAACGATTGGGATTTTTGTACCAATAAAATGAAATAAATTCCCGAATATCACTAGAACAGCGATCGGACCAATCATATTCGTTGGTAATTTTCCAAGTGCCATTGCAACGATCAGGACTAATACCATAACAAAATAGATAGGAAGACTTACTCCAGTAATCTTAGTTGTCCAAAATCCTTCTTTTGTTTTTTCTTCAACTTTTGTAGTTGATTCTTCTCTTTGTGTCATTCATACAGATCCTTTCTGAATAAAAAAGCACGGTGAAAGGCTGAGGTACGTTGAAAAATAGTTCAATATCTGATTTTTATAGCTTCTTCATCAGGTGATTCCCATTTTTCACCTCGTTGCATCTAATCAGCTGCTTTCCTTTCACCGATTAACGTACTCTGTGTATGATTGTGCTCAACTAATCCTTCATTCACTTTGTTTTAGAAATTTGGTCAAGCTTATTTGTCTAACTCTTGGTATTCTGGTACCCATTTAGCAGATTCCACTGCTGCTTTGATATCAGTGATTTCTTCACGATTCAATTTTTGAGAAACAACAGATTTCGCTACTGTTTCTGCAATCGTTTGAGAAAATTCAGTGATTTTCGCAACTGGAGGTAAAATTGCTGCGCCTGGTTGTGTAACATCAACGATTCCACCTAATGCACGACTTGCTTGAGAAATGATCTCAGCATTCACACGTGTAGCCGTTGAAGCAATCAAACCAAGTCCTAACCCTGGATACATCAACGCATTGTTTGCTTGTCCGATTTGATAAGTTACTCCTTGGTATTCCACGTCTGCTGCCGGAATCCCAGTTCCTACTAATGCTTTCCCATCAGTCCATTCAATTAAATCTTTGGCTTTCGCTTCCGCTAATTTCGTTGGATTAGACAATGGCATGATGATTGGACGTGGTGTATGGCTTGCCATTTCCTTAACGATTTCTTCCGTAAACGCACCTGGTTGAGTCGATGTCCCAATCATGATTGTTGGATGAATTTCTTTTACGACCGCTTCTAAAGTTGTTAGTTCAGCAGAATTAGTAAATTCAGATCGTTTTCGAGCAAAAGGAATTTGTCCTGGAGTCAAACCTTCTGTATCTTCAAATAATAACCCTTGTTTGTCTACTTGATAAAAGTGTTTTCGAGCTTCTTCTTCTGATACACCTTGACGAATCATTTCGTCTAATAGAATATTGGCAATACCTACGCCCGCAGTACCGGCTCCAAAAGTCAAAATAGTTTGGTCTTTCAATGATTCTCCAGAAATATTCAGTCCACCTAGTACACCAGCAAGAACAACAATCCCTGTTCCTTGGATATCATCATTGAAAGTAGTGATTTTATCTTCATATTTTTCTAAGATCGTTGCAGCATTTCCTCGTCCAAAATCTTCCCAATGTAGTAATAGTTCTGGGAAAAGATCCGTTGCTGCATCAACGAATTGATCGATAAATTCATAATATTTTTGTCCTGTCACACGACGATGGCGATTTCCTAAATACAATGGATTATTTAGTAATTCTTCATTATTTGTTCCTGCATCAATCGATACAGGTAATACTTGGGCAGGGTTGATTCCAGCAGCTGCTGTATAAACCATCAATTTACCGATCGCAATATCTACACCATTGACTCCCCAGTCACCCATACCTAAGATTCCTTCTGCATCAGTCACCACGATCAAGCGAATGTCTCGACCGTCCGCAGCATTTTGTAAACTTGCTTTGATATTTTCTGGTTCATCAATTGAAAGAAACGCAGCATCTTGCGGTTTTAAGAAAATTTCATTGTATTGTTCGATTGAATCCGCAACGACTGGATCATAAACAACTGGCATAAACTCAACTAAATGTTGTCCCATTAATTTATAGAAAAGTGTCCGGTTTGTATTGAATAAATTCATTAAGAAGATTCGTTTTTCAAGATCACTTTGTTTACTCAAATATTGTCCGTATGCTTGAATCGATTGTTCCTCTAACGTTTGGACTGTGCTTGGTAACATACCTGTAATCCCATATTTCGCACGTTCTTCTTTCGTAAAAGCTGTTCCTTTATTTAAAAATGGATTATTTAATAAGTTTAATCCTGTCAACATAGCTAATTCCTCCTAGGTTTTAGTAACAAGGGAAGTATAGGCGTGAGAAAAGAATATAGTCAAAACTAATACCTACCATAAATTTTATTTATATGTCACTTTTCCTTATAAACTATATTTTTATGAGCATTGCATTTGTATGACACTCTCGTTGAATACAATGACTCGCTTTCTGGCTTCATGACCAAATGAAGGAACGACCAACTACCGCGATTCACTTTCTTATTGTGTTGGTTAAAAAAATAAGATAAGATGAGAAAAATCTTTTGATTGGGGAAAACAAATGAAAGCATCTATCACAACACAGCTACAACCTGATACCAAGCAAACGATCCGTGAATTGAAAGAACAGATCGAACAGCAGCGTCACTGCCAGTTTAAACTAGCTCCTGATTTTGCTGAACAAACGAACGACCAGATCCGCCATGTCCTTTGTTTTAAAGAAGAGACACTTATTGCCTATGCTTTTTTAAGTTTTTATGATGAGAGTGAACTAGAAGTGACAATGATCGTGCATGAAAATTTGGCTTGTTTACAACAACTACTTGATGAAATAATGCGATTTGCTCAAACCATCGGTCGAACAACGATTCTTTACATCACTGATCCACGTGACCTTTTTTTGAAACATTACTTTGAGTCGAAAAAAGAATTGAACAAACAGTTTACTGAGTATCGGTTGATTCTTCAGCCAAACAAATTTAAACAGCTAGATTCTCCTTATCGACCACAAAAAGCTACTTTAAAGGAATCTTCCCTAATTGCCCAACTCCAATTAGGAGAAATTGGGGCAACGGTTCCTCCATTGTCATCTGAAGATTTAGAGAAAACAGTTGTTTTTCATAAAGAAAATCAACTGATTGCTTGTGCCCGAATCGAAGAGGATCTATCTTCCTATGGTATCTACGGCTTAGTCGTAGCACCGGCTTTTCGTGGTCAAGGGTTAGGTAAACTTTGCTTGAACCGTTTGATCCAAGAATTATTAATCAAAGAAGAAAAAGAAATTTATTTAGAAGTCGACGCAACCAATCAAATTGCATATGATTTATATGTAAACATGGGCTTTGAAAAGAAAAGTACATTTGATTACTATGTTTGCCAACTGACTAAATATTGAAAGCTGTCACTCCAAAGTATCACTAGAAATAAAACAGTTTTTCAGTTAAGAAATGCTCTATATAGAATGGCTTTATACGTTTTGATGTTGGTGAAGTTCACCAACATCTTTTCATTTTTCACCCTTCACTTTGATCCCTCCAGTAAAGAAAAACAATCAAATGTCTCCTCAATAAATATCCCATTCCATTCCTCACATCTACTAAGTCCTAATTCAGTCGTTTTAAGAAATTGTTTTAGCATTCAAATTTCCCCTACTAGAAATGTGTCCTCCATTCTTATGAATCCAGTCGTTATACTAGTCACTTCTTATTTTTTTCGACCAACTATTATTCTCTAATAATAAAAACAAAGAACCTATCAAAAGACTAAATTCTATCATTGACATTAGTACGAATTCGTATTATTATCATAAGTACGAATTAGGATTATAAAGGAGAGGTTCATAAATGGCTGAAAAACACACGAATCAACGAATTGGAAAAATAACTTCTACACTTGATGGTGTTTATTGGAAAATTTCAAAATTATCTGGTGTCAAAGAAAATTTATTTTGGCTCTTATATGTTTTAGACGATGGAGAATTCCATTCACAGAAACAAATCTGCGAGGATTGGTCATTTCCCAAAACAACAATCAATACGCTGATCAAAGAATGTGAATCAGATGGATACATTACTCTGAAAAATATTCCTGGGAAAAAACGTGAATTACAAATCTGTTTAACTGAAAAAGGTCTCCTCTATGCCCAAGAAGTATTAAAACCGGTATATGAGATTGAAAATAAAGCCCTTCAAGAAACTATGAAAATTGCACCAACTTTTATTGATGATTTTGAGAGATTTTCCAATGAACTCTTTTTCTCTTTAGAAGATTACTTAAAAAGGAGAAATGAATCATGAAAAAATTATTTTCCTTCTTAAAGTCATATTATAAAGAAACGATAGTAATGATCTTATGTGTTTTCATACAAGGATTTGGAACATTATATATCCCTACCCTCACTGCAGATATTGTGGATAATGGTATTCTTCAAGGAGATTTAGATTATATCTGGAGAATTGGTACGCTGATGATTTTGGTAGCACTTACTATCATGAGTTTTTCCATCTTTGGTACTTATCTTTCTTCAAAAATTTCTGCCTATCTAGGCCGTGACCTTCGAAATGCGTTATTTCAAAAAGCACAAAATCTATCAATAGATAAATTCAATGATTTCGGGCCAGCTTCAATGATCAGTAGAAATACCAGCGATGTAACAAAAATCCAAGAAGCTTTTTCTTCATCAGTTGAAATGCTCTTACCCGCTCCTTTCATGGCAATTGCTGGATTAGTTCTCACTTTTTCAAAAGATACTGGTTTAGCAATCAGCATCATGGGAATCATGGTGGTCATTCTTTTCTTAGCTTTTTTAATTAGCAAAAAAGCGATTCCTCTTCTAGCAAAACAGCAAACGCTTTTTGACAAGATGAATAAGAATATTAGGGAAAAAATTACTGGTGTCAGAGTCATTCGTGCCTTTAATCGTATGGATTATGAAAAGAGCCGTATGGATAAATCCTTTTTTGACTACAATAAAACAGCAGTTAGTATAAATAAACTATTTGCCATCCTCATGCCGATCATTACGCTTATCATGAATTTTTCTACATTGTTGATTGTCTATCTAGGAAATATCAGAGTAACCAATGGATCAATGCAATTAGGAGATATCATTGCCGTCATCGGATACTCTTCTATCATTCTTATGTCATTGATCATGGGACTTGCAGGAATCACTAGCCTTCCGAAAGCAAAAATAAGTGCAGATAGGATACTAGCTGTTTTAAATGTCGAGGAAGATGATTCCTCAGAGACTTCTATCAATGAAACTGATGAAGTAACGGAAGTAATCAAATTTGATAAAGTGTCTTTCGGTTATGCAAATGCTGAAGAACCAGTGTTGGAAGACATTAGTTTTAGTGTAAAGAAAGGTCAAACTACAGCTATCGTTGGAAGTACAGGTTCTGGAAAATCAACAATCGCAAGTTTACTTATGGGGTTTTATCACTCTTATACAGGAACTATTTCCTATAAAGGGAAAAATATCAAAAATTTATCTAGTGCAGCCCTCCGAGAGGAAATTGGCTATGTGCCTCAAAAAGCTTTTTTATTCAGTGGCACGATTTTAGATAATCTTAAACATGGTAAGAAAGATGCAACAGATGAGGAAATCACTCATGCTTGTAAAATTGCTCAGGTCAATGATTACATTAACAGCTTAAATGATAGATTTGAAACATCAGTAGCACAAGGAGGAAATAATTTTTCTGGTGGACAAAAACAAAGACTAGCCATTGCACGTGCATTAATTAAAAAGCCTGAGTTATATGTATTTGATGATAGTTTTTCAGCCCTAGATTATAAGACGGATGCGAAACTTCGATCACTCTTGAAAAAGGAAACAAGAGAAGCCGCTATGATCATTGTAGCTCAGAGAATCAATACAATTATCGATGCCGACCAAATCATTGTTTTGGACGAAGGTAAAGTAGCAGGTATTGGCACCCATCAGACTTTATTAGAGACTTGCTTACCTTATAAACAAATCGTTGATTCTCAGTTTAGCAAGGAGGATATCGCATGAGTAACACGACCGTAAATGGAAATCCATCAAAAATAAAGAGTGTGAAAAAAACAACTTCTCGTCTGTACACTGATCTCATGGGACAAAAATGGAAACTACTATTAACTCTTATAGGTGTAGGGATTAGTTCGTTACTGAGTATAATTTATCCTTTGTTATTAGCTCAGGCTATCAATCTTATTGCCCAAGAAGTTCAATTACCTGTACAAACAAGTAACGCATTTACAATAGGCATACACTCAATGAATACGTTGCTGCTATTGCTAGTTGGTATTTTTTCCGCCAGAGCTTTGTTTAGTTATCTGCAACAATATGTCTTGGCAAGTGTTGCAGAAAATGTCACGCTTTCAATGAGAAAACGAATTAGTGAAAAACTGAATAGAGTGCCACTTCGATTTTATGATACACATAAAAAAGGAGATATATCCAGTCGTATCACTAGCGACCTTGAAAAAGTTTCGACAACCTTACAAGATGGAATTTCTCAACTGCTTTCTTCATTTGTAGCAATGATTGGTGCCTTGTTCATCATGTTTATGATTAGTCCTTTGCTGTCTTTGATTGTACTAGGCACTGTGTTCTTGAGTCTGGTAATTGCTTCAATGTTCACGAAAAAAACACAGGTTGCTCATGCTGAGAACCAGAAAGCTTTGGGAAACATGAATGCTCAGATCGAAGAAGCATTCACAGGAAATATAATTATTAAGGCGTTTAATATCCAAGATGAAATGATTCAGAATACTGCGTCTTTAAATGAAGATCTGTGTCAGAAAGAAAAAAAAGCAAAGTTCATTACTTACGTCATCAATCCAATCATCCAATTTATGAACCATTTAGGCTATGTTGTAATCGCAATTGGCGGGGCAATTCTTGTTTTAAATGGAAGTATTTCAATTGGGTATATTCAAGCGTTTTTACAATATATTGAAAAAGTATCTGAATCAGTGTCTACATTTGCCTATATCTCTAATTCACTTCAAGGAGCTATTGCCGCTGCTGAGCGGATCTATCAAATAGAAGATGAAATAGAAGAAATTCCTGAAACGAACAAACGCATTAGCTTACCTAAAGTCAAAGGACAAATGCGTTTTGAAAATGTTCGTTTCGGCTACAAAGAAGACATGATGTTGATGGATAACATCAATATTGATGTTAAAGCGGGAAGTAAAGTGGCCATCGTTGGTCCTACAGGTGCTGGCAAAACAACATTAGTTAACTTAATCATGAGGTTTTATGAATTAAATGGAGGTAAGATTTCTATCGATAATGTCAATATAACGGAAATGACTCGTCAAGAATTGCGTTCGATCATTGGGATGGTTCTCCAAGATACTTGGCTATCCTCGGGTACTATTGCTGAAAATATTGCTTATGGAAAAAGAGATGCTCCAGAAACTGAGATTATCAAAGCTGCTAAAGCTGCACGAATCGATCATTTTATACGTACCCTTCCTGATGGTTATCAAACTATCTTGGATGATGAAACATCAAATATTTCTGTTGGACAAAAGCAATTACTAACTATAGCTAGAGCTATTCTAGCAGATCCAGCAATTCTAATTTTAGATGAAGCAACGTCTAGTGTAGATACACGTACGGAAGCTGAAATTCAAAAAGCAATGGATGCCCTGATGAAAAACCGTACAAGTTTTATCATCGCACATCGTCTTTCAACGATTCAAGATGCTGATCATATTCTGGTCATGGACAAAGGAACGATTATTGAACAAGGGAATCACGAAGAATTGATTCGTCAAAATGGGTTCTATGCTGATTTATATAATAGCCAATTTGCAGCCTAATCTAAGGGCTTGGTATCAATGCTCTTTCGACGAATGAAGAAACTAAATTATTGCAAGTAACGTATGGAGGAAGGTATGAAGATTTCAACAAAAAATGCGCTAACAAATGAACAAATCAAAACAGTTATATACAAACAATTTAAACATTCTGAAGTTACGAGTATCAAACAATTTAAGGAAGGAACGCTGAATACAGTCTACCTAATAAAAGGCACCCAAGAATTACGCAACGGAGTAGTATTAAAGACTGCACCTGACGAAAGTGCTGGTTTACCTTTGTTAGAAAAAGGCGGACTTTACACAGAAGTTTATGTTTATCAGTTGCTCCAAGATCATCATGTCCCTGTACCCAAAATGTATGCATATGATTTTTCAAGAAAAGTGATTCCTTATAATTACATTCTATTAGAGTGTGTTAAAGGAAAAACTTGGTCCAACTATTTTTCTAATTACTTGCTTTTAAATAAATCAAGACCTGAATTGATGAAAAAACTCGGGAAAATAAATGCTAAATTACATGGGATTGAAGGCGAATGGTTTGGCTATATCAAAGAAGAACGTCATTATCGTTACACATCTTGGAGTGAAGCATTTACGGCTATGGTTAGCGATTTGTTAGAGGATGCGCGACAGCACGGATACAAAATTCCGTATACTGAAATCTTATCTGCTATAGAACAAAGAAAAGAGTTGCTAGATGAAATTCAAATACCTAAGCTTGTTAATTATGATATGTGGACTGGAAACATATATTTGGCACCCAAAAAAGAAAAGTTGACTATCTCAGGTATCATTGATTTTGAACGATTCTTTTTCGGAGATCCATTAGCCACATTCCCTTCATTCATGTTAGATAGATTAGAAAAAGATCCAAATTTCATCTCAGGTTACAGTAAAGTGATAAATGATCATTTTACGTTTAGTCAAGAAGATAAGATTAGGCTTGTACTCTATGACATCTATACTCATTTGGTAGAAATAGCATGCACCTATCGCTATCCGAAAATTGTAGCGGAAATATACCGATACTATCTAAATTCAAAAATTAAAACCTTTTTAAAAAAATTGAGCAAAAATGAATATGTTATCAAATAAAGAGAATTCCAACTAACAAAAAGGATTAAAATAACTTAAAAAGATAAGTCTAACCAATCTATCTTAATGAAATATTTCTTGAAACCAAAAAATTAGGATGAATATAAAGGGTGAGGAAGCTTATGAATAAAAAAATAAAATTTCGTTTTGAAAACAATCAGTCTAATGATAGTTCATATGAAAATAAACAAATAAAATGGAGTTCATTAAATAAGACCGCCAAAACTAACGGACAACTATTTTTCATAAGTGATATTGATAAGTTAGAAATGGACATAAAAAAATTTGCCTATGTGATTGATAAAAAAATTGTTGAATCTGAAGAAAATGCTTTGACTTTTCTGAGCAACAATCCTGAACGAATCCCTTGGTATATCAAGAAGTTGAAAGAACAATACGAGAATTGGAAAAGTTCATCAAAATAAGGGCTTGCGAATACTCTAAGCAATGAGAGTTTCTCTCTTGCTTGGAGTATTTTATTTTTCAGAAGAAATACGATATCTAATTACCTGTTATACCTCAATTCTTCTATTGTATTAGATAACATAGATTCATCAGTTGGCTGTTAACAAGAAAATAGACACCGATGGTTAACCTTAGCCAAGCGACTAAAAATAAAGCAATTAAAAAACTTGCAGCACATCTAAACATTTAATGAACTTTGTTTGAGTGTTTATAGACACAAAAAGAATAGGATACACTTCATATTCGATTACAACAAAAGTGTCCAGAAATCCGTTGTCTTCTGAACACCCTCTGTTTACCTTTATAAAATAAAACGAACTAAATCAATTTCCTTGCTTAGGATAGCTTACTATTTTTCTGGTACAATGTATGGAACAATCGGTACTGTTACACCAACAGAACTGCCTCTAACAAAGGGTTTGTCTTTTAGTTCTGCTAAATTCTTTGCTTGTCCTGTAATCATTACTCCTAAGACTTCTAGGTCATCTACTTTCTTATTTTCGTTTTCCTTTAGAAAATTTACCATTGCTTTATTATTCACAGAAGAAACGTGTGATTCAAATGAGCTGAAAAAATAATCTTTATCTGCTTCTGCATCAATCAGCTGATTCTTTTCATCAAAACTTAACTGAAAACCATACGTTGGCATACCGGAACGTCCTTTGCTTTCGTCTCTCTCTTCAGAAAACAAATACAACCAGACAACATTGACATTTTCCGGAAATATTTTTTTCACTTCACTATAGCGATAGGGCCGATCAAAGGAAATCGCTACTTCTGCAAGTAAATCATCCGTGCTTTTTAAATCCGCTAATTCATTTTTCACCCCACCATAATAGTTTTCAATCGTCGGATTGTAGAATGTGGCGACTTTTTGTTTGGTTTGACGATTATATTCATATGAATTTTTAAGGGAATGATACCAAGATGTCATCCGTTCATTATTGTCCACTTCGTTGCCAAAAACATTGTACTTACTATGTAAACTACTCCAGGGTACAATGTAGCCATCAATGTTTTTCGATTGGTTAGTTACGACCTCCCCGCCCAAAATTGAGCTATTAGCAATCACTTGTGAGTCAATTTGTGTATTTGGTGACGCAATTGTTTGGTAAGCAAATAACGACTGATCTAGCTCATGATAATTTTTCGTAGCGACTTTATCTAATATAAAAACCAAGATACCCGACATCGTAAGAAAAATTATGATTGAAACACAACTGACCATTATTATCTGCTTTCTTTTGGCTTTTTTGATACTCCTATTCAAATCCATCACTCATCCTCCCAGTTTGCCTTTAATTTTTTTCGTGCTCTGTATAATTGTTTTTTCACGGTTTCTACTTTTTGATTTAACATACTCGCGATGTCCTCATACGATAGTCGATAATAATACTTAAAAATCAGTAATTCTTGTTCTTGCCTTTTTAGCGAGTCGATAATCATCCATAAATTTTCTGATTCATTAGTTCCATTCGACTGCGAGTCAACATAGCGAAAAATAAGCTCTTTTTCACGCTTCTTTTTCCTGAATAGATCAATATAGTTATTGAAAGAAACTCTAAAAAACCAAGGACGTAAATTATCCTGTGTCATATAGATAAGAGAAGAAAATATAGTATCATAGGTTTTAGAAACAGCATCTTCTGCGTCTTCCAACGTACTCCCCTTTTCTATTAGCACTCTGATTACTTCTTGCCCTAATAAAAGTAATACTTCTTCAAATGTTCCCTCCTGTTTCATTTCATTTTCTCCTTTCATCTATACAACGCTTGAACATCTGAAAAAGTGGACAAGAATATTTACTTTATCTGTCATTTCATTCTTAGAAACAATGACAAGTCACATACTTCATCACAAAGAACCTCTTATTATTATATCGTACCCTACGAAGGGTTTTATATTCCTATCTAGAAATCAGATATTTTCTGCATACTTTATTCTTGATCATTCCTTAAAACAAAATACACTTAACTATTTTGACTCTATTATTTATGTGGCTGATGAAACCGAGTTGATTTTTCAGACTCAGATTTGATTTTACTCCACTCATCAGTCCTTCTTGACAAAGAGCCGATTTTTAATAACCGTGGTCAAAGCAAAACACAAAAAAGCTGAACCCTTATCCATCAAGGGTTCAGCCGTCATTTTAAGACTATTCTTCTTCTTCAGCCATGAACGTGTTGAATACTTCTTCAATCATGTCCCATTCTGCATCAGTTTCGATTTGTTCTAGTTCGCCTTCTGTGCCATCTTCATTTTCGACATAAGCATAGGCTTGTAACTCAACATCTTCATCTTCTGGTACACCAGCTGGATAAAGCAATACGTAGTTACGGCCAAATTCTTCTTGTCCATCAACTGTTAATAAGATTTCATATAATGTTTCGTTTCCTTGATCATCTACTAAGGTGATATGCTCGTGCCCTTCGTGATCGTGGTCATGTGTGTGGTTATGTTCTGTCATAAGTCTCCCTCTTTTCATTGAAATTAAAATAATTTTTTTCCTGAACCGTCTAAATAATTTTGTAAAATCATGACAGCAGCTAATTTATCAATCACTTTTTTTCTTTTAGCTCTTGATGTATTGGCTTGCTCAACTAACATTCGTTCAGCTTGAACTGTGGTTAGTCGTTCATCTTGATATTCAACTGGTAACGAGAACAATTCTTTAATTTTTTCTCCATAAGCCATTGAGCTTTCTGCTCTTGGTCCAATTGTATTATTCATATTTTTAGGTAAGCCTACGACAAATCGGTCTACTTCATATTGATCGACTAGTTCTTTCAAACGGTCAAAGCCAAACTCTTCCGCCTCTTCATCAATACGAATGATCTCTACTCCTTGAGCGGTCCAACCAAATGGATCGCTAACAGCAATACCAACTGTTTTTGAGCCCACATCTAAGCCCATTACTCTCATATACTTACCCCATGGTTTGTTAGATAATCTTTAACAATTACTTCCATGATTTCATCGCGTTCGTGACGGCGTATCAAGTTTCTTGCATCACGATAACGAGGAATGTAGGCCGGGTCTCCAGAAAGCAAGTAGCCAACAATCTGATTAATTGGATTGTAGCCTTTTTCTTCTAAAGCCCGATAAACGATCGCTAATGTCTCACTTACTTCTTTTTTACGACTATCGTCAAAACCAAAACGTACGGTTTCATCTGTAAAACCCATGATTCTACACCTCTTTCCCGCAAGGTATTCATTTACCTTCTACACTTTTATTTTACTCGAATTACCTTAAAACTACAAATAAATCTTAAAAAACTTCCAGTTAAATTAATAAACAGACTTCTCATTACTTTAACATATTTGTGATCAAATGTTCAGTTACTTGATCGTATCTTAACCAAAGTATACGCTATATTTAAATAAATATAAGCTTTTTCGATAATTCTTCAAAAAGTTCATACTTTTTTCGTATACTATCAAATGTCATTAGCTATTTTTTTCTCGCCTGTCCGGTATCATAGTTGATTTCATAACCCTCTTGAACGTTATAAATAAACACATTAAATTTTATTTTTTTATCTTCAATACTTTCTGCTTCTAATTGCACTCCTCTGGCAACTAATTCATTCCCCTTAAAATGTGGAGTGACACGATAACGAACGTGATGATTGGTTTCTTTGATATAAGCGGCAATATCATTTTCATGGACTAGCATATACGGCGCATTTAATGAACGAGTACCTGTCATCAAATTTTTGATGTTGTTGTTTTGTCCAGTCAATTGATAACCAATCAAATGGCTACGATTATAAAGCCATTGGCCATCGCTTAATTTTTTTTGTTTCCAACCAGTTGGATCAATATACAACGGCTCGCGTTTTTCTTTGGGAAAAAGGTCTTTTCCCAATAACGCATTGGCCGCACCTACACGGTTCAATCGATCAATATTTGAATAGCTTTGCCATGTTCCTTTAGCTAAGCTCAAATCTTCTTCAGTGAAATCCGGACGATTCTGATTGATCTCAATTTCTTGATGCTTCCCATCATATTCTGGTACGTCTGCTACTTTTGACGCTTGTGGGGTTGAGTCAAATAACCCAGTAATTTGTTGAACGATATCTGAATTTTTTTGTGTTGATAGTCCTAGTGCCCCTGCTAAAACAGCAACAACCACACCCATAATGGCTTTTGTTGATTTTTTCTGCATTTCTTTACTCCTTTTCTAAACAACTATTCTAAACTTTAACATACGTTCCCCTTTTTTAAAATATTTAAACTTATTTTATTCCATTTATTTCTACCTTTAATTCTCTATACTAAGTAAAAATGGATCTCTTCTTAAAAAGAATACGTCATAAAAAATCATTGATCTTAAAACAGTATGTTTTCACTTAATCAAGCAAAAAATACCTTGTGACTCAAAAACAAAAAACAGTATTGATCAAACAACATGTGATCAATACTGTTTCTCTTCATTCTTATCGTTCGTTTAAGCGGGTGACGGGAATCGAACCCGCGACATCAGCTTGGGAAGCTGGGATTTTACCACTAAACTACACCCGCATCTTACAAAAATCAGTATACGCCTCTTTCTTTTCATACTCAAGTATTTATTTATTTCTCTTTTATTTAGTCATTTGTAGTAAAATAAAAGCAACAAATGAACTATTGGAGAAAATATTATGACAGAAAAAGAGTTGGATTTATTACTTGATACTTGTTTATTAGCTGGCAAAATCATGATGGAAAGCAATGCTGAGATGTACCGAGTAGAAGACACAATGAGCCGAATCGCTCTTGCTTCTGGCAATTATCGACTGGTCAGCTATGTTACTCAAACGGGTTTGTTTATTGGTCTTGACCGTACGTCAACCATTAGAATGGAACAAATCACCAATCGCTCCATTAATCTGGAAAAAGTTGTCAATGTCAATAATCTTTCTAGAAAATATGTTGCTGGTGAGTTAACTTTGAATGATCTCTACATTGCCTTACAAGCCATTGAAAAAGATCGGTCATTTTTCCCAGTATGGCTTCAAATTTTAAGTGCTGCGGTGATTAGCGGAACGATCATGGTATTATTTGGTGGAGAAATGAGTGATCTACCAATCACTTTGATGATCGGCGGTATCGGCTATGCGATTTACTTATATAGTTTAAAATTTTTTCGGATCAAATTTTTGTCAGAGTTCTTATCTTCCTTGTTAATTGGTCTTACAGCTATTCTCAGCGTTCGTGTCGGATTAGGTGCCAATCAGGATTTGATCATCATCGGTTGTGTCATGCCCCTTGTTCCTGGAGTACAGATTACAAATGCTATTCGGGATTTACTAGCTGGACACTATGTTTCTGGAGTTTCTCGTGGTACAGAAGCCATGATGACTGCCACAATGATCGGATTTGCGATTGCCTTTATCTTCCAACTTTTTTATTGAGAAAGGAACATGATGATGTGGAATCTATTTATTCAATTTTCTTTTAGCTTTTTAGCCACAGCGGCTTTTGCAATCATCACCAACGTTCCTAGACGTGCCTTGATTTGTTGCGGGCTCTCTGGTGCCTTTGGCTGGATGATCTATTGGGTATGTGTGGACTTAGGTGGTACGCCGGCTTTTGGTTCGTTACTGGGTTCTTTAGGTGTTGCATTTATCAGTGATCTTTTTTCTAAACGATTAAAAATGCCTGTAACCATCTTTAATATCCCTGGCATGGTACCACTAGTTCCTGGAGGTCTGGCTTATCAAGCAGTGAGAAATCTAGTAACTGGCTCGTATCAGGCAGCTGCAAGTTATACAGTTCAAGCGATCATGATTGCTGGTGCTATTGCTTTAGGACTCGTTTTATCAGAGGTCTTCAACCACAATATCCGAAACTTCAAATTAAAACGAGAAGCCATTTTTTTGAAACGAAAAAAAAGAACATCTAAAAACGTTCATAAATGAAAAAGTAACGGCGAAAATAATCGTGCCATGAATAAAAAACCAAAGTACTTGAAAATAGGCAAGCTACAAGCTATTTTCAAGTACTTTGGTTTTTTATTGTCACATCAGTTATTTTTGTCACTAATAATTTTAGTCTTTGCTTTAAAATGACCGATACACATATTGATTTTTGGGCGCCTCGATTTTGGTTAGAGTATTGACCTCTACAACTGGAATGTCCCGTTTGAAGGGTTCATAGTAGTCAGATTGGATGGTGCCTTCGACTTTATACCACTCATCGTTTTTGACATTCGTTCCTTCCGGCATATGTGTCAATAGACCGAATACACCTGAGTCAGCAACGCAATGGATGATTCCAAAACGGAATAAGAAATTATCTTCTTTTTCCCCATCTGGCGTTTTATACACAAAGCCTTCATAAGAGATTTTTTTCCCAATAAATTCACTTGGGTAATTATAAATCAATTCCATGACTTCCAAGTAATTCTCATCAGTGATCTTAATAAGCTGTTTGTCATCATATTTTTCTTTTAATTTTTTCATCTGATCCAAATAGTCAGACTTGTTAAAATAAATGCTCGTATCAGGCTTTAAATATTGTGTCTGCATTTCAGGGTCTCCAACCGACTCCTTACTTATTGGAAAATTGAATCCTTTTGCTTCCACAATCGTCGTATCTAAACTGACTGTTGGAAATAAAGTACCGACAATAACAGGTAAAGCCAACAGAACATAAGCGATCACTCGTTGTGAGGGTTTGGTTAACCCGTGATCGTGATCATGATCGTGGTGATGGTGTACTTCTTCATCTCCCTGTTTTTTCCCTTTTACTGAATCACTCTTGACCCAAATATACAATTGGACCAATGCAAGTAAAGCAGATAAAATCATCGATAAAATAGCCAAATAACGATAATGAACATTGATGTACTGATCTAATTTCCCAGATACTTGTAAATACATCATTAGCTCAAAATAACCAGATAATATCAAAAATCGTATCATACTGCTCCTCCTAGATAAATAATGTAAAACCAATCACACTAACGGCTATCAAACCAATGAGCATCAAAATAAAGCGACCATTAAAATAGCGTTTCATCATCAAAAGGTTTTTGATATCCACCATTGGTCCAAATACTAAGAATGCCACCACAGGAGCTGTACCAAAAAGGCTGAGTAAGGAGGACCCGATGAACGCATCTGCTTCCGAGCATAGGGACATCGTAAAAGCTAGAAGAAGCATGATAATAATTGCTAGTAGTTTGGTTGAGCCCAGTGTCAACATGACACGAGTTGGCAAGTAAGTTTGCATACTAGCGGCAATCAGACCACCGACAATCAGATAACGACCCGTATCAAAAAATTCATCGATCGAATGTGTGAGGACATGACCTGTTTGCTGACTAAGTTGCTTGATTCTCCCAATTTTGACCTCCTCGTGTTCATTGGTACCATGGGTGTGGTCATGATGATGGGTGTGATGATGGTTATGATCGATTGTTTGTTGGATCTTCGTTTTCAATACACTTTCTTTTTGAAAATAAGCGAGCCAGATACCAATGATCAACGCTACCACAAAGCTTCCAACCATTCGCCAACCGGCCATTTCCCAAGAGTTCCCAAATGCAATAAAAGTAGAAAAAATGACGATTGGATTGATAATAGGTGCTGTTAACATAAATGCGAAAGCGGTATGCACAGGAACTCCTTTTTTGACAAACTGATGAACGATCGGTACGATCCCACATTCACAGGATGGAAAGAAAAAGCCTAAAACAGAACCAGTCAAAATGGATAAAAAGCGATTATCTGGTAACCAGCGTTTGACTCGCTCAGGTGTTAAAAAGACTTGTAGTGCCCCAGAGATGAGACAGCCTAATAGAACAAATGGTAAAGCTTCAATAACGATTGATAGAAAAATCGTACTCATCTGCAATACCGAATTTGGTATAAAAGAAAACATTTTTTCGCTCCTTACTATAAACATCATTTGCCAGAATAATATACGCTTTTCGCTAAAAAAAAACAAGGTTACTTCTATTTCTTACCTAACTCTTATCTTTTATTTGATAAAAATAAGACAAGTTAGTTGACTTTTTTTCTTATTGTGATTAAATTGGTTCACGAAATTAGGTTGAGACAAAAGTGTTTAGCATCAAGAAATAAGAAGGAATTTCCGAAAATTGACAAGAAACACAAAAACTCGTTTTTGATGTTGATTGTTACCTACTTGGTGCTTCTCAAATTTTTGGTAAATTTCGGCAAATTTTCCGAAGATGCTACTTTTGTCTCACCGTGAACAAGAGGTCGTGAAAAGAGTGTTTTGACCTGAGCGTTAAGGATGGAAATCTCGAAACAGCTCCCCATGTTTTGAGATTTTTTGACTTATCGCCGAAGGTCAGCTCTTTGAACACCGTTTATCCGTTTTTAGAGATACTAGAAGAGACTGAGACAAGTTTTGTCCCAGTCTCGCTGTTTTGATTAGGAAGGACGTTTTTTATATGAAAAAAACCACGAATCTATCAGAAGTACATCAGTCATTAGCACAAGATGAAACGGTAGTTCTTTACTTATCTATGCCAAATTGCAGCGTATGTCATGCTGTTCTTCCTCGTTTGAAGAAATTATTGGATCAGTATGATTTTCCTAGTTTTCATTTAGATGCTGTGGAAACACCTGAAGTAGCTAGCGCCTTTCAAATATTGACTGCTCCTGTTATTTTGATCTACCATAAAAATAAAGAAGTCGAACGACAAGCACGCTTTATCAATTTTGCGAAACTAGAAACGCTGCTGGATCAGTTAAATAACTCTGATGAAACGATCAGCTATGAAGAATTGTTTCAGTAATCGTTGTCTTAACCTATACTATAGCCATATGAAGACAATTAATGCGCGCTAACCTTTAGATAGGATAAAATACTTCTTAGGTTTGCTTAAGTTCCCTTCATCTTACTATGGGCGAAATTTTGGAAATTCGTTCTAGTATTTTTTTCACTATGGTTTATTTAGCTATGTAGTTGACATTACGTAAAAACACCATAGAGGTTGAACTTCATTCAATCTCCATGGTGTTTTAATATTTGAAATCTGCGGGTAACATTGCACCGCACCAATTTCATAGTACTTCTCGCACTCGCTCTAGATTTTGAGATTTCGTGTATATTGATCTGGATTTCTCACTTGCAAACTCTCAACAACTAGCTGATTACGTCGATTCAAGTGTCCTGTCACAGCAATGTTATATTTTCTTTCTTCCATCATCATCAACTTATCCGCAATCTCGACATTTGCAACAATACAATTAAGTGGCTGATGAATGGTTTCCAATGTAAACCGAACAAGCAATGGTTGCGTCTTTATCACTCTGATCTTATCAAGTAAACCTACATATGTTTTCACATTGATCACCTCGATAATCGTTAGAAAAAGTCTCAAATCAGTTAAATTTTCATTGAAAGCAAATGGTCATTACTAGGAAAGAAACGTTCTTTCCTATGCAATTCGGACATAACTTTCTTTCAAAAAATATCTTTTTCGATACAACTAGTCTAAGTCGTGAAATTGTCGATATACTTCTTGCTTTTTGAGTCCATTTTTTACAGCAACAGCTTTAATAGCTGCATTTGTTTTTTCCCCAAGAGCAATCAACTGTTCGACTTGTTCTTTCAATGATCCTTCAATTTGTGTTTGTGGCTCTTCACTTCCAGTATTTCCTTCAACCAATAAACAGCATTCTCCCTTTACAGGGTGTTCTTCAATGTAGTCTAATAACTCTTCAATACTTCCACGTAAATATTCTTCATGGATTTTTGTTAATTCTCGACACAAAACAACTTGACGGTTACCAAAAACAGTCAACATATTCGTTAAAGTTGCACTGATCCGATAAGGAGATTCGTAAAAAATCAATGTAGCTGTGTATTCTTTCAATGTTTCTAACGTTGTTTGTTGTTCTTTTTTCTTTCTTCCTAAAAAACCATAAAATAAAAATGGCTGAGGTAACAAGCCTGAAGCAATCAACGCAGTCATCCCAGCAGTTGGTCCTGGAATAGCGACTACTGGAATCCCCGCTTGGATGCAAGCAAGTACCAGCTCATGTCCTGGATCGCTAATAGAAGGCATCCCAGCATCACTTACCTGTGCAATCGAGCGACCAGACATCAACTCAGCGATCAATTGCGGAATTCGTTCCTTATAGTTGTGTTCATGTAAACTTTTTTGCGGTGTCTGAATCTCAAAATGATTCAGTAATTTTTGGGTATTTCGTGTATCCTCACTGGCAATCAAGTCTACTTCTTGTAATATCCGTACACTACGATAAGTCATATCTTCTAAATTGCCAATCGGAGTCGGTACTAAATAAAGCGAGCCAGTTTCATGATGTCCTTTAAAACTTTTTTGATTAAGCATGATTTATTCTCCTGTGTAAGAGGTCGTGAAAAGCATGGGCTGCTTCAAGAATTAAGAACGAAAAATTGAAAATAGCTTTTCATATTTTTAATTTTTTGAGCTTAATTCCGCAGAAGCAATGCTTTGAACGCCGTGTAAGAGGTCGTGAAAACATCGGGTAGCTCCGATGACAATAAGAAAGAATTTTTTGAAACAGCTTCTCATGTTTTGAAAAATTCAGGCTTATTTCAAGGAGCTGATGTTTGAACGCCGTGTAAAGGTCGTGAAAAGCACGGGCTGCTTCAAGAATTAAGAACGAAAAATTGAAAATAGCTTTTCATATTTTTAATTTTTTGAGCTTAATTCCGCAGAAGCAATGCTTTGAACGCCATATAAGAGGTCGTGAACAACACGGCCTCCTTTAAGAATTAAGGGCGAAACATTGAAAAATAGCATTTCTTATTTTTTATTTTCGGACTTAATTCCGTAGAAGTGATACTGTGAGTGCCGTTTATTGATCGCTAAAAATAAGCAATATCAGGCTTGTTTCAAATCTCTTTGTTTACCGTCCGCTTTCTCGATAGATGACTTCTAAACAAAAGGCACAAGGTTCGTCATTCTCACGTCTTGAGCCATAGAGATCATAACAAACATGAAAGCCTTCTTCATAAATCTTTTCTAAGTTCATACGAGATTTTGAAAGTTCTTGTTTCACATTATCTGCTGGTGTTTGTACTTGATTTAATTCCCGTAAATGCTCTCTTAAACGTTGATTTTCCATTTCCAACGTTGTATTTTTTTCAACGATCTCATGTAATGCTTGCTTCATTTCCACCAATTCAGTTAATGTATTTCTTAGCTCTGATTCTAATTGGTTCAAGCCATCATATAATGATCTCTTATCCATTTATCTCACCTACCTGGATGAAGTTTTTCAATTCATCCCATTCATATTCGATTGGATTTTCCCGACCTGTTAATCGAACATTTACTAGTCGATTAAGTAAGTTCAAGCCGACAACTTTCCCTTTACCATCAGGAGTGTTAACCACTGTTCCAAAATCTGGAAGTGCTTTTTTTGCTAATTCATATTCTTCATTTTCATATTGCAAGCAACACATCAAACGTCCACACAACCCAGATATCTTAGTCGGGTTTAAGGACAAATTTTGATTTTTTGCCATTTTGATTGAAACTGGGACAAAATCTCCTAAAAATGAAGCACAGCATAAAGGCCGTCCACATGGACCAATCCCACCTAGCAATTTTGCTTCATCTCGTACTCCGATTTGTTGAAGTTCAATCCTAGTGCGAAACACGGCAGCTAAGTCTTTGACTAATTCCCGAAAATCAATTCGTCCATCTGCTGTGAATGAAAAGATGAGTTTACTACGATCTAACGTATATTCTACATGAATGATCTTCATTTCTAACCCATGTTTTTTGACTTTTTCTTTCGCAATCAGCCTGGCTTGTTCTGCATCTTCTTTATTTTTTTGTTCTTTTTCGAGTTCTGCTTGTGTCGCTTTATGCAAAATTGAACTGATTTGCTCAGGCAATTCTTCCGGATCAAGTTCTGCTTTAGGAATGGCGACAGTTGCAATATGTAAGTTTTTTTGAGTTTCAACGATTACTTTCTCGTTGTATTCATACGTTAATTGACCAGGTTTAAAATAATAGATAGGACCTGCTTCTTTATAACGGACACCTACTACTTCGACCATTTCCATCCCCCTTGACCCTCATTTTTCCTGCTGTCTCAGCCAGTAATTGTTTGTAAAACAAACTGTTCCGCTACTGCTTGGAAGCTGACATTGCTTCTTAATTTCTGTTCCGCTAATAAAATACGCTCAATCGTCTGATTAATACGTGTTACTTTTCTAAGATTTTCTGCTATTAAAGCTTGTTGTAAAGCTTCTTGATAATAAAACATTAAGATCGATAAACCAGTAAATTGTTGCGATTTTTCTTTAAAAGTCTTTATTAACTTTTTTTGAACATAAATGAATGCTTGTGTATCATTTTTTTGCAAATACACAAACCACTGTTGAATCGAATCCTTAGCATCATTAAACCATTCATTTTGCGATATTTCAACTGCTTTTGTGAAACTGTTCGTCAAGAAAGTCAAAAGTTTCGCTTTTTCTAAAGGAATCTGTGCTTGTTGTAATTTATAAATCAACGCATCTTTAGCCAGCTCCTGAAAATGCAAGATTTGGCAGCGTGATTGAATCGTTGGTAGGATTCGCCCAATCGAATCCGTTTCTAAGATCGCTAGAAAATCGCCTGGTGGTTCTTCTAAAAACTTAAGCAAACTATTTGCTGCACTTGCATTCATCTTTTCTGCTTCTTGAATAAGGAAGACTTTCTTCCTAGATTCATAACCACTACGACTAAATTCGGTTTGCAAACGTCTAATTTGATCGACTTTGATCGTTTGCCCTTCTGGTACGATCGTTAAAACGTCTGGATGTTCTTGGTTTTGGATTCGTTGACAATTATTGCATACTCCACAAGGAAGTTGTTCCTGCAGATTCGTACAAAACAGGTGTTGTGCTAACCAAATCCCCATTTCGTGTTTTCCCGTTCCTTTTTCGCCTTCAAAAAGATAAGCATGAGCGAGGCGCCCATGCTCAAAACTTCGTTGAAGCTGTTGATACACGATAGGTTGCATTTGATCCAGCGTAAATTCTTGATCCATGGCGCCTCCTAAAATTGATGAAATCCTTCAACTGGTAACACAAAGACGGTTGCTCCACCGACTTCAACTTCTACTGGATAAGGAACTCCACCGTCCATAGAGATATCCAACGTGACAGGTGTTGAAACAAATTGTTTTCTTGATTCACAAGTTTTTTTGATGATTTCTAATGCTTCTTCTACACGTTCGTCTTCAATCCCAACAATAAATGTACTGTTGCCAGCTTTCAAAAAGCCACCAGTTGAAGATAATTTTGTTGCACGGATATTGGCATCAATCAATTCATTGGATAAACGATTACTGTCTTTGTCTTGAATAATTGCTAAAATAATTTTCATATACAGTCACCTTCCTAGTTTTCAAAAAATTGTGGGTATTGTTCAACAATGGCTCTGTAACTTGTTTGAAGTACCTCTTCAAAGCTCTTTCTTGCATCAATTTTATAAATACGTTCAGGATTCTCTTCAGCTATTTTTAAATACGCATGACGTACTCGTTGATGAAATTCCAATCCTTCTGAATCTAATCGATCGATTTGACCTCTTCGGTTCTCTTTAATGCGATGCAATCCAGTATCTGAATCAATATCGAGATAAAGGGTAAAGTCAGGTGTCGTACCTTCTGTAGCAAATTCATTCAAGCGGGCAATCTCAGAAACACCAATTCTACGTCCCGCCCCTTGATAAGCCAATGAGCTGTCTACAAATCGATCACATAAAACAATGCTTCCTTCTGATAAAGCAGGTAGGACTTTCTCGACCAAATGCTGTCTTCTAGCCGCAGCATATAGCAAAGCTTCTGTCCGTTCATCCATCCGATCATTTTTAGGATCAAGGATAACTGCCCGAATCTCTTCGGCAATCGGGATCCCACCTGGTTCTCTTGTTTGAATGATCTTTGTTTTTGCTACTTTTTTCAAAAGAGGGAATAACTCATTTAGAATACTGGTTTTCCCAGCTCCATCTGGTCCCTCGATCGTAATAAATAGTCCGTTCACATTTTTGCCCCCATCTCTTGCGTTACTTCTTTATTGTAGCCGAAATTCTTTTTTATAGAAAATTTATAACTCGCGTCTGCCTTCTACCGCTTTTAACAGGGTCACTTCATCAGCATATTCGATATCCGAACCAACGGATAAGCCGTGGGCCAATCGAGTGACTTTGATACCAGCCGGTTTGATCAATCGTGAAAGATACATGGCAGTAGCTTCTCCTTCAGTGGTTGCATTTGTTGCAATGATCACTTCTTTCACTTGATCATCATGTAGGCGTTCAAGTAACGAAGAAATGTTGATATCTTCAGGTCCAGTCCCTTCCATTGGAGAAAGAACCCCATGTAGAACATGATAAAGCCCACGATATTCCCGCATTTTTTCTAACGCCATCACGTCTTTTGGTTCTTCGACAACTAAGATAACCCCCCGGTCTCTTGAAGGATCTTTACAAATCTCACATGGGTCTTCTTCTGTGATGTTGCCGCAAACACTACAAAAATGAAGATCTCGTTTGACACTTAACAACGATTTAGCAAATTCATTCACGATTTCATCTTTCATATCGATCGTGTAGAAAGCTAATCTTGTGGCTGTTTTCTGACCGATCCCTGGCAGTCTCATGTAACTATCGATCAATTTAGCAATTGGTTCTGGATATTGCATTTTCATTACCCCTTTAGGAAAAATTAGAAGGGTAACCCCTTAGTGTATTTTCCCATTGTTTTTTCAGATTCTGCATCGATTTTTGTCAAAGCATCATTGACAGCCATCATCAACAGGTCTTGCAACATTTCTGTATCTTCAGGATCCACGACACCTTCACTGATTTGGATGTCTTTCATCCGACGATCACCTGTAAAAATAACTTTCACTAACTCATTGGTTGCTACACCAGTAAATTCTGTTTCGTTCAATTGTTCTTGTGCTTGAACCATCTCTTTTTGCATTTTTTGGACTTGTTTCATCATCCCTTGCATGTTTCCCATTCCGCGCATCATAATTGATCATTCTCCTTTTTTTATTTAATCATCAATGATTGTCACAACATCTGTGCCAAAGATTTCTTCGGCTTTCGTGACGATCGTTTCTTCACTTGGTGCTTGTTGAGGGATCAGTTCGATCTCTTCATCTGAATCTTCCGGAGCAAAAGAATCATCATTACTCCCGTCTTTTGCTTGGACTAAATAGTCTTTGCGGATCGTTGGCCAGCTTTCTCTCGTGATATAGACTGAATCTGGTGCATAGTCTTTGATCATTCGACTTAAATTATTATGGATCGCCAACTGTAATTCTTCGTCGTTAGCAGCTCGTTGACAAACGATCTCGTAATCAAACGCAATGACTAACCCAGTAGGACTAGCCGCAACTGGTTCACTTGCTTTAAGCATCGCTCGTTGTGTCACAGACAAACTCATCAACAAATCGTCCCAGACTTCTTTGACTTCATTCAAATGCTTTCTGGTCGCTTCTCTTAGAACCTGATACACTCGTTCAGTTGGTATCCGATACGTACTTGCTTGTTTCTTTTGAACAGGAGCTTGTGTTTGCTTGGCAGTAGTTGAAGGGGTTCCCCCATTCGTTTTGATCTCGTTGATCGCTTTTTTCAGCTCTTTGATCTCTGCTTGTAGCTGATTAATTAACTGACTGTCTACTTCACTTGCTTGGTTACTACTTGAAGGAGCAGCTGAACCAGAAGCTTGAGCTAGCTTGACGGTTGCTACTTCCAGATAGATCGTAGCACTATTAGTAAAACGAATCTCATTTTGTGTTTCACTCAAAATATGGATCATCTGAAAAAGTCGAGGTGCAGGTACTTCTTTTGCTAGTTCGACAAATGGTTCTCGAAGTGAAGTTGTTCGTTCTGCTACGAGGTTTGGTGCTTGTTGGTACATCAGTAAGTCACGACAATACTGTAAAAGATCTTCTAAAAAGCGCCGTGCTTCCTTACCAGCAGCTAAGATATCTGTTAATGATTCTAACGCTTTGGGCACTTCATTATTCACACAAGCGCCTAAAAATTCATCCATCATCTCGTTGGTTAGACTACCGGTAACTTGCATCGCATCATCCACAGTTACGATCCCATTACTAAAAGAAATCGCTTGGTCCATGATACTTAGCGCATCACGCATCCCGCCTTCTGCTGCTCGAGCAATAACCCCTAGTGCTGGTTCTTCATATTGTACGTCTGATTGCTTTAAAATGTATGCCAAATGCTCAACGATATCTGCTGCATTGATTCGTTTGAAATCAAAGCGTTGTGTTCTGGAAATGATCGTTGCTGGTATCTTATGTGGCTCGGTTGTTGCTAAAATAAAAATAACATTTTCTTTAGGTTCTTCTAAAGTTTTCAACAATGCATTGAACGCTCCGGTAGAAAGCATATGCACTTCATCTATGATATAGATTTTATAAGTTGCTTTTGTCGGTGCGTAGTTCGCTCGATCTCGAATAAAACGTATTTCTTCGACTCCGTTATTACTTGCTGCGTCGATTTCAATCACGTCTTCTTGTGTTCCCGCTGTAATCGACTGACACATTTCACAATGATTACAAGGTTCTCCATCTTGACTATTCGGACAGTTGATAGCTTTTGCAAAAATTTTAGCTGCACTCGTTTTACCAGTTCCTCGTGGTCCTGTAAATAGATAAGCATGAGAAGTTTTATGGGAAACGATAGCATTTTTCAACGTCTGTGTCACCGCTTTTTGCCCGACAATGTCTTCGAAACGCTGTGAACGCCAGACACGATAGAGTGCTTGATATGCCATGAAGATCCCCCTTTTTTGAAAAATTCACTATCTTTTATTATACGTGATTTTGCTAAAAAAAACTACTATAGTTATGAGAAGAATCATGATTTGTCGTTTGTAGTTACTTGTGTATTCCCCGATTCTTTCAAATAAATACTCACAAACAGCTTTCTCGATCTTCCTTGCTTTTTGCAACTGAAAGAAAATCAGCTAAACAGCTAATATCCATCTTCCGTCTGAGAGTTTTTCATTGCTCCTATGGTATAATAGAGTCATTCATTTAACAATCAACATTCATAAAGGGAGGAATTTTTTATGGGTCTTATCAAAGCAGCAACAAGCATGATCGGCGGTGGATTAGCAGATCAATGGATCGAAGTAATCGAACCAGCGGATATGAGCGATACAACAGTTATGACAAAAGGTGTGAAAGTACGTAAAGATGATAAACGTGGCTCCAATCGTAAAGGAACAGAGGATGTTCTAACTGACGGAACCGTTGTCCATGTCTATCCGAATATGATGATGCTCCTTGTAGATGGTGGTAAAATCATTGATTATACTGCTGAAGAAGGCTACTACACGATCAAAAATGACTCTGCTCCTTCCATGTTCAATGGTTCATTGAAAGGTGCGATCGCAGAAACTTTTGAACGTTTTAAATTCGGTGGCGTGACACCTCAAAAGCAACAAGTCTTTTATATCAATCTTCAAGAAATCAAAGGAATCAAGTTTGGTACCAGTGCGCCACTGAACTATTTTGACAATTTTTACAATGCTGAATTGTTCTTACGAGCTCATGGTACTTATTCGATCCATATTACTGATCCAATTTTGTTTTATACCAACGCTATTCCTAAAAACAAAACGCAAGTAGAAATCTCAGATATTAATGAGCAGTATCTGGCAGAATTTTTAACAGCTCTTCAAGCTGCAATCAACCAAATGTCTGCTGATGGTCAGCGCATTTCTTATGTTCCATCAAAAAGCTTAGAATTAAGTAAATACATGGGCAATGTTTTAGATGAATCTTGGAATGAATTACGTGGTATGGAAATCGTTTCTGTCGCAGTAGCAAGTATTTCTTACACAGATGATTCAGTGAAATTGATCAATATGCGTAATGAAGGTGCGATGTTGGGAGATCCAAGTGTCCGTGAAGGCTATGTTCAAGGTTCGATTGCTCGTGGGATGGAAGCAGCTGGTAAAAATGATGCCGGCGCGATGACTGGCTTTATGGGCATGGGAATGGGAATGAATGCTAATGGTTCTTACCTTTCACAAGCAGCACAAAATAACCAGGAACAAATCAAACAACAAGCTGAAAAACAAAACCAACAAACTGCTCAAGGGAGCAATGATACTTGGACATGTCCAGTCTGCGGAACTGAAAATACGGGAAAATTCTGTTCTAACTGTGGGGCAGCCAAGCCAGTTGCAAATGTCCAACCAAAGTTACAAATGAAATGTAGTGAATGTAACGAAGTGGTCGATCTTTCAAATGGTATCCCTAAGTTTTGTCCAAATTGTGGAAAACCATTCAAAGGAATCCCACTCGACTAAGTTTTAGAAAGGTGTGGATAGAATGGACGTTCTTACACATAAATGCCCAAACTGTGGGGGTCCTCTCACGTTTGATCCAAAAGATCAAAAATTCCACTGTGACTATTGTTTAAATGTTTACACTGAGGAAGAAGTCAGTCAGTACGAACAAGAACAAAAAGCAGCCCGAGGGATTCACTCAGAAGATCAACCGCCCTCCCAACAAGATTCTGAAAAAGATTTTACTTTTACTGCAGATGAACAGTTGGAGCAGATGGATGAAGCAGAACGAAAAGCGTTTGAAGAAGCTGGTGGTTTTTCTGATCCTAGCGATCAAGCAACACCAACTGAATCAGTGGAAGAAGAAACAGAAGCAACGATGGAACTATTTCTTTGTCCAAGCTGTGGGGCAGAGATCGTGACCGATGCAACAACGGCTGCTACTTACTGCTACTATTGTCACAACCCAGTTGTTTTATCCGGGCGGTTAAGTGGAAAATTACTGCCAAATAAAGTCTTACCGTTTGCAGTCGAAAAAGAAGAGGCGGTCGAAAAATTCTTAGCTTGGACAAAGAAAAAATGGTTTGTACCCAAAGAATTTTTCAACAAAGACCAAATCGACAAACTAACTGGCGTTTATTTTCCTTATTGGACAACGGATGCAACCGTTGACGGCTCTATGCAAGCGACCGGAACAGTGATTCGTATTTGGCGAGTGGGTGACATCGAGTATACAGAAACCAAACAGTTTGCTGTTCATCGAGAAGGCTCACTTTCCTTTAAAGAACTAGTAAAAAATGCGTTGTCCAAGAATACCCAACAAAAAATGGTGGAAGCAGTCCAACCGTTTCCTTTGAACAAGGCAATTGACTTCAAAAGTCAGTATCTGGCAGGGTTTCAAGCAGAAAAACGAGATATCGAATATGAAGCAATCAAATCACAAGTGCAAGATGAACTGCAAGATTACTCCGAGAAATTGTTACGTGACACCGCAAATGGTTATACCACATTGACCAATGTTCGGACTTCGACAGATATCACTAGTGAGAATAATGAATATGTTCTTTTACCGGTATGGTTAGTCACTTATCGCAGTAGTGATGCCAATAAGAAAGTCTATTATTACGCCATGAATGGTCAAACAGGTAAAGTCAGCGGTGTTTTACCCATCAGTCATAAAAAACTGGGCTTGACGGCTTTTGGAATCTTTGCTGTATTGGCGATCCTCTTTATGATTGGAGGATACTTGATATGAAAAAAAGAATTTTACTTTTCTTTCTAGTCCTATTCGGTTTCTTTTGGAGTTCTTCCGTTGACGCTGCTACACCCGCAGTGAACGATGAAGCTGGTTTGTTTACGCAAGAGCAGATCCAATCTTTAGAGCAACAAATCCAGCCTATCAATGAGAAGATCAAAGGACAAATCTTTATCGTAACGACGACTTCCAACTCAGAAGAACCTCGAACGTTTGCAGATGATTACTTAAGAAATGCGATCGGTAATGATCAAAATGGGGCTGTTCTGTTGTTAGATATGGGGCAACGTGAGATTTACATTTCAACTTCTGGTAATATGATCGATTATCTTGATGATGCTCGGATCAATGACACGTTAGATGATGTCTACGACCAAATGACGAATTCGGCTTATTTTGCAGCAGCTCAAGCCTATTTGACTAAAACTTCAGAATATGTAGAAGCTGGAGTTCCTGGAGGACATTATCAAATTGATGAAGAGACTGGCAAGATCACGCGGTATAAAGTGTTGACGACGACTGAAATAGTGATTTCTATCATCTTAGCCCTAGCGTTGAGCCTCGTATTCTACTTTGTAACAGTTTCGAGGTATCAGTTGAAATCAGGAACTTATAAATACCCATTTAGAGAAAAATCAAATGTAAAATTAACGGATAAAACAGATCGGTTAACCAACTCCTTTGTCACTACACGCAGGATTCCAAAAAGCCCACCTCCTGGCAGCGGCGGTGGCGGAAGTACGACTCATTCTAGCGGTGGCGGGACTTTCGGTGGTGGTGGTCGAAGCTTTTAAAGCACCACAATAGGAACAATCATCCATAAATTAAGATGCTTCCTTCATGCATTGTCGTCAGCTAAAGCTGATACAACTACATGAAGGAAGCATCTTATGTTTTCCACTGATCCTGTTTAAAAGATAATATTGTCTTCCAATAAATCCATATTGGTGATAATGATCCGATGATCTTTAACGGTGATTATCCCATTTTCCTTCAGTTGTTTTAAGATCCTACTCACACTACTAGCGGTAGAGATTCCGCAAAACTTGGCGATTTCTTCATTAGTGATCACAAAATCGATCATCATGCCTTCCTCTGTCCGAACCCCAAATAAATCATATAACTCGTAAAGTTGCGTACATACGGCACCTAATTTCCCATTTAAAAGCATTTGTTGCATTTTTTTCATGGAATACAATAAACGATAACGATAATATTCTTTTACATAATGTTGCATCTTTGGATCTTCGTTGATATGTTCCCAAAATTTCACTCGATTGATTCGATAAAATTCTGCATATTCAGATTCAATCCGAATATTGTACGGCGAATCAATAAACTGCGAATATTCATCTTTTAAAAGTGAAACAATCTCTAGATCTTTAATATACCTCAAGTTGAACTCACGACCATCATTTGAGATGACACTTGCTTTGACCGTGCCTTCTTTTAAAATATACGTGTAACAATCCTCCACTCCTTCAAAAGTTAGATACTTATGATATCTTTTTCGTACAATTGGAAATTGATTTTTCTCTAAATATTCCTTTAGCACTCTGCTGTCCAATCATGCTCCCCCATCCAAACATTTATCTAAAAAAATAATACAAGATTTCTAAGTATTTTAAAGCCCAAAGGTATTTTACTAATGATATTAACATTTGTTAAGTACCATTTTAAATTATGTCTGTGATTTTTTTCTTCTTTTCGTTTCGTTATACTGCGAATGTAAAAAAAAATGAAAGAATTGAGGAAAAAAATATGAACTACTGGATGAAAACAATTATTAATCGACTTGAAACAGCTTATCAAACAAGATTTGACATGAAAGCTTCTTTGGTTTTCTTAAATGATGCTTACCAAAATTCGATTGAATTGATCAAAGCAGTCGATGAAAAACCATCGAATGAATTAGAAGAATTTTTAGAATTATTTATGACGACTCGAGACTTGTTCATTCGTCAATTGGTCGATCGCTACCCATCAAATTACCACGATGTTGAAGTACAAATCCAAAAATTAAAAGCTTATTCAGATTAAGGGGTAAACACAAAGCAAATGGAAAAAAAATTATTCAATAAACATTTTATCGGAATCACTCTTATTAATTTCATTGTCTATTTAATTTATTATTTACTGATGGTCATTATTGCCGTTATTGCTCAAGATGATTTACATGCTAGTATGAGCCAAGCAGGTTTTGCTTCTGGTATCTACATCATAGGTACACTATTGGCTCGTTTATTTATGGGTAAACAACTTGAATTATTTGGGCGCAAGTTTACTTTGCGTGGTGGAGCGATTTTTTATTTACTCTCTACTTTAGCCTATCTTTTCACCCCAACGATCGGCGTATTATATCTGGTACGTTTTTTAAATGGGTTTGGCTACGGGACCGTTTCGACAGCAACCAATGCGATCGTCACTGCCTATATTCCTGAATCAAAAAAAGGAGAAGGGATCAATTATTATGGTTTAAGTACTAGTTTAGCCGCTGCTATCGGACCCTTTTTAGGAATGATCTTGCTTAATCTGACTGATTTTCATTTTATTATTTGGTTTTCTATCGTTTTAGTTTTTCTTGTAACAATTGCCTGTCTGATGTTCCCAGTCAAAAATATTGATTTATCAGATACTCAAAGAAAATCACTACAATCTTGGAGTATCCATGGATTCATTGAGAAAAAAGCATTGTTCATTACAGGAATCGCCTTTTTAATGGGTCTTTCTTATTCAAGTGTTTTGTCCTTCTTGTCTTCTTATACGAAAGTCATTCATTTAGTCGCTGCAGGCTCCTTTTTCTTTGTGGTCTATGCGTTAGTTATCACCTTCACTCGCCCATTGACGGGACGTATTTTTGATGCTAAAGGTGAACAGTATGTCATGTATCCTAGCTATTTGTTCTTGACTGCTGGCTTATTTCTACTAAGTGCGACAACAAACAGCATCACCTTACTTATTTCAGGCGCACTCGTTGGTTTAGGTTACGGGACTTTCATGTCAAACGGACAAGCAGTTTGTTTGAAAATCGTCAAAGAACACCGTATCAGTATCGCTCTTTCAACTTACTTCATCGGATTAGATCTAGGTCTAGGTGTTGGCCCCTACTTGATGGGAATATTGAAATCTTATACGTCATTTAGAGGATTATACATTGTTTCTGGTATCATTCCTTTGATCTGTACAGTTCTCTATATCGTTTATAATAAAAAAAAGAGCCACTCAGCAAAACTTGAATGGAATTAGTGATGATCTGAAACTGATTCAAGAAACGAATAAAAGGTGTTGAAGTATTCACCTCTAGCAAAATATTGGCCGAAGAATCCAAAGATAGAAGAAACTATTTTTGGATTCTTCGGCTTATTTTCATGAATAGATACTTCTGTCAGAACTCCTTTTTGTTCAGAAACAATCACCCAATTTTATTCTGCTAACCCATAAACTTCTAGTTCATAAAGACGGACAGCTGTATCTGCGCCTTGAGTTGGTTGATCGATGATGACTCTCACAAATCGGGCAGTCGTTGCTGCAAAGGTATTTAGCGTTGAACCTTGCGTATTATTAGTTGTTCGCGAAACTTCTTGGAAATTTTCTCCGTCTGCACTCACTTCTATAGTATAAGCTTTGGTATTCATGCCTACACTTTCTCCTCCTGCAGAAGCGTGGGCCATGCGCACTTCACTGATCAATTTAGCTGTTCCTAAATCAAACGTGATGGTATGTGGCGCACTCCCTACAGCACACCATTTTGTTCCAAGATCACCATCGACAGCAAACTTTGGTACCTCTGATTCATTCACATATGAAGAGGCTTCTGCTTTGGCACCTTTAGATAATAAACTCAGACCAGCTTGGGCATTCTTTGTAACCGTAACGATCCCTTTCATTTCAGTTGTCGTTTCCCCTGCTTCATTGATTGCTGTCAATTCTACATCGTAGCTTCCTTCTTTTGAATAAGTGACACGAGGCTGTTCTTCCGTACTTGACTCTACATCAGCACCTTTGAATGTCCACTTTAAGCTTTGGGTATTTCGTGAAGAGGTGTTCGTGAAAGTGATCGGTTCTCCTGGCGCTACCAAAGTTTTTGAGACAGTAAAGGAAGCACGTGGTAACTGAACAGGTGGCCAGTCAAAACTGATTGGTCTGGAAGGTTCACCCTTGTTGCCATAGATATCAACTGGCACAACTTCGATAGCTGTAGCTGTTGCATTTTGACGTTCTAAGCCATTGATAAAATAATTCTCAGCAGGTGTGGCTCCGATAAAGACACGTGTTCCATCGTCTAGAACTCGGTAAATTTCATAGTGTTTGATGCGATCTGCTTGTGGACTAGTCCAAGATAATCTGATCCCGGCAAACATTGCTTCTTCGTCAAATGACAAATCATCGAATGTAACATCATTGACTGCTGTTGGACTCAGCACTTTTTTAGGTGTCGCAGAAATTTGACCTAAGAATAACTCATAATTCTCATTTGCTTTTGCTGAGGTTACCTCATAGGCAATCGACGTTACTTCTTTTCCAGTTGCTTTATTCAAAGGATAAGAAACCGTTGTCCAGTCATTCCCTATTTTTTTATTGCCATTAAACGTTTCAAATGTACCATCAGCAAAACCTAATACTAGTTTCAACGTGGTTCGATCAGATGCTTTGGCTGTCGTCGTAAATGACATGTTTTTCTCGACTTTGACTTTTGTTTGATACAGTTTGATCTTACTTGTTACTTTTTCCGCAAGTTTTCCTTTAAAAGCCAAGGAACTCCCACCATTAAAAGCAGTAGTATAGTCCACACTACCAGCTAATTTATTGCCAGCTCCTTCTTCGATAATATAGCGGTAAGTCGGCATGATATCTTGGAGACTTCGATTATTCCATTCATTTGTTGAAACTTGTTGCCCATTGCTAAAATAGCTGTAACCATTTCCAACATTGAAATTGGTGATAAAAGGCCATTGCGTAATAGCGGTTTGTTCAACCGAAAAAGTAGAGATTCCAGGCCAACTTGTGCCGGTCGGTAGTGTACTTTTAGTAGGATCCCCTTGTTCATTGATCCAGAATTTTTCTTCTTTTTGTTGGTAGTCTATTGGGTCATTGGAAGAAGAATAGGTCCAACTTGGGACGTAAAGCCCTAGTGAAGTATAGGGTATTCCCTTCTTATCCGTAAACAAATCCCATCTGACCGGTGTATCGTACCCTTTTTCTTGGACATCGATTCCCGCAAATAAATCATAGGGATCAATGGCTAAACTTTCTGCTTTTTCTTTTGATTTACGCAATAGATCTTGGCCTGCTAAGCTAGAGGTATTCCACCAAAAATTCAAAAACATGCTATCTGCTACTGAATTCAAATCAGCATCCACTAAATAATCTTGGTTTTGATCAGTCAACGCATTCTGCCAATCCATTTTCCCATCACTTGTCATGGAATCGTACCACATAACCTCTAACGCTCCAGCTGATTTTTGTTTAAATTCCACAATCAGTTCTTTCATTAAATCAGCGTGTTTTTTCGTTAGATTGGTTTCTGTCTCTTGATTGATGAACCATCCATCAAACCCATATCTTTGTGCGACTTCGATCATCTTGTCCACGATTGGAAAATGACCTTGAGCATCTTTTTCTAAAAAGGTATTCAACCATTCGATTTTTCCGCCATGGGCCCCTTGTGGAAAAAAGATCGTACCTAAAACAGGCACACCATTTTTATGCGCCGCATCGGTAACATCTGGGCTTGGCGGAACAATAATACCTTCGCCAGCTGAGCCTCCCCAATAAACCAATTGATCAATATATTGCCAATTCGAAAAAACATTTGCATCAAACTGATTGCTCCCTCTTGGTGCATTTCCACTAGTGCTATTATTCATGATCGAAAGTGCGACAACCTTCATCTTTTCGTTTTGGGTAGTATTCGATTTTAATAAGTGCGATTTCTCCACTCGTGTGGCTAAAGGCTCAACACTAACATTGTATTTCGCATCTGTATCCTGATCAAACGTCCATTTAAGCAATTCATCAGGGAACCAGTAAGAGGACTCCGGTTGATTATCCATCGAAACCCTTGCCTCGGGATTTGTGGTATCTACTTGTGCATAAACGACCGGTTCTTTCAGTGCAATTCCCATCATCACCGTTACCAATAATCCAGCTAAAGTACCTTCTAACTTCTTCATTACTTCCTCCTATGATTTGATCTTATCTAATCGCTTGCTGCAACTGTCCACTCGCTACTCCTTTCTTAATTATTATCTTCCACAATTTATGATAGCGCTTACTAAAAAAGGTGTACATGAACAAACTATAGCTTTCTTGATACAAATTATAGGTGTTATCAATGAATGAATTTTATGAGAACATCCACTTTTATTGGTCTTTCTGATTAATAAAAACACTCTGTGTGGTGTTCATGGATTTTTTTCAATTGTTCGTTCGTTAATTTCTGACTGGTCACTAAATAATCGATTTCATGACTAGCAATTGCTTGATGAATGAAGCGTTGTTCTAATTTATCTTGTGTAGCTAACACCATCAAATGATTGGCTTGTTTACGAAACGCTCTTTTTACTAACGCTTCTCCTTCATGCGTTTCCGTCACGCCTTGATTAAAATCAAATCCTCGACAGCTGATGATTGCAAGGTCAGCAGCATAAGTCAAAATATCATTATACGCTTTTGCTCCGTTGATCGTTGCTCGTTTTTGAACGATTTTACCACCGACGATCGATACTTTTGCTGAAGTAAATTCACTTAGCATCGCAGCAGTAATGACCCCATTCGTAATGATTTGCAGCCCTTCAAATCGACCTAAATTTCGTACTAAATGCAAACTAGTTGTACTAGAGTCTAAAAATAAAACCATATCATCTTTGATCAAATTAGCTGCAATATCCGCAATATAACGTTTTTCACTTTCTTCCTCTAAATGGGTGATTTTCATCATATATGGTACATCGATTTTCTGATTATCTACTAACATAGCCCCACCACGGACTCTTCGGATCAGACCACTTTGTTCTAAGACAACAAGATCTCGTTTCACTGTCGCTTCACTGTAATTGACTAAATCGATCAATTCAGTAATCCTGGCAAATTGGTTGATTTTCAAATGATTGACAATCGTTTGTTGTCGCTCTTCTACATCACTTAACATCTTCCCCACTCCTTTCTCTTTCGCTTTATTTTACCATAAACAAAGATGCCTCCACCTACATCCAAAAACAGAATCGAGTGGTTAGAATGAAAATGCTTCGCTATAGGACATCAGCCGAAACAACTAAAGTTAGCGATTCATTGGCTTATACCTAAAAATATTGAGCATTTTTTCATGACCACTCGATTTCGATTTCATTGGAGACTGAGCCAAAACTTGTCTCGGTCTCTTTTAGTATCTCTAAAACGAATAAACGATGAGAAATTCGTCTTATTTATAACACTTGGCTTGATCGATCGTGTTTAAGATCGTCATTTTATGTTTCACTACTTCCTGTACTTTTTGATTCGCATAAGGGTAGATCATATTCGGTTCATACATTTCCGGGTTTTCATTTAAGATTTCTCTTAAAGCATCGAAAAAGACACTTTTTAGATCCGAACTAAGGTTGACCTTAGCTACACCATATTTAACTGCTTCGCTTACTTCTTTATCCGGATTTCCTGAACCACCATGCAAAACAAACGGCAAATCGATGGTCTCATTCAATTCTTTCAATAACTCGATATTCAATTTTGGTGTTTTATCTTTAGGATATAAGCCATGTGCTGTTCCAATAGCGATAGCTAATGTATCAATATTCGTTTCTGCAACAAACTGTTTTGCTTGTTCAGGATCTGTGTAAATAATATTAGCTGCCCCACCTTCTGCTGACCCATTATTCCCAATCGTACCAATTTCTGCTTCGACTGACACATCTACCTCGTGAGCTAGAGCCACCACTTCTTTAGTTATCTTTATATTATCGTCAAAGGATTGCAAGGAGGCATCAATCATGACCGAGGTATAGCCATTGCGGATAGCCCGTAACACATCACTTACTTTACCGCCATGATCAAGATGGATCACTACAGGTACTTTACTTTTATGCGCATAAGCTCGAACAGCAGCAACAAATTCATCATTCAAGTAAGCAATCTCATCGGGATGGATCTCTAAAATCACTGGTGCATTTAACCGTTCTACTTCTTCCATGATTGCCTTTAACATATCATAACTACAAATATTAAAAGCAGGAACCGCAAATTGATTGTCTTTAGCTACTTTCAATAACTCTTTCATTGTATATAACATTACACTTCCACCTCATTTATTATTTTTTCTTGCTTCACTATTTTTTCTTCATTTCCGACTTGTTCTTCGCTTGATTTCTTTAATAATCCAAGTGAAAGAGCCGTAACTACTGTCCCAGCACCAATCGCTAGCAAATACATGGGTAGGTGATTGATCACGTTAGGTATCAGCATGACCCAAATCCCGCCATGCGGAGCAATGGATGTGACACCGGCAGCCATTGAGATGCCCGCTGCAGTAGCAGAGCCGAGAATCAAGCTCGGAATGACTCGAATCGGATCTGAAACTGCGAAGGGAATCGCTCCTTCTGTAATATAAGAAGCACCAAGCACCCAACAAGATTGACCAGAAGTCCGTTCTTCTTTCGTAAATTTTTTCTTGAACAACAGTGTGGCTAAAGCGATCCCCAGCGGTGGGGTCATTCCAGCTGCCATACATGCTGCGATCGGTGCATTGACTCCGGCAGACATCAAACCAATGGAAAAAGTTGAGATCGATTTATTGATCGGCCCTCCCATATCAGCTGCCATCATCACGCCGATGATCAAGCCAAACATTAATCCGGAAGTATTACCTAAACTATTCAACCAATTGGTTAATACTTCTAATAACCACGAAATGGGTTGTTCGATTACAAAAACCATTGCTAAACCAATGATCAAGATAGATATTAACGGAACGACGATCAATTGATACATCGCTAAGATACCTTTTTTTACAGGAATTTTATTTGCCAGAAAATCTGTCACATACCCTGCTAACAGCCCCCCGATCATTCCTCCAAGAAATCCAGAACCACCAGTAGATGCCAGTAGCCCTGCCACGATCCCAGGTGCAAAGCCAGCTTTCCCCGCAATAGAGGTCGCAATCCCTGCCCCTAAAGCTGGCACCATCATGGCAAAAGCGGTGTCTCCACCAATTCTAGAAAATGCGGCAGCTAGGACATTATAGTCAGCTGATTTAGGATCCGCTGCAGTGATCCCAAAAGCAAAACTTAATGCGATAATAATTCCGCCCGCAATAACAAACGGTAACATATAGTTCACACCACTCATAAAATGGTTATAAAGTGTAGCTTTTTGTTTCGTGGCTTTTGTTTGTTCAACTGATTGAGCAATTTCTAACGTATTGATCCCTTTTAATGCTTCATCAATTACCAATTCTGGTTCTTTAATTGCTCGACTCGTTGAAACTTTTTTGATTCTTTTACCCGTAAAACGTTGCATATCAATTTCTTTATCAACTGCTAGAATAATCGCATCTGCTTCAGCAATCTCTTTTGTAGTTAACCTATTTTCCGTTTTGATTCCTTGCGTTTCAAACTTTGCATCATGGCCTAGTTTTTTAGCAGTCCCTTCTAATTTCTCAGCGGACATATACGTATGCGCAATTCCCGTAGGACATGCGGTTACACCAATTATTTTCATCGTTATTCTCCCCTATCTGCTTATTCAATAACGGTCTCAGTTGATGCATGTGACATTATTCGATGATTCATTTAACGGATTGCTTTTTCTTCATTTTTTAAAACGGTCATAATTTCTGAGGCTGAATTTGCTTCTTTGATTTGTTTTCTAAAGTTTGGATCAATTAATCGCCTTGACAACGCACTGAGAATCTCAAGATGACTGTCAGCAGCGTTTGCAGGAACCACGATTGCAAAAGTATATGCAATTGGCTCCCCATCTAAGCCAAGATATTCTGTAATCTGGCTGCTACGAACAAAACAAATGGTTGGTGTAATGACAGCCTTGCTTTTAGCATGTGGGATACCAAATCCAGCTTCAATCCCTGTAGGCACTTCCTCTTCTCTTTTGAATAATGCTTTGATTATTTTTTTTGCACTTTTTACTCTATGTGTGGTTTCAAGTGTAGTACCGATACATTCAAATAATGATTTTTTTGATCGAATTGAGTCATCGAAAAGAATCAAATCTTCTGAAATCAGTTGACTAATCTCCACTCCACATAACCTCCTTTCTCTATTTGTTAACGCTTTCTAATAACTGTGGCAAGTATAGCATCCCTAATTCAGCCATTCAATGCTTTGAACGAATAACGAAAAATGGATCAAAATTTTAAAAAATCAGTCAAAAAAATGATCGATAGTGATCATCAAAATAAGAGGTTCATGTGTTTCAGACCTTACTTATATAAAAAAACACAACGTATTTTGACCGTTACAATCAAAATACGTTGTGTTTATTGATGATCAATCAATTCTTTCCCAGTCAATCGTTTCTCCAGGAACTTTATCGGTATTCCACCATTTTGCACGATATTTTACACCTTTATACATGACAATATCCCCAGCAACATACACTTTATCTTTATCCCAAGCTTCAATTGAAGGATCTTCCGTGTTGCCATTGTTATTATCATCATCGGTAATATTTCCTACATCACCTTTCATTTCATCACGATATTCCCATATTTTCTTCGTTAATTTTGGTAGTCTTGCTAATTCTTTTTTAGTATCAGCAGTAACTTCGATAGCCCATTTTTCAAAAAATGGCGTTAGATTTTTGTTACTGATCTTTGAAGCAGATAAGATAAAATGTTGTCGCTTGTCTTGTTCTGTCCATAGCTGTGGACTTTCTTCACGGTATAACTGATGTAGTTTAGGATAGAAGTCGCTGCCAAATGCTAATTCCAACTGCCAAAACATTCCTAGTCGAACAAATTCATCTTGTTTATCAAAATTTTTCGATTGACTTCGATTCAAATAATTGAAAATATCCGTATATACGCGATCTTCTTCTAAACGACTACGCTGTCCTAATGCTTTTTGTACCCGCATCGAAAAGATATTCACGGTCACTTCGGTCATATCCTCCCAACCCATATCATCAATTTGATAGGTATGACCTAATTCATGCCAAATCCCCCACTGTGAGGAACCGTCTGGATCTAACAAGACTCTCATTCCATCTGCATAATTAAAACCAGTATGTTGTTCATACGCGTACATATAATCTTCTCTGGCACTCGTTTCACGCATATGTTGAACTAAGCCAGTTGGTTGACGATGGATTGTAGCGCTATTATCTAGTCCGGCTGTTTGATCGTGAAGATCAATTACTTTTTCTTTCGTTGTTAAAATTTTAGTTGGGTCCTTCACATAATTAATTGTTTTGTCGGATCCTGTAACCAAAACTCGATCACTGACCAATTCATAAGCAGGTGCATTTGGATGATTTCTTACTTCATTCTGCCAATCTTTATTGGTCATTTTTCCTAAAATAAAACGTGGAATTGTAATACCACCACGTATTTCAATTCTCGTTTTTTGTTGCGTGATGCGAGTGGATTCATTTTGGATATGGATCACACCTTCTTGAGTACCGGAAATGACGTTTCTTCCTCTATTTAGTCGTTTCCCTTTCGTTGCCCCTTCGAGATAATCTTTCAGACTAGCCCTGGTAATCGTATACGTCGGTAGTTGTTGCGCCGTTTCATCTACATAAATTTCGATCGTATCATTTTTACGTTTATAGATCCCTGTAGATTGATTGCTACTAGGACCAAACCAATTACCGATTTCTTCCCGATAACTCTCAACATCCTCACTTTGATAAGCATTCAAAACCGTTGAAACGTTCTCATTACTTCGCTCTGAAAGAACGACTTCCCTCCCAATAGTCGGTTCATTTACTGTTGCCTCAACATTTAGGTCATTTGATAAAATAACCATACTGAACAGTAAAGACCCCAAAATCATTGCTTTCTTCTTACTCATATTAGCACCCCTTAATGTTATTTTTTTCTTTATAATATAACATTAACATGCATTATTTTATAAATGTTGTCGTTTTTTTCGAACAGAAGGAAATAATGAAAATCAGACTTTTAAATAATATGGTATGATAAATTTTTAGTGATTATTTTTTGTCTATCAGAAACAGAAAACACAAAAAAAACAGACTACCTTTATCAGATAGTCTGCTAAACATCGTATGAACAATGTTTTGATTATTCTGCAGCGTTTGCGTCTTTGAGACCGTACTTTTTGTTGAAACGGTCCACACGTCCGTCTGCTTGTGTAAATTTTTGACGTCCAGTATAGAATGGATGTGAGTCAGAAGTAACTTCGACACGGATGACTGGGTATGTATTACCGTCTTCCCATTCAACTGTTTCTTGTGAAGTTTTTGTTGAACCTGACAAGAATTTAAAGCCAGTTGTTGAATCCAAGAACACTACTGGATGGTAATCTGGATGGATGTTTTCTTTCATGCGTTTTCGCTCCTTTGCCCTGACCCATTTGCTGAACCAGAGTTGATTTGTCGATATACAACAGTAACATCTTAACATGTTTCTAACAACGTTGCAATTATCTTTTTAGATTTCTTGTCTGATTTTTTTTACCGAACGAAACATCTTGGAATTCTTTGAAAAATTGTTGATTGTTTTTGGTTTTTCTTAAAAAACGGATCAATTGTTCGGTGTATTCCAATGAATCGCCGACCATATTCTTTCGTAACTTCCAAATTTCTTCTAATTGATCTTCTGGCATTAGAAGCTCTTCTTTTCTCGTACCAGATTTCTTGATATCAATGGCAGGGAAGATACGACGCTCAGATAGTTCACGAGACAGTTGAAGTTCTAAATTCCCTGTTCCTTTAAACTCTTCATAGATCACATCATCCATTCGGCTACCCGTATCGACTAAGGCAGTTGCTAAGATCGTCAAGCTTCCACCTTCTTCGATATTTCTAGCTGCTCCGAAGAATTTTTTTGGTTTATATAGTGCGGCTGGATCGATTCCCCCGCTCAATGTACGACCACTTGGCGGTACGACTAAATTGTAAGCTCTAGCTAATCGGGTAATACTGTCCATCAAGATCACGACATCTCGTTTATCTTCGACTAAACGCATCGCTCTTTCCAGGACCAACTCAGATACCCTTGTATGATTTTGTGGTTGTAAATCGAAAGTAGATGAAACGACATCTCCTTTGACGCTTCGTTCCAAATCCGTGACTTCTTCTGGGCGTTCATCGATCAGAAGAACGATCAGTTCTACTTCTGGATGATTTTCAGTGATTCCATTGGCGATTTCCTTTAACACAGAAGTTTTTCCGGCTTTAGGAGGTGCTACGATCAAGCCACGTTGACCAAAACCTACTGGTGAGAAGATATCGATCATTCTTGTTGCTAGTCTTTGAGAGGTTGTTTCTAACCTAAGCTGTTCTTGAGGATACAGAGGTGTCAATGCTGGAAAATGCGGACGTTCTTTGGCTTCTTCTGGGTCTTTTCCATTTACACTTTCCACGTGCATCAACCCATAATAACGTTCTGACTCTTTAGGTGGGCGAGCCTTTCCTGCTACTTTATCTCCATTTCGCAAACTAAACCGTCTTATTTGTGAAGCAGAGATATAGATATCTTCTACACTTGGCCCATAATTGATTGGTCGTAAAAAACCATACCCATCTTGTCCAACGATATCTAAGATTCCTTCCATATAATAAAACCCTTGTTTTTCTGCTTGCGCCCGAATCACAGCTAAAGATAATTCTTTTTTATTCATTTTGCTATAATAAGGAATCTTAAATTCTTTTGCGTAACTGTAGACCTCTTTTAATGTCTTATTTTCCAGTTCCGCCATCGTTAAATAATCACTCATTCAGCTTCCACTTCCTCCACCATTTGGATTTCAGCACCTAATGCCGTCAATTTTTCAATAATATGATCATAACCACGTAAAATATATTCTACGTTATAAATAGTAGTTGTTCCTTCAGCCATGAGACCTGCAATAACTAAACAAGCACCTGCTCGAAGGTCAGAAGCGACTACCTCTGTTCCATGAAGTTTATTTGGTCCATTTGTAATGATCAAATTCCCTTCCACTGATATATCAGCACCCATACGTGCTAATTCAGGCACATGATTCACACGTTTAGCATAGATCGTATCTGTGATTTCAGCTGTTCCTTTGGTCATTAATAAGAGGGGAGTCAATGGTTGTTGTAAGTCTGTTGCAAACCCAGGATATGGATAAGTCATCACATTCACCGCTTTTAACTCTTTAGACGGAAACACTTCAATCTCATCTTCTCTAATTGTCATGTTTACGCCCATTTCTTGAAGTTTAGCAATAAAACTTTCTAAATGTTCGTAAATCACATTTTTGATCTTAACACCATTTCCTGCTGCTGCAGCAAGCGCTAGATAAGTCCCTGCTTCGATTCGATCAGGGATCATGAAATGGCGACAACCATGGAGTTTGTCTACACCTTCGATCCGGATCACATCCGTCCCTGCTCCTCGCACTTTGGCACCCATATTATTTAACAAAGTAGCAACATCGATGATCTCTGGTTCACGAGCGGCATTTTCGATTACTGTCTGACCTTTCGCTTTAATAGCAGCCAACATCACATTGATCGTTGCACCGACTGAAACGACATCCATGAAAATCCGATTTCCCTGTAATCCCTGTTGGTCGGTCCGTAAATACATTGCACCATGTTCATTATTGACTGAAGCACCTAATGCTTCGAAACCCTTGACATGTAAATCAATTGGTCGTGGTCCTAGATAGCAACCACCTGGCAAACCAACCACTGCCTCACCAAATTTTCCAAGCAGTGCCCCCATAAAATAATAGGAAGCACGTAGACTATTGATCTTACCACTTGGCATGGGCACAGAGACGATACCGCGGGGATCAATTTCTAAAATATTTTGTGAAAAATGGATTTTTGCTCCCATGATTTCTAAAATTTCGATTAGTGAATGAACATCCTGAATATCAGGTACGCCTTCTAAAATAACCGGAGAATCTGCTAAAATCGCTGCAGGAATCAAAGCCACTGCACTATTTTTAGCCCCACTGATCGTTACTTCACCAGTTAACGGACGATTTCCTTCAATTATGATTTTTTTCATTGATTTCCACCTTGTTATTGTTCAATTTTATTACACATGCTTGTATTTTATCATAGATGAAATAAAGAAACGAGTTCCCATTCTTTTTTATTTCCTCAAAAATCAAAGGTCTATTCTGAAAAAAGATGGACGAATGTTTATCAAAGTGAACGATTATCAATTTGCGAAAAAAAAACCGCAAAACAGGTTGAACCTGTTTCACGGCATTCTTAATCGATTAATTAAGCTTTGTTAGCTGAACCGAACCAATCAATGTGTTCTTCTGCATCTTTAATGATTGCAGCTTTACCTGGTGCTAACAATTTACGAGGGTCAAAACCTTTTCCTTCTTTATCTTTACCAGCTTCGATATATTCACGAGTAGCTTTAGCAAATGATAATTGGAATTCAGTATTTACGTTTACTTTAGAAACACCCATTGAAATTGCTTTTTGGATTTGTTCTTGAGGAATACCTGATCCACCATGTAATACTAAAGGCATATCTGGACCTACAGCATCAGCGATTGCTTGTAAATGATCAAATGCTAAACCATTCCAGTTTTCTGGATATTGACCATGGATGTTACCGATACCACATGCTAGGTAGTCGATTCCTGTAGCAACCATTTGTTTACATTCTTCGATATCTGCTAATTCACCGTTACCGATGATTCCATCTTCTTCTCCGCCGATTGAACCAACTTCACATTCAACAGAAATTCCTTTAGCGTGAGCTTTTTCTACAACTTCTTTCGCTAATTTCAAGTTTTCTTCAAATGGTAAGTGAGAACCGTCAAACATAACTGAAGTATAGCCTACTTCGATACATTCCATAGCTGCATCATAGTCACCATGGTCTAAGTGGATGGCAACAGGAACAGTGATGTTCATTGATTCAACTAAGTCACAAATAATATCTTTAGCAACTTTGTAGCCGCCCATGTATTTAGCCGCACCCATTGAAGTTTGGATAAGTACTGGTGCTTGTTTTGCTTCAGCTGCTTCAAGGATTGCTTGAGTCCATTCTAAGTTATTTGTATTGAATCCGCCGACAGCGTAACCGCCTTTACGAGCAGCTTTTAAAAATTCAGCTCCTGATACTACTGGCATAATAAATTCCTCCTAAGTTTTGTAAAACTAAATTTGTTAAGACTATCCTTAACCAACGAACCTATTTTACCAAACATTTTCAGAGTTTTCTACTAAAATCAATGAAAATGAAAATTTTCAAGAACTTTTTTGCAAAAAATAAGGTTTTCAGTTGGCTGATTTAGTCAAAAATGGCTAGTTTATCGTTTTTTATTGTTCAAACAATAACAATTTATTTATAACTGTTTTCTCTAAATTCATCTGAAACATTAAAAGCGTATTTGTCCCGCTTATTTTCCTTCACGTTCAGACAAAGCAGCTCCGACAAATCCTTTGATCAATTTTTGTGGGCGATTTGGTCTTGAGATCAATTCTGGATGGAATTGACAACCAACAAAGAATTTTTTCTCTGTTAATTCCACGATTTCCACTAAACGATTATCAGGAGAAACACCTGAGAATACTAATCCTTTTTCTTCAAATAATTGACGGTATTTATTGTTGAATTCATAACGATGACGGTGACGTTCTTGTACTACATCAGCTCCGTCATAAGCTTCGGCTGTTTTCGTTCCTTTTTTAATTTTACATGGGTAAAGACCTAGACGTAACGTTCCACCTAAGTTCTCGATATTTTCTTGGTCTGCCATCAAATCAATGATATTGTTCGTTGTTTCTGGTGTAGTTTCTGCTGAAGCAGCATCTTCCAAACCAACCACATTACGAGCAAACTCCACACACGCCATTTGCATGCCTAAACAAATACCTAAGAAAGGCACATCATTTTCACGAGCGTAACGGATGGCTTCGATTTTTCCTTCGACCCCACGATCGCCAAAACCACCAGGTACTAAGATGCCATCTGCATCTTTCAAATATTCTGCAACATTTTCTTTAGTTAAATCTTGAGCCTTGATCCAGTCAAGTTCGATATCCGCATCAAAAGCAAAGCCTGAATGTTTCAACGCTTCAACAACTGAGATATAAGCATCTGGTAATTCTACATATTTACCTACTAAAGCAATTCGGACTTTTTTCTTCAGATTCAATACTTTTTCTTCTAATTGTTTCCATTCTTCCATATCAGCTTCTGGCGTTTCTAGTTTCAAATGTTCACAAACGATGCGATCCATGCCTTGTTTTTGTAAAAGCAACGGAATAGAGTAAAGAGTGTCCACATCTGGTGATTCAATGACCGCTTCGGGTTCTACGTCACAAAATTGTGCTAATTTATTTTTCACATTTTGTGAAACAGGTTGCTCTGTTCGAACCACCAAGATATTAGGTTGGATTCCTAAACCACGTAATTCTTTTACACTATGTTGAGTTGGTTTAGTTTTCATTTCTCCCGCAGCTTTTAGATAAGGAATCAATGTGGTGTGGATATACATCACGTTATCAGCACCAACATCCGCCTTCATTTGGCGTAGTGCTTCTAAAAATGGTAAAGATTCGATATCGCCGACTGTTCCGCCAACTTCAGTGATGATCACGTCTGAATCAGTCATTTTTGCTGCACGCATGATTTTCTCTTTGATTTCATTTGTGATATGAGGGATGACTTGAACAGTTGCTCCTAAGTATTCCCCTTTTCGTTCTTTACGAAGTACTTCTGAATAAATTTTCCCTGTAGTAACATTGGAGTATTTGTTCAAATTGATATCGATAAAACGTTCATAATGGCCTAGATCCAAATCAGTTTCTGCTCCGTCGTCTGTTACAAAAACTTCTCCGTGTTGGTACGGACTCATCGTTCCCGGGTCTACGTTGATGTAGGGATCAAATTTTTGGATGGTTACTTTTAAGCCACGATTTTTCAACAAACGACCTAAAGAAGCTGCAACGATTCCTTTACCAATCGATGAAACTACGCCGCCCGTTACAAAAATGTATTTTGTCATAAGTTCAAAAACTCCTTCTTCTTTTATCTGCAGGAAAAGTCCCAGAAAATGAACAAAGCTCCCTATTCTAGTTAGAATAGGGAGCAAAATTTCTGTGAACTTCTGACCCTTTAAAAGGGTGCCCAATGAGTATACTACAAGCAAATTTGAAGAAAGTCAAGCCTCTAATTTAACGTTGCAGATGTCGTTAGTCATAAGAATAATCCAACGTCATTGATAAATGAAAACAGGTAGTTCACTCTCTAATAAAAAACTGCACGAAAAATAGTACACTCATTCTTTTAGTAAGAACGATTAGCCATACGACTTCTTTACTCATTCACTAGACTATCTTTGATGATCTCTAGAAGATTTTTGTCCTTTTTTTTCAGATATGTTTGTACTTCTCGTTCTTGCAGCATTGAATTTTTCTGTCCTATTTTTTAACGGTGACAATTTTTCTACATCTAATTGTTTCCAGTTTTCTTGTCTTCTTTTCTTAAAATCCTCCACTTTTTTCATTACCTGTTCCTGTTGTCCGGGGGTCAAATTAGAAAATTCAGCTTGAAAACCTAATTTATCTTCAGCTTTAGTTCCCACCTTGCCAACACTTTCTTTAACCAACCCTCTAAATTCTCTTTTATATAATTCAAGGTTTGAAAGTTCCTGTGGATTGCCATGCACAAGATCTGTTTGTGGATACTGTAACATATTGAATTCAGCATAGTTAGTCAGTAGTTCTACAGCATGGCGGTTAAACTGCCAACGTTCATTTACGTTTTCCACGCTCAAACCAAGATTATGTATAATTTCCCTATATTCATTCTGCCTAAGAGGCAAAACACGTCTTGAAGTACCTTCTATTGTTGTACTATGTGGTATATCTAAATTCTCTTCTAATATAGATACAACCTCGTGTTGTGCAAGTGGAATAACTGGGTCATTCATTTGCTCACGAAGTACTGAAGTGATATCCTGTATCAGGGTAAAAGGACGGCGCATTCTCAACCTTTCTATTTTTATTGAAAGTTCAGTATCCCTTATTGCCTTCATCTCCTCAATTCTTTTCTTTTGTGATTCTTTAATTTTATTACGAGTATCAGGACTGAGGTCAAACAAGTCCACGAAAGAACCAATATCATTAGGTTTCATCTTAAAATTTTCTATTACAAATTCTATATCCTCACTTAAATCAGCCTCATTAACTTTGTAAGGTAACTCTGAATACATTTTTTTAAGACTCTCTGCAACCTCTGTGAACGTCCTTGATGTCATCGACTGTTGCACCATTTCGTTAATTTTTTGTATTCGTTCTTCTTTTAAAAACTTGATTTTACGTCGAGGTTCTTCTTCAATCTCACTTTTTCTAATTGTTTCACGAAGATTTTCTTTATTTGCTAGTTCTAGCTTATCAATAGTAGAATTTATTTCATCTGGTGTAAAATAGGTTTTTTCAAAGAAGACGTCTAATGCCTCACTTATATCAATATCGTCTATTGGTTGAATAACATTAATTTCCGGATCATGAATCAATTGATTGATAGATGCAACAACTGTATCTATCATCTTTGAGCGATCAGAGAATGAATTGACTTCCTCACTTTGTTTGTTTAAATTTTTATGAACAGCTCTAAGTTTTTCGTCTCTTAATAAATTTTTTTTTCGCACTTGATGTTTTTTCATTGAATTAATTTGTGATGTTCTAACCTGTTCACGAGTATGATCATCCAGATTAAGACGATCTACTACGTAATTGATTTCATCTTTAGAATAAGTACGTAGGTTTAATAAAAATATTTCTTCTTCATCTTCCTCTAATCCTTCATTCATGTCTTTGATTATTTGATCTAATTCAACTTTATTCATAAATTTATGCCTCCTTTATAATATAATAATAAGGCAATAACTTTAATTTGAGCATACCTAATTTTCCCCCCAGAAGAAATAGGTGTTCTCAAATTAAAAAAATTCAATTATTTATCATCATATACAATCTTCAATGAACTCATTTTTTACTTGTGCGTATCAACCAGGAGTGCAATAATCACTGTAAAACAAGAATATTCTTAGAAAAATTCTACACAAAAAAAATGAAAAAAATTTTTTTATACTATAGAATAGGTGTGTTATTCATATTTTGCAAATAATTTTCTTTCCATTAAAATTTTAAAAAAAATTTCAATCAGAAATAGCTGTATACTACTCGTAGAGAATGATTTCATTACACAATCCAACCAGTTATTTGTGATTCAGAATAACTTAACATCATCCGTTTCTCATTCTCTTACTCCTGAGGTGTATTCTTCAGGAGTTTTTTGTTGTCCCACATCTATTTTGCTCTCACTAAACCATGCACGAACAAAATAAGCCAAAATTTCCTAAAATAAGTCTTCAGCGACTAAGAAATCAGTGAAACAAACTAACTTTCTCTTCAGTCGTACTTATTTTTCGTAAAATTTTGGCTTATTGTCCTGTTATCATGCAAAAGAAGGCTGTGAAAAGAGCGGTTTGCCCTGAGTATTAAGGATGAAAACCTCGAAACAGCTTTTCATGTTTTGAAAAATTCAGACTTACTTCAAGGAGCTAATGCTTAAAAACCATTCACTCGTTTTTAAAGTGAAGTGAGATTGATATCTTCAACTCCAATTATTCGTATTCTAATGGGGAAGCGATAATCAATATAATTCCAAGTATTGTTCTCTTTCCCATTCTGAAACAGTTTGTCTAAAGGCTGCCCATTCTAAGCGTTTTGCTTCGACAAAGTTCGAAAAGATATGTTGTCCCAATGCATCGATCATCACTTTGTCTTTTCTTAATTCTTTGATTGCATTATGGATCGTTGAAGGAAGATCTTGAATGTGGGCTTCTTCTCGTTCTTCTTCGTTCATCACATAAATATTTCGGTCCACCGCTGCTGGTGGTGTGATTTCATTACGAACGCCATCTAATCCAGCTTGTAATAAAACAGCCATTGCTAGATATGGGTTAGCAGATGGATCAACTGAACGCAATTCCAAACGTGTGGATAAGCCACGTGACTCTGGAACACGGACTAATGGTGAACGATTGCGACCGCTCCATGCCACATATACCGGTGCTTCATAGCCAGGAACTAAACGTTTATATGAGTTGACGGTCGGATTGCAAACCGCTGTATAGGCACGAGCATGTTTCAATAGCCCACCTAGGAAATGATACGCTGTTTGGCTAAGTTCTAAATCGCCATCTTTGTCATAAAAGACATTTCCTTCATCATTGAACAAGGACATATTACAGTGCATCCCCGAACCATTGATCCCGAATAATGGTTTAGGCATGAACGTTGCGTGTAACCCATGTTTACGAGCAATTGTTTTAACGACTAGTTTGAATGTTTGAATATTGTCACAAGCATCCACAACGTCTGCATATTTAAAATCAATCTCATGTTGCCCAGGAGCTACTTCGTGGTGAGAAGCTTCTACTTCAAACCCAAGGCTTTCTAATTCTAAAACAATATCACGACGACAGTTCTCACCTAAATCTGTTGGTGCAAAATCAAAATATCCACCTTTATCGTTTAACGTGGTCGTGATCCCACCATCTTCATCTAACTTAAATAAGAAGAATTCTGGTTCTGGACCTAAGTTGAAAGAGGTAAATCCAAGGTTGCGCATATCTTTTAAGGCACGTTTCAAATTCCCGCGTGGATCACCTGCAAAAGGTGTGCCATCTGGGTTATAGATATCACAAATCAAGCGAGCGACTTTGCCATGATCACTTTCCCAAGGGAAGATCATCCATGTTGAAAGATCAGGATACAAATACATATCGCTTTCTTCAATCCGAACAAAACCTTCGATCGAAGAACCATCAAACATCATTTTGTTTTCAAGTACTTTATCGATTTGACTAACGGGTACTTCGACATTTTTGATCGTTCCTAAGATATCTGTGAACATTAATCTTAAAAATCGAACGTTCTCTTCTTCAATGATTCGTTTAATTTCATCACCAGTTATTTGTTTCTTTACCATGGTATCCCTCTTTCTTTTTCTTTATATTATTCAGTCAAAGAATTGTCGTTGCATTCCTTGCGACTGATAATGCCCAGTTTTACTTAGCCCACCTTGCGCCAATATCTCATCACGAAAAATTTGTCGAACGTCATGATCAGTTAGCGGTTTTTTGCTCTTTTCTTCCTGTTTTTTGGCTTGAGCCATTTCGTAAACTCGTTTGATACCAGCCATATTTAATCCATCAGAAAGATAATCTTTGATCTCTAACAACAAGTCAATATCGTTTAATGAATACATTCGACGATTTCCTTCGCTTCTTTCAGGATGAACAAAATCTTGTTCTTCATAATAACGAATTTGTCGTGCGGATAAATCAGTCAGTTTCATTACTGTACCAATTGGAAATACAGACATTGAACGGCGCAATTCCTTTTCTCCCATCAGACGTCCCCTTTCGTTTAACAAGTTGGGTAAAGTATACCAATCAAAAAAACTACTGTCAACCGCTTATGTCAGGTTTTCTAACATGAAGGTTGGTTTTTTTTTTACAAAAAAACTTGAGCAACGATTCATTGCTCAAGTTTTCTAACTTTTAAAAAAAGAGAAAATACATAGGTCACTCTGATAAGAAAGAGACAACGACCATTTAACTATTCAGCCATTTAGAAGTTGACTTTGCAAATCCTTTTACTTCATATCCATTTTTTTCTTCTACAAAATGCTCTTTCAAAACGAGGGTTTGTCTTCGTAAAGCACTTAACGTTTGCCCATCCTGACTGGGTACAAAGAGCGTGTATGGCACCATCAATTCCAACAACTGCTGTTTGATCGCTTGCACTAGCTTTTCTTTCCCATCGGTACTTTGCGCCGATATCAATACATTTGGAAAGAGTGAGGGAGTAAATAAGGCTGGATCAATTTGATCCGCTTTGTTATAGACTGTTAATACAGGCATCTCTTCCATCTTTAGTTCCGCCATCAACTGTAATACAGTCTGCTCCTGCAAAATACGATCTGGCGAACTTGCATCAACTACATGTAACAATAGATCCATTGATTGACTTTCTTCCAATGTTGAATGGAACGCATCAATTAATTGTGTCGGAAGATCTTGAATAAATCCAACCGTATCAGTAACCGTAATCTCAAACCCTTCTGCAAATCGCCATTTCTTTGTTAAGGGATCCAAAGTAGCAAATAACTGATCTTTAGAATACGTATCCGCTTGCGTAAGCAAATTAAGAATGGTTGACTTCCCCGCATTGGTATACCCAATCAAACCAATTTGAAAGATTTCACTAGACTGTCTTTTTTGGCGGTTTCTCGCTCGATGCGCTTCTACAGCCTTCAACTCACGTTTTACCCCTAATATTTTATTACGGATATGACGTCGATCCGTTTCCAACTTGGTTTCCCCAGGTCCTCTCGTTCCGATTCCACCACCTAATCGAGACAATGACTTTCCTTGTCCAGCTAAGCGTGGTAAAAGGTACTCTAATTGTGCTAGCTCTACTTGCAGCTTTCCTTCTTTCGAACGGGCTCTCATGGCAAAAATATCTAAAATCAACTGGACTCGGTCAATGATAGGGATTCCTACTGCTTCTGAGACTAGCTGACTCTGCCGAGGGGTCATTTCATGGTTAAAGATAATCAGATCCGCTTCATGAGCATCCGCTTGTTGGATCAATTCTTGTAATTTACCTTTACCGATAATAGTTTGACGATCGACTTGCGGTCGTTTTTGCGTCAATGTAAATACAACTTCCCCAGAAGCTGTATTGGTCAGCTTGCTCAATTCTGCCATCGACTCTGTGAAGTATCGTTGATTCTGTTCTGTCTCAACGCCTACGATGATCACTTTTTCTTTTTTATTTGTCATCTTTTTCCTCCAACCACGTTCTGATCAATTGATCAATTTGCTCCATACTACTGGACTCTGCTAATAAGTCAAACCAATGTGCATCAAGACGATTACGAAACCATGTCAATTGTCGTTTTGCATACCGTCTCGAGTTCATCTTCAACTGCTCCACAACGTTTTCTAAAGATTCTTCTCCCTTAAAATACGGATAGAATTCTTTGTATCCAATGCCCTGACTCGCTTGGACTTCACCAAGTTCATACACAAAACGTGCTTCTTCTAATAAGCCTTCCTCTAACATACTATCTACACGTTGATTGATGCGCTGGTATAACAAGGCTCTCTCGGTATTAAGACCAATCATACAATAATCATAAAGACGTGCGGGTTCCTCTTGCGGTGTTGTGATACTGTAGCCAGTCACTTCAAATACTTCTAAAGCTCGAATCACTTTTCGTTGGTTATTCCAATGGATTTTTTCCGCTGCTAGCGGATCTTTTGTTTTCAAATACTCCCAAAGTTCTTTTTTACTGAGTGTTTCAGCTAATTCTTCATATTTTTTTCGTACTGCTGTGACGCTTTCCTCTTTTGCACCCAATTGAAAATCATAAAGCAAAGATTGAATATACAACCCTGTTCCACCAACGATCATTGGCAAATGGCCACGTTCTGTGATTTCTGTGATCAATTTTCGTCCAGCTTTTTGAAAATCTGCTACGGAATAAGTTTCATTCGGTTCGATGATATCAATCAAATGATGGGGAATACCTTCCATTTCTGACGTCTTTATTTTAGCTGTTCCGATATCTAATTTCTTGTAAACTTGCAGTGAATCCCCACTAATAATTTCACCGTGAAATTTTTTAGCCAATTCCACGCTAAGCGCTGTTTTCCCTACCGCTGTAGGTCCAACGATTACTAATACTTTTTCCATTATCATCCTACTTTTTCATTGTTTGTTTTATCCAAAATGCTTTTTGGGGAAAGTCTGTGATTATTGCATCTAGTTGTTGATCGAAACATCGTGTCATCTGCTGGTCGTCGTTGATGGTCCAGCATCTGATCGATTTGGGGAATGTCTCCATGGATGGCAAATGCTCCAAGTACCAGTCACCTCTAGGATGAATCCCTTCTATCCAAGGAGTATCTTCAGCTAACTGTACTTTCTTTTGTGACGTACTTAAAAGAAGATCCAGCTGTGCCTGAGGATCAATTTTTACTACTCGTTCCAATGTATGAAAGTTAAAACTGCAGTACGCATGTCGAAAAGGCCATTCCACTGCTTTTAATTGTTGAACTACTTTTTCTTCGATGCCAGCATACTCATATTTATCTGTTTTAATCTCGATCATTACCGTTCCACGATAATTCATTTCCCAAAAAAGATGCAAGACCTCTTTCAAAGTTGGCACTTTTGTTGCCTGAAACTCTGTATTGAACCACTTTCCTGCATTCAACTTTTTTATCTCTGCTAATGTTTTTTCCCGTACCAATCCTTTGCCATCCGTCGTCCGATCCACTTCCTCATCATGAATCACCACGATCTGCTCATCTTTCGTCAAATGAACATCTAGTTCAATCCCATCTGCACCTATTCGAACAGCTTCGGCAAACGCAGGCAATGTATTCTCTGGATGGGTACCACTACTTCCACGATGCGCAAAAATCTGAACCATTTCATCACCACTTTCAGTCTCTTTGATTGTACCATAGGAAAAAGGCTGTGAAAAAGTCGTAATACTTCGAATGTCTAAGAATGAGGTTGACTTGTCATTCTAAAAAATGAGTAAACGGTATTCAATAAAGAACTCCTCAGCAATAAGCGATGATTTTCTAAAATATGAAAAGCTATAAAAAAGGCCTCTCTCATTCGCTTAAAGATGTTCTTCGACGATCAGTCAAAAAATCTCAAAATATGGGGAGCTGTTTCGAGATTTTCATTCTTCATACTCAGGGCAAACTGCTGTTTTCACAATCTCTCATTCATAGTGTTTCATCTATCGAAAATAAGCCGAAAAAACCAAAAATATAAGGAACTACTTTTGGATTCTTCCGCTTATTTCTAAAAGCTAGACAATTCTGTCACAACCTTGCCTTTACAAATTATAAAAGTTTTTTGATCCTCTTCGATCTCAACTCAAAAAACAATTAGCTCCACACATTATCATTTGAGAAAAAGCCAATGGGTTGTCGCGTGACACTTTTTAATTGCGCTTTTTTTTCATTGATCATTTCCGTCAGATTATCCGTGAAGTTTTCTAAGATCACACGTCCACCTTTATAAGCATAACCGCCTATTTTCATCGTTTCGTCAGGAGAAAGAACGACTTTACGGTGCGCAATGTTTTTAAACAACTCCTCTAAGATGTAATTTGGAAGATAAAAATTATTTTGTGCAGCAAATGACTGTAAATAAGCAAAATCATCAATAGTGATATAACAATCATCAAATGCATCAAAGCTGACATATTCATCTAACAATGTTGCTCTTTTTTGCAAGATTTCATTGATTTTTTTATTTAGTTGATTCAAAGTCTCAATCTCTTTGACTTTTAATTCTAACTCCCGTCTTCGTTGCTCTTTGTTTTCAAGATGGCGCATCTGAACAACCATCCCGATATATACTAAAATAGCTCCTAATAAAACCCCAATTAAGCCTACGATGCCAACTACCAATTAGTGTTCCTCCTTGCTGTATTCTTCTATTTCATCATAACATAAACGTGCAAGCACAGACTATTTTCTAAAATTTTTTTATTTGACCTTTATTGACCAAGAATGTATACTACTTTTTAGGTAGAAGAAATGAATTTGTGTTACACTATTTGTAAAGAACTTAAGGAGGAACCAAATTATGAATTTAATCCCTACAGTTATTGAGCAATCCTCTCGTGGCGAACGAGCTTATGATATTTATTCACGCTTATTAAAAGACCGCATTATCATGTTAAGTGGTCAAGTGACTGATGATCTTGCAAACTCGATCATTGCTCAATTGCTTTTCCTAGATGCACAAGATTCTGAAAAAGACATTTATCTTTATATCAACTCTCCTGGCGGTTCTGTTACTGCTGGAATGGCGATTTATGATACGATGAATTTTGTTAAAGCAGATGTCCAAACCATTGTGATGGGTATGGCTGCTTCTATGGGTAGTTTCTTACTTACAGCAGGTAAAAAAGGCAAACGTTTTGCTTTACCAAATGCTGAAATCATGATCCATCAACCACTTGGCGGCGCACAAGGTCAAGCGACAGAAATCGAAATCGCAGCTCGTCACATTTTACAAACACGAGAACGCTTGAACAAAATTTTAGCAGAACGTACTGGTCAACCTCTTGAAGTGATCGAAAAAGATACCGACCGTGATAATTACATGACTGCTGAACAAGCGAAAGCATACGGTTTGATTGATGAAGTGATGGAAAACAGTGCTGGATTAAACTAATATCATTTGTAAACTAAAAGGACGATGGGACTGCTCGATTGAGCGGCTCATCGTCCTTTTTTCAGTTGGAACGAAAGCTCGGTTTTTCAATGCTGTTCTTTAAACTTTCCTTCGTTATATTGTTCTCCAAGTTCAACGTAATGTTGAATATTTTGGCGATTCTTTTCAATCTCTTCTTCCGTTAAAGGACGAATGACTTTAGCTGGCCGACCAAACGCTAATACGTTGGGCGGAATGACCTTGCCTTCGGTCACTAAAGAACCAGCACCAATCAAACTATTTTCACCGATCACTGCATGGTTCAAAATAGTTGATCCCATACCAATCAACGCGCCCTTTTCGATGGTGCAACCATGAAGCATACATTGATGTCCTACCGTTACATTTTCAGCAATTTCAACTGGTGCATCATGGTCCACATGAATAACAGTACCATCTTGAATATTCGTTCTTGCTCCAACTTTAACCGTATTGCTATCCCCACGAATCACCGCTTGATACCAAACTGTGACCGATTCTGCGAGCTCTACATCGCCAACAACAGTTGCATTCGGTGCAATAAATTTTTGACTCATTTTTACACATCTCCTTTTTTGGCTTATTTCCAATTATAGCAGAAGATGGATTTCTCCTTCAAAAAGACTAGCAGCTATTATTTCATAGTCCCTTCAAGCACGCCTACTCTCTAGGGACTGAGACAAAAGTAGCATCTTCGGAAAATTTGCCGAAATTTACCAAAAATTTGAGAAGCACCAAGTAGGTAACAATCAACATCAAAAACGAGTTTTTGTGTTTCTTGTCAATTTTCGGAAATTCCTTCTTATTTCTTGATGCTGAACACTTTTGTCTCAACCTCTCGTTTTTACACAACTAAAGAGCTCAGAACAATCTTTCGTGTTCCAAGCTCTTTCCTTTTATCTATATGCTATCTAAACTGGTAGCTAAATTTTATCCATTTACTTTAGAAATATTGATTGAGCCGATATAGCCAGCTTTATAGTTTTCCACATTGATTAGTGGGCTTGTTTCTCCTTTATTTACTTTAAAAGTAGTTGTAAGTCGATAGTATCCTTTTTCTTCTAAAACCCCATCTCTCATCAATGTGGTGTTAAGGAGTTCACGACTATCTTTAGACGAAGTATCTTCCTTCAATGCCACTTTTACATAATGGTCACTCAACATATCGACCACTGGTTTCACATAAACGGTTACTCGATAAGTTGCATTTTCTTCTAAAGCTTCACTACCGTTAAAGATTTTATATACACTAGCATGCTGATCAGCAAAGAAAGTATAGTCACCTACTAAAGCATTCACAGGGTCTTTCACTAGTTCAATGTCATCTCCTGAGAACATTTTCCATCCAGCAGTTTGTCCGTCAGGCCAAGTATCATTGATTTTCACCGTTACATTAATCGTTTTTCTAGCCACTTCATTTACACTATTTTTCACTTCATAAGTGACTTGGTATTTTCCAGGAATAGAGGAATCAACGTTGTTTTCTACCACTTTGATTTTGTCTGTGATGTCTCCGTCAACACGATCATAAGCACTTAGATTGATTCGTTTGTCATATGGATCAAATAACTCATCGTGCAAAATTTCAATATCATTTGCATGTAACTCTGGTTTTTCAAAAACTGCTGCAAATTGATTGATTCTGACAGTATGCGTATTGAAGTGTTCTCCTGTTGCAGCTCCAATCGTAAAAGTATATTTCTTTGATTTATCGATGTTTGGATTTTTCAATTCCCAATGTTGCCCATCATAATCTGCAGTAATGAGTTGTTGCTTGCTATTCCATTTTAACGTTAATTTTTTAAAAGTATTTGGCGTGAATTTAATTTGTTGCATAGGAGCTAAAGCGGTTAAAAATCCGCTGTTGGCATCTGTTGAAACAAAGCCTCCATGAGCACCCACCATTTGAGCATGGTTGAAAGAAGTATCCGCATCATCTCTATCTGGCGCTTTAGAATAGGTATCCAATTCAAATCCAATTCCCTTTTTCAGGCCTCTGATACCTAGACCTCCACCATTAGCTCCAATGTCGCCAATTGCTCCTTGGTGGAAAGCCACACCTACCCCATCAGCACCATTTACATTATCACCTAAATTGACATCCATATCCAACAAGAAATCATAGTTCATATCAAGGGAGACGATTCCAGATATTGTTCCTTTTTGAAATTGTTTCGATTGAGTAAGACGAGCTGTATGGGAATCAAGTTGGACGGCACTTCCATTAAATGCGACGATGTCTTTCAAATCAAAATTATTTTGATCCACATTTTGGGAGATAGCAATATTTTTATTGACTAAAACATTACTAGTTTCTGCATTTACTGACAATCCAACAACACTTACCCCAATTAATCCAATAGTTCCTGCACATACTTTTTTATAAAAGGTCTTTTTGTTCATAATAAATAACACTCCCATTCATATAGTTATTTTTTATACACTATCCTTTTCCGTTCTATCTGCATTTCATCATCTCTTTTCATTCTTTTAGTAAACAATTACGCGTAAAATTCATTTACTAGCAAGCATCCAGTAGTAGAAGCATTTTTGAATGCTATTTCGCCTCCCTTGATCTTTTTTCTACTACAAATTTATCGTAACGCTCAGATTTTATTATTTTTATTTTGTATAGTAGTCCAACAAATAAAAAAAGAGGTGAGACAAAAATGTTTATCTTTAATAAATAAGAAGGGATTTCTGAAAATTAACAAGAAGCATAAACACTCGTTTTTTGCTGTTGATCGTTACCTACTTGGTGCTTCTTATTTCTTGATGCTACTTTTATCTCACTGTTTATTCGATTTTTAGAGATACTAAAAGAGACTGAGGAAAGTTTTTCCTCAGTCTCTCTATTCTAAAAATTCTTTCTTGTTTGCTCGGAGCTGATCGCTTCTTTCACGACCTCTTGGTTTAAACGGTGTTCAAGAAGCAACTCCTTGAAATAAGCCTGAATTTTTCAAAACATGAGAAGCTGTTTCAAAAAATTCTTTCTTATTGTCATCGGAGCTACCCGCTTCTTTCACAACCTCTTGGTTTAATCGGTATCAAGCATCAGCAACATCTTCAGCAATTTGGCTATTGTACAGTTTTTCATAGAATCCGCCTTGAGCTAACAGCCCTTCATGCGTTCCTTTTTCGATAATTTGTCCTTGATCCATCACTAAGATCAAATCCGCATCACGAATCGTTGAAAGGCGATGAGCAATAACAAAACTTGTTCGTCCTTCCATTACACGATCCATTGCTTTTTGGATCAATGCTTCTAAACGAGTATCGACAGAACTAGTAGCTTCATCAAGTATCAAGATTTTAGGATCAGAAACCACGGCTCTGGCAATAGTCAATAATTGCTTTTGCCCTAACGAAACATTGTCACCTTCAGCGTTGATTTCCATTTCGTACCCATCAGGCATTGTCCGAATAAAATGATCAACGTTAGCTGTTTTTGCTGCGTCAACGACTTCATAATCCGTCGCATCTAATTTACCAAAACGAATATTATCAGCGATTGTCCCTTCATAGAGCCAAGCATCTTGAAGAACCATCCCAAATAATGAGCGGACATCACTACGACTCATCGTTTTAGTATCAATACCATCGATTTTTATTGCCCCATGACTCACATCATAAAAACGCATCAATAAATTAATCAGAGTGGTTTTCCCTGCACCGGTTGGTCCGACTACCGCAACTGTTTGACCAGCTTTTACTTCAAAGTTCAAATCTTGAATCAACGGTTTTTTAGGGTCATAAGCAAAATCAACATGTTCAAATGAAACATTTCCTGCTACTGTTTCTGGTAAAGTGACATCCACTTTATTTTCTTTTTCTTCTGGTTCATCTAAAATCTCAAAGACACGTCTGGTAGCCGCAGATGCACTTTGCAATACAGAAGATAACTGTGTGATATTCCCCATTGGCTGGCTGATTTGCCAAATATATTGGATAAATGCTTGTAATTGCCCCACAACGATGACACCCGTAATGACGTAAAAACTTCCCAATACAGCCATACCGATATAAGTAGCATATGCGGTCAACTGAACTAAGGGCATCATCAATCCAGATATAAAGGCTGCTCTAAATCCATAATGTTTCAATCGATGATTGACTTGTTTGAATCCTTCAAACGTTTTTTGCTCACGTCCATAAACTTTTAACACACTAAAACCAGTCATATTTTCTTGGACATAACCATTTAAATCCCCTAACGAATTTTGCATTTCTTGGAAATATTTTTGCGAAGCATTGATCACACGTTTTGAAATCCAGATAGATGCAGGAATCATGATCATCGAGATCAACGCCATCAATGGCTGGATATAAAACATCATCGCTGCTGCCAGTGTGATCCCTAAAATAGCATTCACCACACCGATAAACGCTTGCTGTAACGCCCCACTGACTGCGTCTACGTCATTCGTCACCCGAGATAAGATATTTCCTTGTTGATTTTTATCAAAATAAGAAACAGGCAATCGATTGATTTTTTCTTCAATATCTCTTCGCAAATCTTGCATTGCACTTTGCACGACATTCGTCATCAAAACACCTGAAAGTAATTGCGAAACACAATAACCAACGCCCACGATCGTGATCCAAATCAAACAATTGAAAATATAAGAAAAATTAATCGCTTCGTTGTTTGCAATATTGTGACTGATCTCAGTAGTTGGCAATCCGACAACGTAGGGTAAAGCAACGTTGAAAATCACCGTCAAAACAGTAAACAACAGTACAAAGAAAAATGTTAACTGATAAGGTTTGATGTATCGAGCTAATCGTTTTAAGGAAGATAATGTTTGTTTCATGCTAATTCCTCCTTCGATAATTGCGAAGCTGCGATATCATAATAGATTGGACAGTTTTCTAATAATTCACGGTGTGTCCCGATACCTACGACTTCTCCCTCATTCAAGACGATGATTTTATCAGCATGCATGATCGTACCCACTCGCTGCGCCACGATTAACACCGTTGATTCGGTCGTTTCTTTTTTCAAGCGAGCCCGAAGTTTTGCATCCGTTTGATAATCAAGCGCCGAGAAGCTGTCATCAAAAATATAGATTTCCGGACGTCGAATAATAGCTCTGGCAATCGCTAAACGCTGCTTTTGTCCTCCAGAGAAATTAGCTCCACCTTCGGAAAGAAGTTCATCATACCCATCCGTTTTCTTCGAAATGAAGTCCGTTGCTTGTGCGATTTCAGCTGCTCGCTCCATCTCCTCTTGCGTAGCATCTTCTTTTCCATATCTTAAATTATCTGCGATCGTCCCAGTAAATAACAATGCTTTTTGAGGAATAAAGCCAATTTTATCTCTTAATTTACTCAAGCGATAGTCCCTGACATCTACGCCATCAATAAGGATTTCCCCATCACTTACATCGTAAAATCGAGGAATCAATTGAATCAACGTTGACTTCCCGCTACCTGTACTACCGATGAATGCGACTGTCTCTCCTGGCGAAGCAGTAAAACTCACATTACGGATCACGGGTTCTTGTGAATGTCCAGGGTAAGCAAATGTCACATTCTTAAACTCAATATATCCTTTGGTTTTTGTTTCAGATACACCATTTGGATCTTCTTTGATCGACGGTGAGGCATCTAATGCTTCTTGGATACGCCCTGCTGAAACAGCTGCCCGTGGATACATCATAAAGACACTTGCAAACAGCATGAAGGAGAATAATGCATGGAAAATATATTCAATAAACGCAATCAGATCCCCCACTTGAAGAGAACCAGCATCGATTTGAACTGCTCCGCTCCAAATGATCAAGACCATTACAATGTTAAACAGGAAGTAGAATCCAGGCTGTGCAACAGCCATTAAACGAAACAAGCTTTTCGAGCTTTTTGTATAGTTATCATTAACTTTCGCAAATCGTTTTTCTTCAAACTTTTCATTAACGAATGCTCGGATAACACGTAATCCTGAAAGATTTTCACGTAAAATACTATTAATCTTATCCAAATTTTTCTGTTGTTTTTTTGATAACGGTTCAGAAAATTTCGCAATCGCAACCACTGAAAGTAGTAAAAACGGTAGCGCTCCGATCACATAATAACTCAATGAAACACTGGTCCGCATAACCATATAAAGACTGACAACAAACATCATCGGTGTCATAAATCCGATCCGTAAGATATTTTGTAAGAACAGCATAATTTGATAAGCGTCGTTCGTCGTACGCGTGATCAACGAAGCAACCCCTAATGTTTCATATTCTTGGTGAGAATAACTCTGGATTTTCTTGAATAGATCATCACGAATATCCGCAACGATGTTCGTCGTGATCCGTGAACCAAAATAGCCTAATAGAATATTCATAATGATCCCAACCACAGTAATCACGACCATCAAGATCCCTTGTTGTTTTACATAACCAAAATCGTTGTTACGAATCCCGACATCAATCATACGAGCTAAAATCGTTGGTAAGCCTAACTCAATTAAAATAAAACCAAATACGCAGATGAAATTTAATAACAAATATTTCTTATAGCGCATGGTATAGTGCCACATCAACTTCAAACTCTCATCTCCTTTTAATTAGAATAAATTTAGCTATTAATAAAAATAATAGCACACTCCTATAGTATATAGAACACCTCTCTCATCAAAAATTTTTTTTATTACATTTAAATGATAAAAAACATTTTTCCTTTCCACCTTGTTGATTTCTATACTTATCCACTTTTTTATGCTAAAATAGCAATTAACTATTGTATGAATTCATACAGAAGGTACGGTTGAAAAAATTTCCGAACAGAGAAGCAAAACGAGGCTTGTCTCTTTGATTAGAATCGCTCATTTTAATCAAAGCATATCAAAAAACAGGTGGCTTGACCCCTCGTTTTGTGTTGTCTAAAAAAAATCAACTAGCTAAATTACTGCGACATGCAGATAAAGGAGACATAAACATGATTTACAAAGTATATTATCAAGAATCAAAAATCCGTAATCCTAAACGGGAAGAAACAAAATCACTTTACATTGAAGCAAATAGTGATGTTGACGCACGTCAACAAGTGGAAGAAAATACCCCATACAACATTGAATTCGTTCAACTTCTAGAAGGCAGTCATCTAGAATACGAAAAAGAAAATGCTGAATTCACATTAGTGGAGTTTTAAAATGAAACTTTCCATCAAAAATAATGAGACAGGCGTCTTTGCTATTGGTGGATTAGGTGAAATCGGGAAAAACACGTATGGGGTACAATTCCAAGATGAGATTATCATCATTGATGCTGGAATCAAGTTTCCAGAAGATGATCTGCTTGGGATTGACTACGTAATTCCTGACTACAACTATATCGTTCAAAATATACACAAAGTGAAAGCACTGGTGATCACGCATGGACACGAAGACCATATCGGTGGCATTCCTTATTTGTTGAAACAAGCGAATATCCCTATTTATGCTGGACCATTAGCGCTTGCACTGATTACCAATAAGTTGGATGAACATGGCTTGCTTAGAGATGCACAATTGCATGAAATCAATGAAGATACCGTGATTCGTTTCAGAAAAACATCGGTCAGCTTTTTTAGAACAACCCATAGTATCCCTGATGCGTTGGGTGTCGTTGTAAAAACGCCTTCTGGTAATATCGTTGCAACAGGTGACTTTAAATTTGATTTCACCCCAGTCGGTGAACCTGCTAACCTGCACAAAATGGCACGGATCGGTGAAGAAGGCGTACTCTGCTTGCTATCAGACAGTACAAATGCTGAGATCCCAACATTTACAAAATCAGAAAAAACGATTGGTCTTTCGATCCTAAAGATTTTTGAGAAAATCGAAGGTCGGATCATTTTTGCCAGCTTCGCTTCAAACATTTTCCGTCTACAACAAGCAGCAGATGCAGCGGTTGCTACCGGCAGAAAAATTGCTGTTTTTGGACGCAGTATGGAAAATGCGATCGTTAACGGCCAACGTTTAGGCTATATCAAAGTCCCAGAAGGAACCTTCGTTGATGCACATGAAATCAATCGATTACCTGCGAATGAAACGATGATCTTATGTACTGGTTCTCAAGGTGAACCGATGGCTGCTTTAAGTCGTATTGCTAATGGTACCCATCGCCAAATCCAGATCCAACCAGATGATACCGTCATTTTCTCAAGCTCACCAATTCCTGGGAATACTACCAGCGTCAACCATTTGATCAATTTATTATCTGAAGCTGGTGCAGAAGTCATTCATGGGAAAATCAACAATATCCATACTTCTGGACACGGTGGTCAAGAAGAACAAAAGCTGATGCTTCGTTTGATGAAGCCTAAATACTTTGTTCCAGTCCACGGAGAATTCAGAATGTTGAAGATCCATGCTTCCCTTGCTCAAGATACTGGTGTACCTGCTGAAAATTGCTTTATTATGGAAAATGGAGATGTGTTGGCTTTGACTAGCGAAACCGCTCGTCCAGCCGGACATTTTATTGCCGGTGACGTCTATATCGACGGTAGCGGGATCGGTGACATTGGAAATGTTGTTTTGAGAGACCGTCATTTGTTATCTGAAGAAGGACTAGTTCTGGCAGTTGCTACTGTCGACATCAAAAAGAAAGAAATTTTAGCGGGACCTGATATTTTATCACGTGGCTTTGTTTATATGCGTGAATCAGGTGAGATGATCAATGAGGCGCAACGCATCCTTTTCCATGCATTGCGTGAAGTGTTAAATGCTCCTGATTGCTCTGAACATAAACTGAAAGAAGCCATGACAGGCGCTTTACAACCTTTCTTATTTGAACGAACAGAAAGACATCCAATGATCCTTCCAATGGTGATGACACCTGATGAAGAAAAATAAATGAAAAACTTATAATGGCTACATGCGCCGACTACCTACATAGATGGGTAAAGTTCGGCGCAGTTGTCCATTATAAGTTTTTTTGTAACAAAAAAGAGCGTAATCACTTACGCTCTTAACATGTTTAAATAGGTGAACAACACTTATTTAGTTTACTCGCTCTACTTAAGCTTTTTCAACATTAGCAGCTTGTGGGCCACGATCTGATTCTTCAACATCAAAAGTCACTGCTTGACCTTCTTCTAAAGTTTTGAATCCGTCACCTTGGATAGCTGAAAAGTGAACAAAAACATCGCTTCCGTCTTCACGTGAAATAAAACCAAATCCTTTTTCAGCGTTGAACCATTTAACTGTTCCGTTTTCCATTAATAATACCCTCCTCGTGCCTAAGCACTTAATTGATTGTAACATTGCTCGCGTACGATAGAGGTGCAACAGATGTTTCAACTTCTATTCCCAAACAAAATTACAATATAATTGTACACTTGGTTCTTTTTTTTTGCAAGAAAGCTACTTCCACTTATTCAATTTATTCCTCTTCCATCAATCCCTCCTCTCTCAGACTAAAATACTGTTTGCATCCAATGATCAAATGATCTAAGACATCGATTCCCATCATCTCCCCACATTTTTGAACTCTTTTAGTAAAAAGCAAATCTTGTTTAGATGGAAGAACATTCCCCGATGGATGATTATGAACTAAAATAATTCTCGCTGCAGAATATCGAACAGCATAATGGAACACTTCTCTTGGATGTGCGATCGTTTGATCCAGGGAACCAATAAATAGCGTTTTTTTCAACAATACTTGATTCTTAGTATCCAAATAAATACAAATCAAATGTTCTTGTTTGTGATCCTTTAATTCTATGATTAATTGATGCGCTAATTCATAGCTGGCATGGATCGTGGGTTGTACCGCTACATGCTGTGTTTGGATTCTTTTTCCTAGCTCGATCAGTGCTTTGATTTCAAGAGCCTTAACCTGACCAATTCCTCGTATTTTTTCCAGCTCCGACAGCGTTGCCTGTCTTAACAGTGCAAGTCCACCAAATGTTTTCAACAAATTACCTGCTAGTTCCAAGACATTATAGGGATGCTGTCCCGTGCGTAATAAAATAGCAAGTAATTCTTGATCAGAGAGTGCTTTCTCTCCGTAAAGCAACATTCGCTCCCTTGGAAGTGAGGTTGCTGGCACAGCATCCAGCAAATTTTTTTCCATAAAATCCCCCCTTTCTTCTTCTCACTAATAAGATACGAAAAAAGGGGGGAGCTATTTTTATTTTTTTAGATATCCTGGTACTTCGTGTAGAGAAGATAAAACTGCTAACGTTTTTTGTTGCAAGTCTTCTGAAGGAGCCAACAAATCTGGAATCATAATCACTGGGATCTCCGCACTTGCTGCTGCAAGTATCCCGTTTTTAGAATCTTCCAGAACCAATGTTTCTTGTTTTTTCGTTCCTAGATATTCATGGGCAAGCAAAAAGATTTCTGGATCAGGTTTAGCACGTTTGACATTTTCTGCTGAAACAATCGTTTCAAAATAGTTTGTCAGTTGGTTCTTTTCCAATAATAGCTCAATAATATGACGTTGGTTACTAGAAGCGACAACTTTAGGTATTCGGTGTTCTTCTAAAAAGTCCAGTAATTCGATTACTCCTGGTTTTAATTGCACTGCACCTAAGGAAAACCGTCTGATCGTTTCTTCATAAGCATCATTAATGAATTTTTGGACATTATTTTTCCCAAAACTTGCAAAGATCTGATGATAATTTGCCCAAACCTCTTCATCTGATACACCTAGATATTTCAAATACAATTCTTTGTCGTAAGGAAAGCCCATTTGATCAGCAACCATTTGCGAGGCTTCATAGTAGACGATTTCTGTGTCGAAGAGTAACCCGTCCATGTCAAAAATGACAGCTTTATAATTCATTTTTTCCTCCTAACTGTAACAATAGTGTTCGTACTTCAGAAATAAAGTAAAGGGAACCTGTAACCACTAAGACATCTTCATTGGTCATTTTTTCTAATATTTCAGCTAAACCAAATTGCCATAATGAAACAATTGAAACTGTTTCATCTACAAGATCAGTCACGGTGCTTAAATCCAATGCTTTCGGGTGTTCAAACGTCGTTAAATACAAATGCGCATTAGGAACTGCTTTTAATTGGGCTAGCATTGCTTCTACATCTTTTGTACTTAGTGCAGAAAATAAAATATTGATCCGATAATCTTTGAACTCTTTCTTCAAATTTTGAACCAAACGGCTGACTGCATGTGTATTATGAGCGCCATCTATAATAACAAAAGGTTCTTCACTTAATTTTTCCATTCGTCCAGGCCAGTGCGCTTTTTTCAGCCCTTTGCGAATTTCTTTTTCACTAAATGGTATTCCTGTCATCTTGCAGTAAACTTGGTATAGTTCAATTGCCATACCAGCATTTTCTGTCTGATGTTGTCCAATCATGCCAATCGTAAGCGAGGTCATTTTTCCATGCTCATTATGAAATGAAAATACTTCTCCCCATTGCTCAGCTGGATGTTGATAAGTAACTTGATAGTTTTCGCCAAAAATATGAAGGGGGGCATTTCTTAGTCTAGCCTGTTTTTTGATTACTTCTAAAGCTCTTTCTTCGATATTTCCCGTAACGACAGGCACCCCTTGCTTGATTATTCCTGCTTTTTGGGCAGCGATTTCTTCAATTGTTTCTCCTAAAATATCCGTATGATCCAAGCCAATCGTGGTGATTCCTGTAAGTAATGGTACGGCAACATTTGTTGAGTCTAGTAAACCGCCTAACCCAACTTCAATAATAGCAACGTCGACTTTTTGACACAAAAAATAATCAAATGCCATTGCTGTCAGCGTTTCAAACTCAGTGATTCCGGCAACTGCTTCAAATCGATCCAAATGTTCAACAAGTGGTCGGTATTTTTGTACAAGCTTGATTAAGTCTTGATCTGGAATTTCTTGTCCATTGATCGAGATTCGTTCATTAAAAGATTCAATATACGGCGAAGTAAATGTCCCCACTGTCAGACCTGCTTCTTCTAGTAGACATCTCAGATACGTAACCGTCGAACCTTTTCCGTTGGTTCCTGCGATATGGATCGTTTTCACCTGTTTTTCAGGATGCCCGACTATCTCTAATAATGCCTCCACTCGATCTAGTCCCGGACGAGAGCCAAATGGCAAGCGGCTATGGATCCAGGCGATTGCTTCTTCTATTTTCATCAACGTTTCCCCCATTCCATATTTATTATAGCAAAAAGCAACCGGAAACACAGGAAAAGACGTAGTGTATGTAAAAGAAGAAGAAATACTGAATAGCCAATTCTGATTCTACTTATTTTTGCTGACGTCTTGCTTTTTACTTAAAAAGAGAGCGGAAATGTTTTTCAACTACTTTCCGCTCTCTTTTGCATTTGTACGATTGTTCGAATGTCAGATTACTGGATGGTTCTTAAGCTGCGGATTCTTTCTGTAACTGCTGCTTGTTTGTCCAAATAATCTTTTTCTTTTGTCCGCTCTGCTTCAACCACTTCTTCTGGCGCGTTGGCAACAAAGCGTTCATTGCCTAATTTTCCTTGTACTCGTTTCACTTCATCTGTCCATTTCGCTAGTTCTTTTTCTAACCGTTTGATTTCTTCTTCGATATTGATCAAACCTGCTAATGGTAAGAAAATTTCTGCCCCTGTCAATACAGCTGACATTGCTAGATCAGGCGCAACGATTTCACTTGAGATCGTTAGCTCTTCTGGATTACAGAAACGCTCGATGTAGCTGGTATTTTCTGTTAAGAATTGACCGATTTTCGGATCATTGATCTTAATCATTAATGTAATTGGTTTGGATAATGGTGTATTCACTTCAGAACGAATATTACGTACGGAACGAATTAGTTCTTTGAGTACTTCCATCCCTTTTGAAGCTGTTTCATCATTAAATTCCGGATGAACCACCGGATAATCAGCAACTACTAAAGAAGTACCTTGATGTGGGATGTGTTGCCAAATTTCTTCAGTAACAAATGGCATAATTGGATGCAATAGACGTAAAATTTGATCTAACGTATGCACCAAAATACTTTGTGTTGTTTGTTTTGAGACAGCATCATCACCATACAAGACTTCTTTACTCATCTCGATATACCAGTCACAAAAATCATCCCAAATAAAGTTATACAACTGACGCCCAGCTTCCCCAAATTCAAAATGATCAAAGAGTTCAGTAACCTTAGCGATCGTTTCATTTAGACGTGTCAAGATCCAGCGGTCTGCCACAGTTTTCTCGCCAGTTAGCGTAATATCTTCAACTGTCATGCCTTCACTGTTCATAATAACAAAACGTGAAGCATTCCAAATTTTATTAATGAAATTCCAAGCTGCATCCATTTTTTCATAGCTGAAACGGACATCTTGACCAGGTGCTGAACCGTTTGATAAGAACCAACGTAAGGCATCAGCGCCATATTTTTCAATCACTTCCATTGGATCAATGCCGTTTCCAAGAGATTTACTCATCTTACGTCCTTGTTCGTCCCGAATCAACCCATGAATCAAAACATTTTCAAACGGACGACGATCTGTAAATTCTAAGCTTTGGAAAATCATTCGACTAACCCAGAAGAAGATAATGTCGTAGCCAGTTACTAATGTGCTTGTTGGGAAATAGCGTTGATAATCAGCACTATTTTCATCTGGCCATCCCATCGTTGAAAAAGGCCATAATGCTGAACTAAACCAAGTATCTAATACATCTGGATCTTGTACCCACTCTTCACTATTTTCTGGAGCTTCCATCCCTACATACATTTCACCCGTTTCTTTATGGTACCAAGCCGGGATTTGGTGTCCCCACCACAATTGACGAGAGATGACCCAATCGTGAACATTTTCCATCCAACGTAAAAATGTTTGATTAAAACGTGGTGGGAAAAATTCAACTGCATCATCAGTCTCTTGATTTTTCATTGCTTTCTCAGCTAATGGAGCCATTTTAACAAACCATTGTGTGGACAAGCGTGGTTCAATGACTACTCCCGTACGTTCTGAATGCCCAACATTATGGATCATTTTTTCAATTTTGATCAATCGTCCGATTTCCTTCAAATCAGAGACAATCGCTTTACGTGCTTCGAAACGATCCATACCTGCATATTTTCCAGCTAAGTCATTCATCGTTCCATTTTCGTTCATCACATTTACACGTGGCAGATCATGACGGTTACCTACCTCAAAGTCATTTGGATCATGCGCAGGTGTAATTTTCACTACGCCTGTTCCAAATTCCATATCAACATACGTATCTGCAATAATCGGAATTTCTTTATTTACTAATGGTAAAATTACTTTTTTGCCGATCAACGCTTGATAACGCTCGTCTTCTGGGTGTACAGCAATCGCTGTGTCACCTAGCATAGTTTCTGGACGAGTCGTTGCAATTTCCACTACACCCGAACCATCAGCCAGTTCATAGCTCATGTGGTAGAAAGCACCTTCAATCTCTTTGTGGATCACTTCGATATCCGATAAAGCAGTGCGTGCTTGTGGGTCCCAGTTAATAATGTATTCACCACGGTAAATCAAGCCTTTTTCATAAAGTGTCACGAATACTTTACGAACAGCTTCTGACAAGCCATCATCTAGTGTAAAACGTTCACGACTATAATCGAGAGATAAGCCCATTTTTGCCCATTGTTCACGGATATGGCTTGCATACTCTTCTTTCCATTCCCATACTTGATCCACAAATTTTTCACGTCCTAAGTCATAACGCGAAATCCCTTGTTGACGAAGCTTTTCTTCTACTTTTGCCTGTGTAGCGATCCCTGCATGGTCCATCCCAGGTAACCACAAGGTATCAAAGCCTTGCATCCGTTTTTGACGAATCAGCATGTCTTGTAAAGTCGTATCCCAGGCATGTCCTAAGTGAAGTTTTCCTGTAACATTTGGTGGGGGGATTACGATTGAATAGGGTTTTGCTTTCTGATCGCCACTTGGTTTGAACAAATCTTGTTCCAACCATTTTTCATAACGGCCAGCTTCAACTTCTTGCGGATTGTATTTTGTTGATAGATTTTTTTCTTCCGTCATACTGATGTCCTCCTTAAAAATAAAAAAAGTCCTAAAATACTTTCGTATTTTAGGACGTATTGATTTACGCGGTACCACCTAATTTGTAGCAGTTTCCTACTACCTCTCATGTGAGTTAACGATCACGACTCGTTTATCTCTAGGTTTTATCGGTTTGCTGTACACGATAAAGGGTTCAAGATAAAAACTCCCAAGCTACCTTCACTAGTCTCTCCTAAGAACGTCTCACCATCTCGTTCTCTCTCTAAAAGGCTGTAACTAGTTACTCCTCTTGATCAACGTCATGCCTCATTTTACAATGGTTCAATTTTAAAGTCAATAAAAGACGGTAAGAATCGTATTTCCCTAAATAGTACCTCTTCAGGCTTATGATTCGCCTATTATAAATAATTGACTAAACAATAAGCAGTAGTGACAATGTTTGCTTATTCAGAACGTGACTGTTCAAATTAATTTTTTAACTCTCTTACAGAAGACTGATTTTTTCCTGCTTCCTTCATCTCATTTAGATTATTAGCCTTATTTGTAGACTGATTCATTCGCTCCTCTAGTGTTTGAATTTTTATTACAGGGTGACTATTGGGCGTTTGAGGTGATTTATTTGTTAGAGATTGATCCCTGATTTCCTTGGGAATTGGTATTGATTGAATACCAGCGGACTTCTCCTGATTTAGACTATCAGCCACATTTGTAGACTGATTCATTTGCTCCTCGAATGTTTGATTTTTTATTACAAGGGGCGTTTTGGTTTGTTTATCTGTTAGAGAGTGATTACTGATTCCGAGAGGTGTTAATGTTGGTTCAATACCTGCAGACTTTTCTTTAGGTTGCTCCTTTTTTCTCTCTGGTTCCTTTACTGAATTACTTATTAGAGACTGATTACTTGTTCCCTGAGGCATTGGAGTTGGTTCAACATCTATATTCAGTTCTTTAAGTTGCTTCATTTCCTGTCTATGTGAGTGTAATTTCTCGAAACTCTCAACTAGTCTTTTAATTTTCCCTCGATTCTGTTGGTGTTCTGAGTCTTTATTAAGATACCCTGCCGTGTATTTAGGATTTATATTTTTAAATACACCAGATGAATATACCAAGAAAGACAAAACAACCTGGGAACAACAATGCTCATCCTTGATTAGTAATTCTTCAATCTGTCGATTCACATCAGACACTAATAGGTTATTCGGACTTACGTAAGTATTTATAAACTGCTTAATCTTATCGCTTTCCTGTTGCCACCACTCCCTTTCGAATGGAGTCAGCACCTGATTAAGATTCTTAAAATATTTATTATTGTTACCCTCAACTTCATTAATCGTTACCTTCTTAAGATCAACAGAAACTAAAGGAATTTGTTTGCTACACTCGTCAATGACACTTTTTAATTTGGGATATGTATGTATAAAATGTTGTATCTTTTCTTTTTGATTAAGGATATTTGAAAATTGCTCCTCTATACTAAGTCGATCATCTCTAAATTCGTACACCTCAATCACACTATATTTCATTTGTTTTTTAATTTCTTCTTTTTTATTATTTAAATCTTTTTGAAACGTCTCAATTACTTTATTGACTCTGACTTGTTTTGTATTTTTTTTATTTTTTATCTTCAATAAACTATTTTTAATCTTATTTATTACAACTTGGGATTCACTTTGCCGCTTTTTTTCATCCATTGATAAACATTTTTCCGTCCAATTGATGACATCCGATTCAGTAAAATTAATATTTTGTGAACGAAGTGCTTCTTTAATTGATTGAAGAAGAGACTCAGCTTGTGAAAGGTCCTTGGTTTCCTTTAATAGTCCTTCTCCGTCATCCCCAAACCTTTTTTTTAAATCAGTTACATCACTTGAATTTCCCCATTCTCTACTCATTACAGAATAAATGACTGTTGATAAAGTCTCTCCCTCCTTTTTTTGCTGGAGTGCTTCTTCGATTTTTGGAAGTATTTCTTTTTTTGTCTGATAATCTTGTAATAGATTTAATACTTTTTCCCTATCCGAACGATTCGAACAATCAATTCTTTCTTCACTTAGTGTATGATTAATCGTTTCCAGTATTATAGGAAAAAGGTAATCTACTTTTTGTTTTTTTAAATCTTTTCTTACTTCCCCCACTATATCAAGAGCTTTTATTTTATCAGTAGGGGCAAGTATTATAGTTTGTGCTTTTTCTCCCATTTCCATGCTTATTGCGGATATTCTTAAGATCACTTCTTTTTCATTCAAAATTTTGTTTGTTTGAATCTTATCCTCTTCATTTAAATAAGTACTTAATTGATTATTGACTTGTTCAAAGTTTTTTTCCGTCCAGTTTGGGTAATTAACTTTTAACTGAAGCATAATCGTTGCGATCTGCTCGGGTTTTAATTGCTTGAGATAGTCATTGTTCGCCATTTTATTATCAATTGATCGAAGTCCATTCATGTATCGCTGATTTTCGATTTCACTCAGATCTTTTTTCATCATTTCCGATAAGGAACTATTTTTTTTTGCTTCTGTCTCCTTTAATTCTTCTTTAAATGCCTGAACTGTTTCAAATTTGTGCCATTGATTTTCACCAAAAACAAGTCTCCCTAAATAGGATAACTGTTTTTTTGACTCTGGGGAATTCAATAATCTATAGAATCTATCAAATCGGTCTATTTTTGCCCCACTATTCAATAAATCTTCTAATTGATCCCCTAAATCTAATCGATTTTCTTTTTTTAGTTTTTCGATGATACTTTTTTTATAAAATTCTAAACGGTCCGTTTCTTTGAAGGAAGTATTGACATGTTGCCTAACAGACTCTTTTACTAATGTGGACTGAGACTCAACATAAATTTGTGTCATCACCTCAACTGTTCCTTGTTCTTCTCCTCTTAATATTTCATCATACTTTACAGCCAACTCTGGGGTTACTTCTTTAGCAATCAAATAAACGAGCTCTTGATCAAGGATTCTTTTTTTTGTGATTATGGTACTTTCTTTTATATTTATTTTTTTAAAATATGGAATGCTATTACCAATAAACGGCGAATCACTATGATTTGTAGCTATAGAAATATATGTTTTTTTTTCAGCTTCTGATAAATTCTTTCTTTGGAGAAGTTTAGAAATTATTTTATCATCTCTCAAAAAGTCAAAAAACCATTTATACTTATCATCAGGGTCAGGCATCATTCCAAAAAATCCATCAATTACGATTTCTTTACATCCTTCTTCATAATCTAGCTCCATATTGACTAATTGTTGGTATTTTACACTGCCCTCGTTTAATAGTTCAAATGTACGAGCTAAAATATCCTCTTTGACTTTAGCTGAGTCCATGCCATATTGTAATTCTATACATATCTCTTTAATTTTTTTCTCGATTTCATCTGTCGATAATTTTATTTTATTAATACTAAACAAAACATTCTCATGAAAAAATTTATCACCATCCACAGATAAACTATTAGTTAAAGATGTTAATAAGTTGAGCTGTTCTGTCAGATTTCTAGTTGGAACCATTAGAAGATCAAAAAGATGAATCTGATTTATTACATTATCAGAATTTTGTTGAAAATAGAGACAAGATTCCACGATCTCTCTCGTTATTACTCTCTCTTGTTTCAGCATCATTATCAGCTCATCAAGAGTTTCAAATCTGTTAATTGCCGTCCCCCCTCTTAATGTATCCAGTAATTGCTGATAGTCTGCAGTTATTTTGTAAGGGAATTTATTCAACACTGCTTTCATTTGGTGGTATCCTTCACTTGTTTTGTCCGAAAACCGTTCCATTTCCATAAGAATTGTATTTTTTACCTTCTCTTGATTCATTTTTACCATCCTTTACATTTTTTTGTTATAGCATCCGTGGCTTGTCTGTTTTGCTAGACATTCATATCTAGCCTGAATCATAAGAATTAAGGATTGTTCCTTTTATGTACATTCAATCAAATCTTAAACTTCATTAGTATTTTTTACTCCAACTTGTTTCATAACCGCCTCCTTCAGATTAACTTTTTTCTTACAACAGTGATTCTATCCATTGCATTCATCTTTATTACTGTCATTCACTCCTAAAAAAAGGTTTCTCCTTTCAAAAAAACCAGTTATTTTATAATCCCTGCACACGATGATACAATGAACTGAAAGCTATTATATCAGTATTATGATTGTAAACAAACAAAAATAGATATAAACATGCGTTATAAAAAAACGCTTAGAAACATTGGCTCTAAGCGCTAAAACTATGGATTGTCATAAAAAAACTTCTGAATATTTCTCGTTAAAAAATATAAGCGTTTGCAATTCTGTCGTCAAATCAATGTATTGAATATTCACATGCTTGGGTACGATCACTCGGTCAGGAGCAAAGTTTAAGATCGCTGATACGCCACCTTTCACAATTTCATCGATTGCTGACTGGGAGTGTTTACTTGGAACCGTTGAAATCGCAACTGTTACTTTTTCTTTTTTGACGATTTCGCCAAACTGTTCGATTGGATAAATAAATTGACCATCGATTTCTTGGTTGACGATTTTAGGGTCATTGTCAAATACACAGACGATATTCAAATTTTCATTTCTTCTAAAATTATTGTGCTTTAAAGCTTTCCCTAGATTCCCATACCCAACTAAGGCAATTCGTTTTTCCTCTTCCGTCTTTAAGATCCGATCAAATACTTCGATCAGATAAGGCACTTCATAACCATAGCCACTGCGCCCCAATTCACCTAAATATGAAAAATCTCTACGGATCGACGCAGAAGGTACTTGGGTGATTTGACTAAATTCATTTGATTTAATCCGCTTCACACCTGAATCATTGAGCATTTTTAAATAACGTAAATATAAAGGTAGTCTTTTAGCTGTTGCTTTTGGTAAAACCGCTATTTTTTCTCCCATCTTCAAACTCCTTTGTTAATTTCTTCACATAGTCAGTTTATCATTTATCCTCTCTTAGAGCAACAAGACTGGGACAAAAATTGTCTCAGTCTCTACTAGTATCTCTAAAAACGAATAAACGGTGAGACAAAAGTAGCATCTTCGGAAATAAGCCGAAATTGACCAAAAATTTGAGAATCAATTTTCGGAAATTCCTTCTTATTTCTTGATGCTGAACACTTTTGTCTCAACCTCAAATAAGTGTAAGAACAAATAAAAAGTAATGTTTTTAAAGTATGTTTTATTAAACATAAAAAAACGGTTCAATCTACTTTCTTATTCTTGTCAAAGCTCCACGATAATTTCAAGACTCTTATAACAAATCAGCAAATTCTTCTACTTGTTCAGCTTCGGTAGCTGTATGGATCGTTTCCATTTTTAAACCAGAAAGAGCTCGTTCGATCATTTCTTCGATTGGTAAACGTTCTTCGTATTGATGAACTTTATCAAGGCGTGGTCGAGTCTTTGGTTGAGGTGGGGCAAAAATCGTACAGCAATCTTCAAATGGTTGGACTGAAAGCTCAAAGGTATCGATTTGTTCAGCTACTTCAATGATTTCTAATTTATCCATCGTAGCAACTGGACGAATGATAGGCGTATTCGTTACTTCATTGATAGCAACCATGCTTTGTAAGGTCTGCGAAGCTACTTGTCCTAAAGACTCCCCATTAAGGATAATCAAACCATGGCGTAATCGGCGGATCTCATCCGTTAATCGCAGCATCATCCGTCGAGTAATCGTCATCCAGTACCCTTGTGGAATGTTTTTCTTGATTTCTTCTTGGATCTCAGTAAACGGTACCTCGATAAACTCGATTTTACCGACATAAGGAGTCAATTTTGCTGTTAAATCTTTTGCTTTTTGTAATGCTTGCTCACTCGTGTAAGGTGGACTAGCAAAGTGGACCGCTTCAATTTCGACACCACGCTTCATAGCAAAATAACCAGCCACAGGTGAATCGATTCCACCAGACAACATCAACATGCCTTTACCGCTTGTTCCCACTGGCAACCCGCCTGCTCCTTTAATCGTTTCATAGGATAGGTAAGCAGCATCTCGACGGATTTCTACCCGTAGTGGAATATCTGGTTTACGCATTTGTGCTTCTATATCAGGGAAGATATCTACCACCGCATTTCCTAACGTTTGATTTAATTCATTACTTGTTAATTCAAAGTCGTGGTCACTACGTTTCGCAATAATTTTAAAGGTTTCTTTTCCTGTATAGACTTCTTTCATGATAGCTTGAACTGCATCTTTTAACTTTTGAACATCTTTTTCGATTCGAATACTTGGTGAGAAATTTTGGATACCGAAAATTTTAGCCAATTTAGGTATAACTAACGCACTATCAGCACCATTTAACAGTAGGTGCATCCGGTCACGATCAGCATGGATCTTGATTTCGGGAAAATCACTCAATGCTTGACGAACATTTTGAGCAAGTTGCATAATAAAACTTTTACGGTTTTTTCCTTTTGTTGACAGTTCACCATAGCGGACCATGATTTCACTATATTTCACAAAAACACTCCTTATTGATTAATTGATGGTTGAAAATTTCTTATATAATTGTTTAAAAATGATCATAAATTGTTCTACTTCTGCCATAGAATTACTTTCATCTAAACTAATGCGAACAGCTGACGTAGCTAAATCATCAGGCACATGCATGGCATGCAACGTGCTACTTGCAAGGTGTTTACGAGAAGAACAAGCACTAGTTGTAGAAATAAATATTTGTTTTTCTTCTAACGCATGAACAAGGACTTCTCCTCGAATCCCTTTGAGTGAAAAACATAAGATATGTGGTGCATAATCTTCTCCCTCTGAAAAAATAGTCACTTTTTCATAGGCTTTCAAAGCGTTGATCAATGCCTCTTTTAAATGTTTGGTGTGATCTGGCTTTTGAAGTTTTCGATCCAGTGCAATTCGTAAGGCTTTCGCCATTGCGACAATCGCAGGAACATTTTCTGTTCCACTTCGCTGATTTTTTTCTTGGCCACCGCCATTAAGAAGCGGTGCTAAACGTCGTCCCTTCTTCCAATAAATAAAACCTATACCCCGTGGTCCATGAAATTTATGAGCTGAAAACGTCGCAAAATCAACTCTTTCGGTCAGCCATTCAGATAAAGAAACTTTTCCGATTGCTTGCACAGCATCCACATGAAAATGGATTTTAGGGTATTCTTTTAGCAACTCACTGATTTCTAAAATTGGTTGGATTGATCCAATTTCGTTATTGACTGCCATGATTGAAACCAACACCGTGTCTTTACGAATTAGTTTCTTCAATTCATCAACAATGACAAATCCTTGATTATTTACTGGCGCTATACTAACTTCTACCCCTAGAGATTTAAGTTGTTCAGCTGTTTCACTTACAGCAGGATGTTCTATCCCAGAGATGATCATGTGGTTTCCATATTCACGTTTTTCAATCATCGTCCCTTTAAGTACCCAATTATCGCCTTCTGTCCCACCAGAAGTAAAATAAATTTCATCTGGAGTAACAGTGATCAGCTCAGCAATTTGTTTTCTAGCTTGTTGTAACAAACGGTTTGCTTGATTGCCTAAATCATGCAAACTTGACGGATTCCCAATAATCCGCTGACTTGTCTTTATATAGGCATCTAAACTTTGCGGAAAGATTGGGGTTGTCGCACTATTATCAAAATATATCATAAGAAACCCCTCTTTTTTGAAATTCTTTACTATTATAACGGTTGTCCCAATTGCTTTCAAGAGGAGGTTGTTTTTTCAGAAAGTTTCGTGTAATTGAACACGAAAAAAGACAACACTTGGTGGATTGACCAGTGTTGCCTTTTTAGTTAGTTTTATTAAACTAAATCAGGATTCTTAAAATAAAAATCTTCAATTCTCTTGAAAGCACCAGGTTCAACACGTTCGAGTGCTGTACCGATCTCGTCCAAAGCTTCTTGATAATGATGTTCCTTATTGAATAAGTAATAACTTTTATCAATTGCTTCTCTGATTTCTTCATGTGTGTGGCGATAACGATTTGCATACTGTAGCATTTGTTCTGTCAGTGCTGCAGCATCCACTAAATCATGCGTTTTCTTATCAAGTAAGTCTAAATCTTCTTCACATAACGTAACTAAGCGATTGACTTCTTCCATATTGACTCTGATTTTATTTAGCACGATACTTAGCTCTTCAATCCGATCAGTTGCCACAAAGAAAAATTCTAAATAATCATTTGGTAGACCAGGCAAACGTTGTTGTTCCACAAAACGTTTTAAATTACGCAATTTAAATTCGAAAGTATCGATTTTTTCTTGCGCTTCTTTTTCACCTTTTCTTAACTCGTGTAGTGAGTCATCGATTTCAACTTGTTGGTTTTCGATATCTTCTAAAACTTTGAATACTTTTTTATAGAAAGTCCGTACTTCAGAATATGGTAGCAAGTGTTGCTGGATTTGTGGTTTCATCTGTTCGTTTTGACGTTCGATTTCTTCCACTTCTGTTTGGAATCCGCGTACTCGACCAATTTCATTATGATTCAACGCATAACTTTGAGCAGTATGATCTAACTCAATCAATAATTGACGATTGTTTTTTGTGGCATGTTTGATGTATTGTTCAATGGTTGCTTGATTGGTTGTGACATAATTTTGGGCTTCCATTTCCCGCTCTAGAATGTCGTAGAGCGAATCAATCATACTAGCAGTTTCACGATTCTCGAATTCAACCGTTTCAACTTCTGTTTTTTCAAGATTTGCTAATGAACTTTCAATACGATGGCTTACTTTTTCAATCTCACCAACAAGATCTTCTTCTGGGAAAACATATTGTTCCTGCATCAATTTTTCATAAGTTTGCTGGATTTCTTCCAGTTGTTCTGGGAAAGTAGTGTTCAAATCTTCAAATAGCGGCGGAACTTTTTTCATCAAAGCTTCAACTTCATACGTATGTTTTTCTGCTTTATCCAAAACTTCTCGAGCTTCAACAGGATCACCTGAAGTATTCAATGCAACAAATTGCGTGAATTCATTTTCGATCATCTTGACTTGCTTTTGTAATTCAGGAAACGCAGGACCGTATTCTTGCTCATCTTCTCTGATTGTTTCTTTCAGTTCTTCATAGACATCCAAAGCTTGCTGAACCGCTAGTGAATTACGTTCTTCTGTTTCACGTAACTCTTTTAGTCCATCACGAATCTCAGAAACTTTCTTTTCCATTTGGTCCATGGTTTTTTCTGCTTCGATCACAGCTTTTTTACCTTTTAAAAATCGGAAACTCTCATTAAGATTTTCTACTTCAAAAATTTGACTTTCTAACTCAGCAAACGAGGAAGTGGATATGTCATTCCATTTTTGACTCCATTCACGAAAGGTATTTTGGCTTTGCCCCACCAGATGCATTTTTTTAACATCATCGACTTCTTCAATCACAGGCAAGTCGAATAATTCTTCCTTGCGCTTTTCCAAGGCGTCCAATCGATCTTGGTTTTTTTTCTTCATATAGTAACTAACCAAAAAGACGACTAGGGCGACTATAATGATTGCTATGACGATTCCGATGATAACATTATTTCCCATTTAAGGTACCTCCGTTTTCAATATGCATCTATTTTTTATGCTTAGTTAAATAATTTGTGTGCATAAAACAATAAATACGTCTTCCGTGCAAAAGACATCTATTGTAAATTATAACACACAATTTTTAAGCATTCACTAACTTCATCGAAAATCTTTTATTCCTACCTAGAAAATAGCATAACCAGTATGAAACGCCGGTTTATTTTGGTTTGTTTCGTCTATTCAAGACTGTTTCTTTCGAGTCGCTTGAGCGATTTGCCGTTGAATTTCTTTGGCGATCTTAGGTTCAGGGGCACACTGCTCTTCCCAGTTATCAGGTTTTAATACCTTACTCGTGACCGGATGATAATGTGGTTTACCATCTGGGAATAATTTCCCCATGTTTGCTTGGTGAACGATCTCAAATATCTTCGTAGGATCAACACCCAATAATGAAAAAGAACCATAAGTAAAATATAAAAGATCGGTTAAAGCATCGACTTGCTCGATCAAAGGTGCTTGTCCCCATTCTTTTTTAGTCAACATTTTTTGTTCTGCTTTCTCTAATGCTTCGTGAAGAGCTGTTACTCCTTCGTGTAATTGTTCCTGATCTCCCTGACAATTGGCCGCAATCAATTCGACTAATTCTTCGATTTTAAATTCTGCACGATAAATGGCTGCTTGTTTCGAAAATGCAGTCGGTACATCAGGTGAACGAGGATCAAAAATTTTATGAAACTCTTCTACTTGTTGAAAGGGTGTTTTCTCAGACATCTTTTTCTACCTTCTTTTCTTACTTCTCTTAACATTTTTACTGAAGTCTAGTCTATCAACTGTTTTAGTAAATCAAACCATAATGCTTCAGTCCTTGATAAATTCCGTCTTTTTCATTGGTATCCGTCACATAATCAGCAGCTTGCTTAACTTCTTTTTGAGCATTCCCCATAGCAACCCCGATTCCGACACCTTCCAGCATCTCAATGTCGTTATAATGATCACCAAATGCCATGATCTCGGTCATTTCGATCCCCATGTCTTTGGCAAAGGCTGCAATTCCTGAAAGCTTTGAGCCACCTTTTGGAATGATATCAACGGTATACGCATTGGACCGTTGAAAGCTGCACTCCGGAAACCGCTCTTCTAATTTTTCTTGTTCTGATTCCTGACTCAATAAAATACATTGGTAAATTGGTTCATCAAGAATCTCCAGTGCCTCATATCGCTTTTTCTGTCGATGTGGGCTAAACATTTGCAGTCCTTTTTTCATCAATCGAACGGGAAATTTTTTTGGTAATAAACTAACTAAACGTTTGATTAAAATCGACTGTCCTAATAGCATCGTGGTCGAACCAGCTAGTTGATCTCTTCCACCAAAAATGATCTGGCGATGGTTCTTATCAGCATATTCCACGATCTTACTTAAAACGACTTGATCAAATGGTTGATCTACAATCGTTCGTTCGGCAGTAAATACCAATTGTCCATTATAGACAACATACATATCTAATTCCAATTCATCAATCACTTCTTTGATTTTAACTGGACTCCGCCCAGTTGCTACACCACACAATATCCCATTTTTTCTAGCATAGCTAATCGCACGTTTAGTCGAAGCAAGTGCTTTTGAACGGTCGTTGACTAATGTGCCATCAATATCAAAAAAAATTGCTTTGATCATTCAACGCTCCCTCTCTAAAATAAATCCATTTGTTGTGGGTTTAAGCCTTCCGGTTTTATTTTTAATATTTTTTGTAAAGCTAACGCATTTTCTGCAGCATCTCCACCAGAATTGTTGTTAAAGATAATTCCGATTTCTTTCGTTTTTGAGCTAACAGAGTCAATAGCAGTTGCTAGTTCTCTCAGTTCCTGCTCAGAATAGCGATAAAGAGTTCTTTTTTTACGCCAATCTTTATCATTGGCCTGCCAACCTTGAGCATTTCTTCCGTGAAACCTGAAAAGAGCAAAGTCTGGATTCGTGATGAATGGGTCAAAAGGAACTGTTGTGTTTAACAACTGTGGTTCATCAATTACTGCCAAAGAAAATTCTGCTCGAGTCATGAAGCTTCTCGTGCGCTCAACGAATTCCTCGCTGTACCACGAAAAGTCCCGAAGTTCGATTGCTACCGGATAGCCAGCAAACCATTTTCGAAGCTTACGTAGGTATTGTACACTTTCCTTGGTGCATTTAAAGGAAGCTGGAAATTGGACTAAAAAACAAAAAAGCTTGTTCGCATCACTCATTGGTTTCATTACTTCCAGAAATTTAGCAATCATTTCTTCTTCTGTTTGATAATATTTTTCCCAGTCTCTTTGACCACTAATCCCTTGATACGCCTTAACAACAAAACGAAAATCATTTGGAACCTCTTGCACCCATTTTTCTACCGAAGTTCGTCTTGGGATTCCATAGTAAGCTGTATCAAGCTCCACTAATGGCAAATATCTAGCATACTCATAAAGTGTGTTATTCTTTTTTCCAGTCAATTTATCATGTTCTTTAAATGAGGTTAATCCGATTCGTATCATTTCAAGCCACCTTTGCTTTTCCATCCAAAAATCAACTATGTATAGTGAGATTTACTACTCATTGCTCAATGCCACGGATAGCAAAACTCTTTCATATAGTATACAATAAGCGTTAAAGCCTATGCAAAATTATATGTAAGGAAGTCCGAAAAAAAATGAAAAAAATTCTAATTTTACACACTGGCGGAACGATTGCCATGAGAGAAAATCTTTTAACTGGTGGAGTGAGTCCTGATGTTGTGAATCCTTTGCTAGATGCTGAAATTGAAATTCCAGAAGATGTTGATTTAGTAATAGAAGATATCTTTAATCTTCCTTCACCTCATATCATGCCTAAACATATGTTAATTTTAAAAAATCGGATTAATGAAGCCTATCATTTGGGGTTTGACGGTGTTGTAATCACTCATGGAACAGATACGTTAGAAGAAACCGCCTTTTTCTTAGACACGACGATTGGAGATAAACTGCCGATCGTACTAACTGGCGCTATGCGATCCAGCAACGAATTAGGGAGCGATGGGCTGTACAATTTCGAGAGTGCTATTCGAGTCGCTAGTTGTAAGGAAGCAAATGGAAAAGGTGTATTGGTCGTAATGAACGATGAGATCCACTCCGCACGTTACGTGACCAAAACCCACACGACAAATGTTGCCACTTTTCGTACACCCACATTAGGTCCAATTGGTCTAGTAACAAAACATCGGATCTTATTTATGCAAGAATTACTAGAAACTACACGCTTAGATATCACTTCAGTCAATGGTACGATCCCAATCGTTAAGGCTTATGCGGGGATGCAAGGTGATCTATTAGAAGCTATCGCCCATACCAAAGTAGATGGCCTAGTGATCGAAGCTTTAGGAGCTGGCAATTTACCACCACAAGCTGTAACAGCTTTGAAAAAATTATTAGTACAAAAAATCCCAGTGGTCTTAGTTTCCCGGTGTTTTAATGGGATAGCAGAACCTGTTTATGACTACGAGGGTGGCGGAAAAGAATTAGCAAACATGGGGATTATTTTTTGTAATAGCATCAATAGCCAAAAAGCTCGCATCAAACTACTGATTGCCTTGAATCACGGGTTAAAAGATCAATCATTGATTTCGTTTATTACTCAATAAGTTATAGCTAAATCACATACGAAAATTCCTGACATTAAAATTCCGTTCTAAAAAAATCCAGAGTTCGTTTAGCAATTGAACCAATTTTGCGCATTCTTTTTTCAATCATGGAAGGTTATCGATCCTTACCTATTACTGGATATCCAAAAGTCTTATTTCCATGTTAGAATGTCCAAAAGTATGAACACCTAAAGAATTCTTTATTATTCAGCACTTCGGCAATCAATCAAAAAAGCTCAAAACAGTTTTGTTTTGAGCTTTTTCCGCTTGTTGTTCCTGCTTATTTCCCAGAGCTAGACACTTCTGCGACAACTTCTTTCCGATTGGAACATCGTTTGCTATTAGCTGTTTATTTATTTTTCCAAGTGATATTTGCTTCACAATAGAGTTGTTCTTGCATTCTGATTTCATGTCTTGTTTTCACACCATGTTCCATCTCTACTTGTTCATAATGACTTTCAATTTCATTGCCATATTCCACTTCTTTGTCAAAACGGATCAAAACTTTTTCTGGTACATATGTCGTCAAGAAATCATAGCCTAAGACATCAATAATCCAGTTGAAATACATGGCATTGTTCACATGTTGGTTACTATCGATATCATAGAAACGCACGCGATAAGGTAACATCATGCCCGATTCGATCTTTTCTATTTTTTCTTGCCGTTTGATTTTTTTGATTTTTTCGCTTTCAAACGGCGCAATAATTTCCTCATTGACACTACTCATTTTCCGATTCACAAAATCCATTAATACAAAAACTGATTCTATTTTCACCAGTTCTGTGCCTTCTTCATCATGAATCCAAAAATTACGATAACAAAAGAATTTATTGTACTCCATGGCTTGTGTTGTTATAGAAATCGTCTCTCCTACTTTTGGCAAACGAGTGATTGTCATTGAATAATTGGTAATGACCCAAGTCAGTCCAAAACTATTGACAAATTTACTACCACAATCAAGCGCATCACTTTGATCTTCCGATGTCTTGATCACGATTCCTAACATTGATGGAAATGTCATGGTCTGATTAATGTCACATTCATAATATGAAACTTCATGTTTTTTTGTATATCTCTTTGCCAAAAAAACACCCTCCTCTTATCTTTTCGCTAATAATTGATCCACTTGTGAACCATAACTTTCCCCAAACATATTTAGATGGGCTAACAAATAATATAACTGGTAAATCGGCAATCGCTTTTCCCAATTTTTTTCCAAAGGATAGACCATTTGATAACTTTGTAAAAACTCTGGACGAAACCCACCAAACAGCTGGCTCATAGCTATGTCCTGCTCACGATCACCGTAAGAAACGGCTGGATCAACGAAGACTGGTTCTCCTTGCTGATCAAAGAACACATTACCACTCCACAAGTCGCCATGCAAGAGGCTAGGGACAATCTTTTTATCACTAAAGTTTTCTAACACGTATTGCTTAAAAGAAATAAATGTTTCTTGGCGGTTTTGATTCCAATGGTTGTTTTTTTGTGCCAAAGCAATTTGACTTTCTAGACGATTTTTAAAGAAGAAAAGCCACCAATCTTCTTCCACATGATTGAATTGCGGAACGGTCCCTAAATAGTTATCCTTTCGATACCCAAATTGAGGAGCGGTTACCTTGTGCAATTTCGCCAAAGAAACGGCTAGATCTTTTTGATCTCCTTTGCCAGGTTCGATCCATTCCATCAAAAGATAGGCACCATCTTTTTGTTCACCCAGCATGTAAGTTTCAGGTACTCGAACGTAGGGAGCTAGTTCTTTTAACCCATCCACTTCCGCTTCAAAAAAAGACTTTCCAATATTAGGATGAAGCTTTAAGAAATATGATTTATTTTGCTCTTCAATTCGATACGTTTGATTAACGTCCCCACCAGTGATAGGTATCACTTTGCCTTCTAATTGGATTTCTGCTAACACCGACTGAATATTCATCTCTACTCCTCCTTACATGCTTTTCCAACCTATTTGTTAGCTATCATTATATCACAGAGAATCTAAAACAAAGAAAATGAGTCTAGTAACTCTTTGTTCAACAGTAAAAGTCCATTGCTCATATTTATAGACAAAAAAAGAGAGGCTTCTTTCAAAATTAGCAATCCTACTAATTTCGAAGACTAACCTCTCTTTCTTTCAATCCCTCATTTACTTTCTTTTTCAGTAATCTGAAACACCAATTCGTCTATTTTCTTCATACTTTGAGTAGAATCAGTTTTTTTAAGCCAATGCGCCCATTGGATCCCAAGGAGCTAAAACGATTGGTTCTTCATTGAAGGCTTGGAGTTGCTCTTTCGACAACAAATCTTTGCGAACAACGATTTGATACGTGTATTCGTTCATCCAATCGTCACTCATTACAAAAAATCCTTTATTGCCAACTTTTTCTCCCCAGCTATTTTCGACTTTCCATTTCGTTGATTTACCATCAACAAGATCGACTCCCGTCAATACCATCGCGTGGGTCATTAAGCTTTCACCATAATCTAAACGTTGTGCTTTAGTCATCGTAAAATCTACATCGAATAAGTCATCCATGTCGTAAACATCCAGTGCCATGACCCCACTATCTCTAGTTGAAGATTGTCCGACATCACAACCAAACCAAACAGACTCTCCTTGTTCCAGTTGGGCAATAGCCAACTGTTTAAACGTTGACATATCTACGTTCAAATAACGAACTTCTTTCCCGCCAACCACATTCCCTAACATTTCTACAGTGTAAGAACGATCAAAAGGTTTGTCTTTTGTCGGTGCATTGATGATGCTAACGTAATCATCTAGTTTTACACCAATATATTTATCATAAAAGAGTTGAGGTGTAAGCTGTTGGTCAATATGATAATTGTTTTCTTCGTCACGGTATTCAAAATCAAATTCTTTTGGTGGTGTTCCTAAGGAGATGGCTAAAAATTGATAGATTCCTTCTAGCATTTCCTCTTTTTTTGCTTGAATCGCTTCAGCAGTTTCACCACCGGCAATCATTTCACGTAAGACCGTCGCATCTTTACGCAACAATTTATTCAAGTAATTATTTAAATCTCGTGAATTTGAACTATTTGCACTTTCTGGCATAACAGATTTAGGAACTACACCATATTTCTGGAAGAGGGAAACGATCATATCCCATTGTCCGCCATCTTGTTGTGGGGTTGTTAATAAAAAGGCTACTTTTCGGCTATCTAAGGCATCATTCCCTGTTGCGATAATATTTTCATAAAAATAATTAGCTTTTTCATATTTGTCCCAGAAAAACGTATAGTTTTGTGATAATTCAAATTCTTTCAAATGGAATTGATTGAGCAATTTATGTCGGAAAGTATTTAATGCTGCAAACATCCAGCAACGACCAGATTGTTTCTGATTTGAAACCTTTCCCGTTGATAAATCAATTGAAAAAACCGGTGTATTAGACACATGGGCAGCCACATTTTCAGCAGAAGCGGTGATCCCATTTTTTACTACCGCTCTTTGTAGAGCTTGTTGCTTGTTGTTTTCTTCAAAACCTTTTGCAAATTTTTTCGTCATTTCAGGTGTAATAGCTTTCATCCAATCATCCTTCCAATCAAAAATATATCTTTAATTCTACCCTTAAGTGGTTTGAAATACAACGACTCACTTTTAATCGTTACAACAAATCGACTGAATCCCCCTCACGACAACCCTTTTTTGTTATTCTCAAAAGTTTTTGAGAATAACAAAAAAACCACAGCTTAGAGGCTGTGGTTGAAGTACTCCGGCAGTAGGACTCGAACCTACGACATCATGATTAACAGTCATGCGCTACTACCAACTGAGCTATGCCGGAATCAAGTACATGTATATAATATCAATTTATCTTAAATAACGCAATACTTTTTTTACATATTTTTTTGTTTTTTCACAAAAATCACTGCACAAAATTTGTTATTTATACAATTTAGAATGATCATCCTATGAAACCAAATTTTTTTTGTTTTAGATATTGACAAAATTGATTATTTTCGTTATTCTATTACTTGTATTAAGAAATCATGCCGCTTTAGCTCAGTTGGTAGAGCGCTTCCATGGTAAGGAAGAGGTCGCCGGTTCAAGCCCGGCAAGTGGCTTACTTAGATAACGTAACCTGTTGTTTTAACAATAAGGTTACGTTGTTTTTTTATCTTCATTTTTTTAAATACTATATGATTTTATAGCTAATAAAACTAAGCTGTAATGAATAGATAGTTGTAAATAAACGTAAAGGACTAGAGTCTTAGATATAAATCTTACGTTTACTCTAATAACGAGTAAACAGTGTTCAATCAACCACTCCTTGCAATAAGCCTGAATTTTTCATAATATGAGAAGCTGTTTCAAGATCCCCATCCTTATTGGCCCTGCAATTACTCATCGCAGTTTCTACTTAGTGAGCGCTCAGATCAAAACGCTCTTTTCGCATCCTCTGATCTACGATGTTCCAAGTAGTATCGAAAATAAGCTGGAGAATCCAAAAAATAAGAAGAACTATTTTTGGATTCTCCAGCTTATTTCTCAGTGCTAAACACTGCTGTCACAACTGCATGTCTTTAAGGGCGTAAATCAACTAAAGGGACTTGGTTATCCAAAGTTCCACTAGGGGATTCAAGTTTAAAACTATTTAAACGGGGGTCTAAAGTTAACGTCATCGTTTCATCCATGTACATTTTTGAATAGTCTTTGATATAAATGGCTCCCATATCACTGTCAATCTTCATTGGATAGTCTGTTTTCTCTTGTTTGCTAGCTAATAACAATAGACGGAAGCTCGTATCTAACGAACACACACCCATCTTAGAATACTTACCCACACCATCATCTAGGTCAAGAATGATGGTGGCACCTTCTTGGATATACTTTTCTAATCTTTCCTGCGCTTTTTCAGAGATTTTTAAATACATATTACCTTCCACCTCCAACTCTCATTACCTTACGATGCTAGCACGTTTCTTTCTATGAAGCGAACCATCTGCTCAGTTCCCGCCTAAACTATTCCTTTTGTTAAAAGTTATCTTTTGAAATACCAGACTAATCGCATCCAGTAAGAAAAACCTATTGTTCAATCGCACTGATAAATTAACTAGTCCTATACTGTGCCCAAAATATATAAAGACAAAAAAACACGATAGAAATTCTATCGTGTCTAAATACTCCGGCAGTAGGACTCGAACCTACGACATCATGATTAACAGTCATGCGCTACTACCAACTGAGCTATGCCGGAATCACCTTGTTCGTTTTTTACAACGAACACACACATAAGATAAACTTAT
>NZ_JBFOFG010000010.1:0-105948 GCF_040887165.1 Enterococcus sp. C65 | reverse complement strand
ATAATAAAAAACTCTCGAAACAAGATTATGTTTCGAGAGTTTTTTAGTTATTTGTTTTGCTAGGAGCTGTGCATGGATGCTTTAGCTGAAAATTACTTTCATCGTTTCTAATAATTGATCAAATGAGGTGATTTCGATATCACAGTTCAATGGACCATCAACTTTTCGTTCACGATGGTTAAACCAAAGCGCTTGCCAACCAGCTCTTTTAGCACCTAATACGTCATTGTCGTAGTTATCGCCTACATATAGAGTTTCTTCTGCAGTTAGATTGAAACGTTCTTCAGCAAGTTGAAAAATCTCTTTTTCTGGTTTCTGAAATCCTGTTGCTTGCGAAACGATCATATGCTGTGAAGGAATCCAGTTTGCTAATTGAAGTTGATTCAATTTTTTGGTTTGATGATCGGTGGGACCATTGGTAATGATTCCGAGAGGGATATTCATTTCAGTCAAGAAGTCCAATGTTTTCTTTACTTCCTCATGAAGACAGATATTATCTAATTCTTCTTCATAAACTTGTTGGAAATAAAGACCTTCTTCTTCAGTAATATGTGGATAATCTAAGTCTTTTAGTGATTGGCTGATTCGATGTGCACGCATATACTCCAAGGTCCATTTTCCTGCCATCACTTTAGGGAAATTTTCATCACTGTGATGACGGAACCGGAGATATAATGGTCCCATATCTATATCTGAAACAAGCGGCACTACTTTTTTTACCGCATTTCTAAATGGCTGTTGTTGATCGTACATCGTATCATCAACGTCAAAAACAACTGACTTAATCAAATTCTACACGCCTTTCGGTTTTCATCATTTTTTTCATAAATCCTCGACTATTGTATCAGAAAAATACCGGTTAAAACGTTGTTAAATAAAGGTTTTTATTACTATATTTCGCTTTTCTTGACAGAATAAGCTTTTTAAGTTTCAGTTTTTTTCACTAAAATAGTAAAATTGAATATCATTTGATTATCTGATGAATAAATTAATCCTCAATGAAACGAAATTCTGACTAATTTTAATAGAATAATCCTATTTTACTTGATAAAGAATGTTTTTTTTAATACAGAAAAACGAAAATGATCAAAATATAAAATAACACTTAATGATGACGATAAGGCGTTTTGTAGTGATTTTCATTTTATAACCATTGTAATATAAAAGGGTGCTTAATTAGCGGACAAAATAAGGGTTAGGTTCAATTAAAAGGACTGTTGTAATAGCAAACAAAATAAAGCAGACAGAAATAAAAAACATAATTTTTTCAAAGAAACCGTTTTTTTGTGGGGTGAGTAATAAAATAATAGTACAACTTTAAAGCCTGTTTCAATGGCAGGTTATATTTGAATTAAATTTGAAAACTCTCATTTTTTAATTGCTAACTAAACGTAAAGTGTTGGTTTTACGGAATATAAATCTTAGATAACTTTCATTTTTTTGATAAAATATTATGAAAAAAGCTAGCTATTTAAAAGTTGATTATGTATAATAGAAACAGATGGAAGATTATAATGATCTTCTGTTACAAAAAAGTGACATTAGTCATGAAAAGGAGTGGTGCACGTTGTTAACACTATATACTTCCCCAAGTTGTACTTCCTGTAGAAAGGCCCGTGCGTGGTTACAAGAACATCAAATTCCATTTGTTGAACGAAATATCTTTTCTGAACCATTAAATAGTTCAGAATTAAAGGCAATCTTACAAATGACTGAAGATGGCACAGAAGAAATTATTTCAACACGTTCAAAAGTTTTCCAAAAACTAAACATGGATCTTGATGATTTACCATTGCAAGAACTGTTAGAACTCGTTCAAAATAACCCTGGATTGTTGCGTCGTCCGATTATGATCGATGACAAACGCCTACAAGTTGGTTTCAATGAAGATGAAATCCGTCGTTTCTTACCACGTGATGTACGTCAATTGGAATTGCGTCAAGCACAATTAATGGCTGGATTATAGAAAATAAACGTTAACTTAGAAAAACTATTTTTGTAGTTTTTCTAAGTTTTTTTTTACCAGAATAGAAAGTACATATAACTAGATGTAACATGCAAAGGAATTTTACTCTTTGGGTGATAGCGAGATTTGAGAAGACCAAAATACTTGGTCTCAAAAATTTGATTTATTGTTAAGGATTACTTTTTGAATGCCGTTTATTCGTTCTCGCATTAGGAGTGGCTTTTTGTCCTAAGCTCTTTTTTACGTTTAACTAAGTGAACAAAATGATGTCAAGGTTAAATTAAAAACTTATTTTGATTTTAAATGGTAATTTTTTTTCTTTACATTTAAGCTTATTTCGCTACAATGAAGTTATATTGATAGTTGTGGCAAAGTGAGGTGTAGCCAGATGGAAATGGAACATATTAATGAAAATACGATCCGAGTAATGATCGGTCATGAAGATTTAGAAGAGCGAGGCGTCTCATTTTTAGACTTGCTTGGTAACCATAGAGAGATCGAAAATTTTTTCTACAGTATTTTAGAAGAAGTTGATATTGAAGATGAGTTCCGCAGTAGCGAAGCTGTTACATTTCAAGTGCTTCCTAAAGGAGACGGTTTAGAACTTTTTATTAGTAAAAACTTACCGAATGAAGAAATGCTCCAAGAAGACGAAGACTCTTTAGACTCTGATGATGTAACTGAATTTATCCAGCAACAAATCTTAAATAATGAAGAAGAAACGACTGAACGCATTTCCGATGAAACAGAACACCAAGCGATTTTTGCTTTTGAAGACTTTGAACAAATGATTCAACTAGCCAATGATGTCGAGTTGGAATCAGCCTGGACAGATTTGTATTTACTAGATGGTATCTACTATTTAGCCGTACATTTTTGGATGGAAGATTTAAACCAAACAGATGTCGCGAATGAAGTAGCTCGAATTTTAGAGTTTGCAGAAAGAAGCGATCGGACCATTGAAACATTGAACGAATATGCGCAATTACTTATGGAACGAAATGCTTTGGAACGTACAAAATTTTATTTTGCGTAAGCAGCAAATAATCAAAGAAACAATTTGAAGAATCTGATCAATGAAAATGATCAGGTTCTTTTTTTGACGTATTTTCTTTTAGAAGGGGGGCAGCTAATTTATGATGGTTGCAATCGATAAACATGGAAAAAGATTTCTGGCTACAACATGTACGAAACGGCAAAGTCTTTTCTGCCCAGCTTGTAAGGAACCAGTGATATTAAAAACTGGGCAGCAAAAAACAGCACATTTTGCTCACAAAAATTTACAGGATTGTTTTGGTTTTAGTGAGAAAGAAACAACGGAGCATCTCCAACTCAAAAAATATTTTTTTGAGTGGTGTAGACAATTTGTTACTCATCCGCCTGTCTTAGAAGCCTATTTACCAGCCCTTCGACAAAGACCAGATATCCTTTGCGGGGATCTAGCCATAGAAATTCAGTGTTCAGTTCTCGCTTATGAACGGATGAAAGAACGAACAAAAGGATATCTAAGCAAAAACTATCGTGTTTGGTGGATCTTAGGCTCTGCTTTTTTCAAAAATGATCGTTTAAAAACGAGAGAAAAGTACTTTTGTATGTACAATGACACCATGGGCACTCATTTATGGAAAATCGATTGGCTGGAAAAAAGATTATATTTGTTTTATCATTTGGCAGAATTATTTTCTGGAACAGTAACCTATGAAACAATCAGCTGGCCTTTCTTTAGTGAATCTCCTGTAAGTCTATTAGAAAAACAGATGGAGAATCAAAATCGGCAAAAAGTTCTTACTAATGTTGGCTGTCAAAAATGGTTACAAAAAAAATTATACTATCGTCAGTCTAAATACGTTCATTTACAAAAACAATTCTATCTTAGAAAAAAACATTTACTTTATTTATCTCCATGGATGTACGCAGAAAGTCGATTTTTTTTTATTTTCAAGAAAAAGTCTTCTTTTATCGTCTTTTATTTGAAGAAATCATCAGTGAACAAGCAGGCAGAAGCCAACAATGGAAGTATCTCAATTGGCTCCAAAAAATTGAACCAAATAAAACAACTTGGCTTTATCCAATGGTTGATAAGAAAAAGATTTTCCGATTACTTTACCAGGAGTGTGAGGAGATATTCTTGATGTCAAACAGAAATAAATTATGATACACTAATTAAGAGTAGCTGATTTTAGTAGGCTTATTCATTTTTCTATTTTCAATATGAATTAGAAAAAAAGAGTGAAAACAATAAAGGAGTGTATTAAATGAGTGAAACGACCCAATTACCAAAACGAGAAGAATTGCCTGAAGAACTAACTTGGGATCTCACCAAAATCTTTTCTAGCGATCAAGAATTTGATGAAAAATACCAAGAATTAACAGAAGAATTAAAAAATTCCGATCAATATAAAGGAACATTAGCAAAGGGTGCGACAGAATTTCTGAATGCGCTTGAATTTGTTTTAGATGTTTACCGAAAAGTGGAACTCATTTATGTCTATGCTCATTTAAAAAATGACCAAGATACAGCAAATACGACTTATCAAGCGTTATATGCGAGAGCAGGAAGTTTATTTTCTAAAGTAAGTGAAGCAGTCTCTTGGTATGAACCAGAAGTCCTTCAACTTTCAGATGAGCAGATTTGGCAGTATTTTGAGCAAGAGCCGAAGTTAGAACTATATCGTCATTACGTAAAACAAATGGTGGATAATCGTGCGCATATATTATCTGCAGAACAAGAATCATTACTAGCTGGAGCAGGAGAAATTTTTGGCGCTTCCAGTGATACATTTGCTGTTTTAAACAATGCCGATCTAGAGTTTCCTACGATCGTGGGAGAAGATGGGAAAAAAATCCAGCTTTCTCATGGTGTCTATGGTCAATTGATGGAAAGCACAGATCGTACAGTTAGAGAAGCTGCATTCAAAGGGCTTTATCGTGTCTATGATCAATTTAAAAATACGTTTGCTTCAACATTGAGTACCCATATCAAAGGGCACAATTACAAAGCAAAAATTCGCCATTATCATTCTGCTAGAGAAGCTTCTTTGAGCAACAATCATATCCCAGAAAGTGTTTATGATACATTGATTGAAGTAGTCAATAAAAATCTTCCGCTATTGCATCGCTATATGGAATTACGCAAACGTCTTTTAAATGTAGAAAAACTGCATATGTATGATCTATATACACCAGTATTAGGAGAAGCTCCTATCAAGTTCACTTACGAAGAAGCGAAACAGAAAGCTTTGGAAGCTTTGGCACCAATGGGGGAAGAATATCTGTCAGTGGTAGAAAAAGCTTTTGCTGACCGTTGGATCGATGTGGTCGAAAATAAAGGGAAACGAAGTGGCGCTTATTCTTCAGGAAGCTATGATACCAATCCTTATATTTTAATGAACTGGCATGATACGTTGGATCAATTATTTACGCTCGTACATGAAATGGGACATAGTGTGCATAGTTACTTTACTCGTTCAAATCAACCGTTTGTTTACGGTGATTATTCCATTTTCTTAGCAGAGATTGCTTCAACAACTAATGAAAATATTTTGACAGAATACTTGCTTGAAACTGAACAAGATCCACGTGTTCGTGCATATGTCTTGAATCATTATCTTGATGGATTCAAAGGAACGATTTTCAGACAAACACAATTTGCAGAATTTGAGCATTTCATGCATGAAGAAGATGCCAAAGGTGTACCTTTGACCAGTGAATATCTAAGCGACAGTTATGGGGAATTGAATGCCAAATATTATGGATCAGCGGTAGAAAAAGATCCGGAAATCAAATATGAATGGTCTCGTATCCCACATTTCTACTATAATTATTATGTTTATCAATATGCAACAGGCTTTTCAGCTGCCTCTGCTTTGGCGCAGAAAATTTGGGGTCAAGAGCCAGATGCTCTAGAAAAATACCTTACGTATTTGAAATCAGGAAATAGTGATTACCCAGTTGAAGTCATGAAAAAAGCAGGCGTCGACATGACAAAAGCTGATTATATCGAATCAGCTATGACTAAGTTTGAACAACGATTAAATGAATTAGAGGAACTAGTTGAAAAATTGTCATAAGTGTTCGAGACAAGAATGCGTTGATTATCAACAGATAGCTTCTGTTTCTTTTATCTGATCTAAATAGCTGAAACCCACAAAAGTCCTATGTGGATTTCTGTGGGTTTTAGTTATTTACCTCATAATTAAAATAAATAAGAGCATTTTATTTTTTTATAGTTGCTTGTTTATATTGACGTAATTTTTATTTTTTCTTATGCTATAGAAAATAATTTGTCTGATAGATGTTGGGGATGCCTATCAATACTTCTAAAAATACATAGATGGTATTCAAGTGTCAACTCTATGAAATAAGCCAAAATTTTTCTTATTGTCAGAGAAGTTGCACAATATTTTTGTACCATACACATTCAAAAAAGAAATGGAAGGATGAATATGTCTTTTTGGGGATTTGAACAAGAGTCAGATGAAGTAGTGTTAACTTATGTCAATTGTCATGTACGTTGTCTGCGAGAAGCTGCTCGCTTGGAAATGAAGAAAAGAAGAGCAAAGAACGCGAAGAATAAAAAACAGAGCTATAATAGGAAGAAGGTGACCCATAAATGATGGAAGTACAAATCACTAGAAAAAGTGAGTTAACAGAAGGTGGTTGTAATGCCTGTGGTATCGTAGATGCTGCGATCTATTCGCTGCAATTAGGAACGAAAACAGCAATCATTGCTGATTTGACTGTGGGTTCGTTAGTTGACAGTCTAGCACTACTAGAAGGATATGAAGGTGAGGACATCTATGAAATGTTAGGAGAAGTTCGCCAGTTGAGTAGAGCAGGCAAGACGATCAATGTTTCTGACGAATTAGGGAATGTGACTTTTTGTACAGCTGATCAGCAACTGACCGTCAAAAATAGGATGGAGCGTCCAGCTTTATTTGAGCAAGTGAATCAGATCCTTCAACAGTTTTTTGAATTAGGACCATACAAATTTAAAGAAATAGCCACTGTACCAAACCATGATCCTGAATGGCAAAAACGAATCGAAGATCAAACGGATCATGCGTATTTATTTCAATAATAGCAGATGTTTTATTGAAATGGATATGGTGAGGAAATTAGCTGCAAAAAGACCGACTGCCAAAAGTTGTTTAAATGAACTTTTGACGGTCGGTCTTTATTTTGACACTTATTTTCAGGTAGCATTTCATGATTATTTGTTTTTTTGAAAAGTGACGATCTTAATTTAGCTTTATTCTTTTGAACCGTAACGTTGAACTACCTTACATTTCTTTCATTGGATTAAGCTGAAACACTTTCTTCCATAATCTTTGTAGTACCATTGCCGATGTGTGCCACATAAAATTCTGGGGCGTAGCCAACGACGTCTAAGTATTCATCATAGACCTTGTTTTTAAAGTTAGGGATATTTTCTTCTTTGACTAATGCGATCGCACAGCCACCGAAGCCAGCTCCTGTCATACGGGCGCCTAGAACACCTTCTTGTTTTTGAGCTGCATCGACTAATGTATCAAGCTCGATACCAGTTACTTCATAATCATGTCTCAACGAATCGTGTGAAGCATTTAATAATTGACCAAAAGCAGCCAAGTTTCCTTGTACTAGTTCAGCTTTAGCTTCTAATGTTCGTTGGTTTTCAGTAACTGCATGACGAGCACGACGAATCAATGTGTCATCACCAATCAAATCAATGTTTGCTTCAAATGTTTCTTCGTCTAAATCACCTAATGCTTGGATAGCTAATTTTTGTTGGAGACGTTTTAGTGCTTCTTCACATTCACTACGTCGTTCATTATATTTAGAATCAGCTAATTCACGACGTTTATTTGTATTCATGATTACTACTGCATAGCCATCTAATTTTACTGGAACCATTTCATATTTCAACGTATTTGTATCAAGTAGAATAGCTTTGTCTAATTCGCCAAAGCCAATCGCAAATTGGTCCATGATCCCTGAATTGACGCCGATAAATTCATTTTCTACTTTTTTACCAATTTGAACTAATTCAAGTCGATCAATGGATAAATGGAATAAGTCTTCTAAGGCAACTCCGACTAACAATTCTAAGGAAGCGCTACTTGAAAGTCCTGCACCGTTCGGGATCGTCCCTTCAACTAAGAGTTCAAAACCATGTTCAATTGGGTAGCCTGCTTCGTTTAGTTTAACAATCATACCTTTGACATAGTTTGCCCACCCTGCTTGTTTGTCGTAATCAAGTTGGTCTAAAGTAAAGCTGATGACACCGTCGTCTTCAAAGTTTGTTGAGTAGACCAATACTTTATTATCCTCACGAGGTGCGGCAACTCCTTGTGTGCCATAAGTGATGGAGGCAGGGAAAACATGACCACCGTTATAATCTGTATGTTCACCAATCAAGTTGATTCTGCCTGGAGAAAAATATTGTGTGGTTTTTTTAGGTCCAAAGATTTCTGCGAATTTTGTATTTAAACTGCGTTTGATTTCCATAGTTAGATACCCTCTCTTGTGTCGATTTTAAATTCTGTAGTTGTTTCAAATGGTGTGTGTGCTGCTAAATGAATATTTCCAAAAGCTGGATACTGTTCAGCTCCTGGAGCGATTTGAGTCTCAAACGTGATACCACCGTGGTTGGCTAGTTTCTTTCCATGCATTTCTGGGGTATCTTGCCCAAAGTTAGCAGTGAAGATCACAACACTAGGTGAATCGGTCATGATGCTTACTTTGATTTGTTCATCGGGACTTAATAAATAAGCCGATACATGATTCATATCTGGGTTATTTAAAAAGAAAGGATGATCGATCCCGTCAACGAGTTGTTTTTGTTCAAATTGACTAGTAAAGACAGTGGCTAGTTTTTGAGGTGTTTGAAAATCAAAAGGTGTTTGAGCAACACTCGCTTTTTCGCCAGTTGGTATACTATCAGGTCGTAATGGAGCGAAAGACTCACTGTCTAGCCAAAGTGTATGTTGATCAATTGATTCTTCTACATCGCCACTTAAATTGAAATACACGTGGTTGGTCGGATTGAAAAGCGTATCCTGATCACTGATTGCTTGCGTTCTAACACGCCAAATGTTGTCTTCTGTCAAAGTATAACAAACTTCTACGGATAGATTTCCAGGAAAACCATGTTCTCCGTCGGGACTGGTAGTAGTAAATGTGACTGAGCTTTCTTTGTCTGTTTCACTTAGTTGATACGTCCATTTTTTCTGTTCAAATCCTGGTGTACCTCCATGAAGTGAATGCCCTGTCTGAGGATCGACACTCAATTGATAGGTTTGATCATTCAAAGAAAATTGTCCTTTTTCAATCCTACCTGCTGTTCGTCCGATCGTTGCACCGATATAGGCATCTTTTGTCAAATATTCTTGTGCGGAGTCAAACCCTAAAATTAATTCCCGATCATTAGCAGTCAGTTGAACGATCCGTGCACCTAAGTCAGTGACGGCTAATTTAAGTCCGTGAGTATTGGATAATGTGATCAAATGGTACCCCTGACCAAAGTCTTTTTCTGTAATCGTCATAATATAATTCCTTTCTTAATGTTGTGGAATGATAAAGTCATCTTCTAATTCAGATGCGAGTTCTTCATGTGAAGCTAATTTATTTTCTAGTTCTTTGACGATTTGCGCATGTTTTTTCTCTGTCAAAGTGATCTTCCAAGCAAAAATGATGGCAGAAAAGAACATCAATGCTGCAGGAACATAAAATGCATACGCTTTAAAAGTCATGATCCCATGATTGGTAATATCAGCAGCAGAAGCATTTCCAGTCATACCAGCTGCGATTGCGACAAAACCAACGATCCCATTAGATAAAGCACCTGCAATTTTATCGAGCAGTGGGCGAATCGATAAAGTCACAGCTTCGTTACGAATCCCATTTTTCCATTGTCCATATTCCACAGAATCAGTGATTGTCATCAAGGCAGATAAAAAGATCAACTGTTGTGGGAAGTAAAATAAAACAAGTCCAACGATCACGATCGGTAAGCTAGTGCCTGCGATAGAGAAGAAGAAGTAAGAACTGATCATCATCGCAATACCGCCGATATAGACATAGCGTCTAGAAATCAATCGTGTCAAAGCAGGGAATAAAGGCACAGCGACTAGTCCAAGTAAAGCTGCTACTAAACCGACAATCCAGAATTGAGTTGGTTGACCTAAGACATATTTGAAAAAGTAGAATAAAACGGCAGTTGTTGCTACATTGGCAATAGCATAAGCAATGTAAGAAAGTGCTAACCACATTAATTGGTCATTTTGGGCAATTGCTTTAAAGACATCTTTGATACTTGCTTTTTCATTTTGTTGACGAATCGCCGTGTCGACTTCTTTTGTTCCTAAAGCTGTAATAATTGCAGTTCCTCCAGAGATCACAGCGGTAATCACACCGAACCAGAACCAACCTGAAGCGCCTTCAACATGATGAGCAGTAACTAAATAAGTGAAAAATGTGACGATTGGTACGACGACCAAAGTAGTCCCGTTTGCTCCTAAGGAAGAACCGAATCGAGCAAAAGTCGCGAATTTTTCTCTTTCTTTGGTTTCAGTACTTAAAGCTGGAATCATTGACCAGAAAGCAATATCTTTAAATGAATAAAAACTATCTAATAATACAAAAACAATGGTAAAAAGGATGATAAACAAAGTTGTATTGTGAGTAGCAAGGCCAAAGAAATTAGTAAAAAGAAAAATCAAAAGGAATGAACTAACTAAACCACCAATGACCAGCCATGGTTTAAATTTTCCATATTTTGTTCGAGTATTATCAATAATCCCGCCAATCAATGGATCGAAAACGATTTCAATCAAACGAATACCAACGACTAAACTGGTCACCGTAGCGATCATTCGAGCAGTAGTTGCTTTATCTGTACCTGCAAACATCTCGCTTGTTACAAAAACCATAAAATAAGTGCTGAGAGTAACATAAAAAGTATCATGACCGAATGCGCCTAAAGCATAAGAAACCCGTTGTATCATTTTGTTCTTCATAGTATCTAATCCCTTCTTTGTTAAATATACAATAAAAAGTTAAACGGTTACAATAAATAAATAAAGTTCTTTTTCTACTATTGACTTTATCAAGAAAACGCTTCCTGATGAATATATTTTTGTGACTAATATTTAACTTTTTGTTGCACGTTGTAGAACAAGAAGAGTAAAGTAAAAACAAAGGAGTGAGAGCGATGGAGCAAGCAATATTTTTAAAAAAAGAACGTCAAGAATTAGCTAAAGGGTGTTATTTTGACTTTTGTGGATTTTCAAAAACTTTGCCATATCATTCTTTCGGTCCAGCAATCAGACAAGATTATGTGTTACATGTCGTGATGGAAGGTAAAGGAACTTACCATGTGAAAGAACAGCAATATCAATTGCAAAAAGGGGATCTGTTTTTGATCCGGCCAGGGGATTCTACTTTTTATTTAGCAGATGGTGAAGAGCCTTGGGTCTACTGTTGGTTGTCTTTTGGAGGGCCATTAGCGAAAGAGATCATTGAACGTTCCTTATTCAAAGAAGATCAGTATACAATGGTTTCTGCAGGTATTTCGGCATATATAGATATTATTTTGGACTGTCTTCATTATTCACAAGACGGTTTAGCAGATGAATTAGAATTGACGGCTTTGACTTATCGCTTTTTATCCGTATTACTAAAAGATGGTGGGAAAATCGGTTTGGGAAATCAAAAGGTTTCTTCGCCACTAGCAATCGAGACAGTGAAGTATATTGAAGAACACTATCCAGAAAATTTAACAGTAGAGGAAATTGCTCGACAACTGTCAGTCAACCGGAGTCATCTATCAAGAGTCTTTAAAAATCAATTAGGAACGAGTATCAAAGAATATTTGATTGGCGTGCGAATCAACCGAGCAGCATTTTTATTATCGTTGACTGATGATTCAGTAGAGTGTATCGCTTATCAAGTTGGTTTTAATAGTTTAGTTGTATTTAGCCGAATGTTCAAAAAGACAACTGGAGAAACAGCAACAAATTATCGGAAACGGATGAAAAATGAAGCGTCCAAAAACCTTTCATTAGGTGCTTTGAAGAAAGAATTAGAAGAACAAGAGATTGTTTCCTGGTCTACCTAACCATAAGGCAGGAGACTAATGACATTTTGTGTTCTGTGCTAAACTAGGAAATAGCAAGAATGAAGAGGAGTCAAGAAATGAGAACTTTGATTATCGTTAGTCATCCTACGATTGAGACATCATTGAACCAACAATTTTTTAAAGAAGCAACTGAAAATTTAACGGTTACTTGGCATCATTTGGAAAAACATTATCCAGATTGGACGATTGATCGTGATACAGAACTTGAATTATTAAAAACACATGACCGGATCATCTTCCAATTCCCTTTGTATTGGTATAGTGCGCCAGCTCATTTAAAACTATGGGAGGACACTGTATTGGAACATGCTGACGAAATTCTTAGAGGCAAAGAATTAGGGGTTGTCGTGACAACTGGCGTTTCTGAAAAAGAATATCAAGCAGGCGGGAAAGAAGAATATACCATTTCTGAATTATTAAGACCGTATCAGCGGATTGCCCACAAGTTTGAAATGACTTTTTTACCTCCATTTGTGATGGCGCAATTCATGTATCAAACAGAAGAAAAGCGTTGGGAGCGTTTAGTGGCGTATCAACAATACCTGACATTAGTAGGCAAACCGACCTTGATCCAGCGAATAAACTGGTTTATTGAGCGACTAAGCAGCAATCATTCTTTACAACAACTAGATCAGACCAAGCAAGCATTCTTAATCGACTATTTAGAGAATGAAAAAGAAGAGATTGAAGACCTCACATTTATCTTACAAGAATTAAAGGAGCAATAAAATGGCGGAAGAATGGTTTGTACGACAATTGGAAGAATTAAGTACATCGGTAGATTATGAAACAAAAGCTGTGTTGCATGAAACAAAAAAACTTTTACTGGAAATTTCAGAACGAAAAGTCCAATTACAAGGAGAAATCGATGGAGAATCCTGGAATCATCAAAAATGGTGAGTTTTGTTTATAAATAACACAGTTTAAAATGTTCAGAATGATGATTATTTGCTACAATGGGATTAAAGTAGGATTGATAACGCTATTTTATATACTAATGGGTGGTGAAAGTAATGAACGAAGAAAACGAGCAAAGAGTCAATGTCCGAATGGCTCGTAGACAACAACAGAAAAAAGAAACGCAACGCCGATTGATCAAAATTGGTTCGGCTGTTGCTGTTTGCTTAGTCCTTATAGGTGCTGTTACAGCTCTTTATTTTCATGGAAAGAATAGTTCGAGTGCAGAAAGCTCGGTCGCAAAAACAAGCGAAACTACCACAAAAAAAGCTTCTTCCACAACGAAACCAAAAAATAAAGAAACTGCAAGTTCGACTCAAGAATCGAAAACAGGCACACTGACGGATCAGTTACAAACGATTATGACAGATTATACAAAGAAATTGGAAGAACAAACGCCTCGTTTGATCGAAGAATACCAAGCTGAGATTCAGAACAATCAAAACGGTGTGATGGGGTTGTCTGCGATTGCTAATCAAAAGGCTCGAGCGCTACAAGCTATTTCTGATGAAGGGATCAGCAAATTACAAGCAACGTATCAAGCAGCACCAACCAAAGAAGGCGTAGATCTTGCAAATTGGATCAACCAACTTTCAGCAGATTATACGGAACAAGTAGCTAAAATTTCTGATATCTATCTCCGAACAAGTGCTTCGGTACAAGCAGAAACGTCAAGCAGTCAAACAACTAGTGAAACGGAAACTAGTGTTTCTCAGACGACTGACTCAACGACACAATCTTCCAGTCAAGCTACCCAAGGAACCGAAGGACAGACAGCAAGTGCTACTTCAAATGAACAAGCTGCTACTACTGTCGTTCAACAAGGAGAAGGTCCCAACCAGATTGCGGAACGTACAGGGATACCAGTTGATAAGCTTTTATCATTGAATGGGATGACGATGGACAGCTATTTCTTCAGTCCTGGAGAAGTATTGAAATTGAATTAAGCCACTGACAAGATGCCTTGATCAGCAAAAATAAGCTAGCGACCAATTAATTGATTGGACACTAGCTTATTTTTTTGAATTGAAATGGTTTGTTTAAGTTCATCGTGAACTGAATAAAAGATATAGATAATAGTAAGATAGTGATACATAAATAATCGTAGAAATTTTTTTATTTTAGACCATAAAAAGCAGGGTCCCATTTGATGGGAAGCCCTGCTTTTTTGATGAAGATTAGCGACTTTTCAGTCTTCGTTCACGTAGAAAATAATGAATCGTCATGTAGCACAAAAACACGAGACCAATAATCAATGGAATTCTTGTTTCTTGATTGATAAACATAAAAATCAAGACAATGGCTAAAAATAATAAAGTAAGATAATTGGTATAAGGTGATAATGGCATTTTAAATGGATGATCTCTCATTTCTTCTGGGTGTTGTTTTTTAAATTGGATCTCACTAAGTAAGATAACTACCCAAGGAACCATCCCCGGTAAAATACTGGAACTATAGACAAAAACGAAAATATTTTCTGCATGATTCACAAACAAAGGTAACAGGTAATTTAAAACTAGGCCAATCAATATCCCGCTAGAAATCGCTACGACTGGATAAAAAGGTACGCCATGACGGGTTAGTTTTAAAAATTTCCTCGACATTTTTCCATTGATTGCTAAGGTGTAGATCATTCGACTGGCACTGAAAATACCCGAATTACACCCAGATAAGGCAGCCGTCAAGACGACGAAATTGATCAATCCGGCAGCAAATGTGATCCCGATTTTAGAAAATGTTTGAACAAATGGGGAACCTATTGTGCCTAATTGATTCCATGGATAGATACTAACGATAATAAAAATAGCACCAATGTAAAAAATCAAGATTCGTCCAATAGTTGATTGAACAGCTTCAACGATCGTTTTTTTCGGATTTGCAGCTTCTCCAGCGGCCATTCCGATCAGCTCGATTCCTTGATAAGATGCAACAACAATGGATAGCGCAAAAAAGAAACCTTTTACTCCGCCGGTAAAGAAACCGCCGTTTTTCCAAAGATTAGAGATCCCGACTGCTTGGCCTTGATTTCCTAAGCCAAATAAGATGACACCTAGCCCTACCAGAATCATCAAAACGATCGTGCCGACTTTAATCATTGAAAACCAAAATTCTAGTTCACCAAAAGCTTTAACAGAAGCTAAGTTGGCAAGCATCAAAAAGAGAATGACGACAATCCCAGGAATGATTGTTGGCAGATGAGGCCACCAATAATTCATATATTCACCGACTGCAATGACTTCACTGATCCCGACAACAATAAACTGAAAGATGTTACTCCAAGCAGTTAAATAACCAGCGACAGGATGAAGATAATTACTAGCATAATTCGCAAAAGAACCCGTTGAAGGATCGACATAAAGCATTTCGCCAAGTGCTCGCATGATCAAATAAAGAAAGAGACCTGCGACAGCATAGGCAACCATTACTGAGGGACCTGTCCAACGAATGGTTGAGGAAGCACCCATAAACAATCCTACGCCGATCGTTCCTCCTAGTGCAATCATCTGAATGTGACGGGCACTAAGGCTTCGAGTTAATTTTTCTTCTTCCATACTAAAACTCCTTTCATTTTTGAGTAAAACAAGCAAATACGAATAAATGATAGACATTAATAACAAATAAATGATCAATAAAGACAATTTGCTTTTAAAACTCTTGATGTGATTTTACAGAAAGTTCTCACAAATTGCGAGCCTTTCTTGTAAAAAAATCATGCGGGATACTTGAAAATGCTTTCGTCTTTAGTTAAACTATAGTTAAATAAAAAGTTAGGTAAACCTAAAAGGAGTGGAGAATGTGTCAGAAGCGATCATTAATATCCAGCAATTAACCGTTGCTTATCAAGGAAAGTTAGCGTTAAACGAAGTTGATGTAATGATCCAACCCAAAAAAATCACTGGGATCATCGGTCCAAATGGTGCGGGAAAATCAACTTTTATGAAAGCTATACTGGCTTTGATTCCCAAAGTATCTGGAGAAATTTCTTTTGGCGGTTCATTGCTAAAAGAAGCACGTAAAAAAATCGCTTATGTTGAACAACGAAATGAATTGGATCTCTCTTTTCCAATTGATGTGTTAGGTGTGGTCTTATTGGGGACTTATCCATCATTAAGGTTGGGACAACGTCCGGGAAAAAAAGAAAAAGAACGAGCACAGCAAGCATTAGAAAAAGTCGGTATGGCTTCGTATGGGAAGCGACAAATAAGCGAATTGTCGGGTGGACAGTTACAACGTGTTTTTATTGCCCGCGCATTGGCGCAACAAGCAGAATGGATTTTTCTTGATGAGCCATTTGTAGGGATTGATGCCGTAAGTGAGAAAAAAATTTTTTCAATATTGAAAGAATTAAAAGCAGCAGGTAAAACGATCATCATTGTTCATCACGACTTGTACAAAGTAACAGAATATTTTGATGAAGTGATTTTATTGAATCAGCAATTGATCGCTGCCGGACCTGTTGCAACGACATTTACTTCAGAAAATCTGAAGATTGCTTATGGTGAAGTGATCGGGCAATTAGTGAAAGGAGCAAAAGAAAAATGATCCAATCGTTTATTGAAGGAATGATGAACTACCAGTTTTTACAATATGCATTGTTCACATCAATGCTCGTTGGTTTGGCTTCCGGGGTGATCGGATCTTTTATCATCTTACGAGGGATGTCGTTGATGGGAGATGCTATTTCACATGCGGTCTTACCAGGAGTAGCAATTTCTTACATGTTTGGCTTTAGTTATATTTTAGGTGCCACGGTCTTCGGCATGTTGACGGCAGGGCTCATTGGTTTTGTCACCCAACGAAGTCGATTAAAAAATGATACAGCAATCGGTATCGTCTTTAGTTCATTCTTTGCATTAGGAGTCATTTTGATTTCTTTTGCCCAAAGTGCTACGGATCTGTACCATATATTATTTGGAAATGTGTTAGCGGTGAGAGAAAGCGACCTGCAGATGACGGCAATCGTTAGCGGTATTGTGTTATTGTTTGTGTTCATTTTCTATAAAGAACTCAAAATTACTTCTTTTGATCCGATGATGGCTAAAGCTTATGGGCTAAATATTACCTTGATCCACTATTTGCTCATGTTTTTCCTGACGTTAGTCGCAGTGGTTAGTTTACAGACAGTAGGGACGATCTTAGTGATTGCGATGTTGATCACACCAGCTGCTACAGCTTATCTATTAACGAATAGTTTAGTGAAAATGATTGCTATCTCATCAACAGTTGGTGTATTAAGTGCAATCTTAGGGGTATTTTTTAGTTATAGCTATAACTGGCCTTCCGGTGCAACCATCGTTTTAGCTTGCGCGCTATTCTTTCTGTTGGCATTTTGCTTTTCACCTTCTAAGGGAATCTTTTTTGCTCATAAACGGGTCATAAAAAGCGAGTAAAAAGAATGATCATGTAAAACAAATCATTTGAAAAAAGGAGTAATGAGATGAAAACCAATAACTATCGGATTTTTTGGGTAATGTTCGCAAGTTTCTTTTTGTTAGTGGGCTGTGGCAGTCAAGAAAAGCAGGAAGCTAATAAAGAAACGACTAAAGAAACATTGAATGTTGTAGCAACCAACTCTATCTTAGCGGATATGGCAAAAGAAGTAGGAAAGGAACATGTAGCTGTTCATAGTATCGTGCCTGTAGGAACAGATCCTCATGAATATGAAGTGTTACCAGAAGACATCAAAAAAGCGAGTGATGCCGATGTGATTTTATATAATGGGCTAAATCTAGAAACTGGTAATGGCTGGTTTACAAATTTAATGGAAACCACACATAAAAAAGAAGAGAAAGATTATTTTGCAGTGAGTAAAAAAGTAACACCCATTTATTTATCAGGTGGGACTTCCAAGAGTAAAGCTGACCCTCATGCCTGGTTAGATTTATCGAATGGGATGAAGTATGTAGAAGAAATTACCCGTATTTTTTCAGAAAAAGATGCTGAAAATAAAGCAGTCTATGAAGAAAACGCAAAAAAATATATTGAAAAGTTGAGCGAATTGGATGAAAAAGCTAAAACAAACTTTCAAACAATTCCTGAAGATAAAAGATTATTAGTAACGAGTGAAGGAGCTTTCAAATATTTTTCCAAAGCTTATGGAATCCCAGCAAGTTATATCTGGGAAATCAATACAGAAAGTCAGGGAACTCCTGAACAAATGAAACGAATCATCAATCAAGTAAGAGACTCTGCAGTACCCGCTTTGTTTGTCGAAACAAGTGTTGATCCGAGAAGCATGGAACGTGTGGCGAAAGAAACGGGAGTAGCTATCTATGATCGATTATATACAGACTCTATCGATAAGGAAGGAAAACCAGGAGATTCTTATTATAAGATGATGGACTGGAATATCCGAACGATCCATGATGGGTTGACACAAGAAAAATAAATGGTACAAAATAGCTTTCATTCAAAAAACTAGAAAAGAATGCGTGCTAAATAGCCAGCCGAAGAGATCAAAATCAGTTCGTTAGATTTTGGTTTCTTCGGCTTGTTTATGCTAAAAATCAAGATTCAAAAAACAAGAAGCAGGAGGATTCATTTACCTTGATTTATGTGGAAAGGAGATCAAGCGAAGGCTCACTTATTTTGCAAGTAAAAAAATAAAAAAAACGTCTGCTTTTTGTTAGTTTCGGATACCTTTTTTTGTTGTTTTCCGTTATAGTTAAAGATAAGAAAGGAAGGTAAAGCTATGAATTTTACGCGTAAAGATAAACAACTAATCAAAGAAGAAATCCTTAAAGTGATCGAACAACAGGATAGCTCTGATAAAGATCAAGACCTTCAATTTCTTGAAACAGAAATGGCTAAATTATTCATAGCAAGTCCAAGTGAATCGGATGTAGAAGAACGTTATCCGGGGAAATGGCTTTTTGATGAATTTCAGCCATTAGATGAACAGACTGGAATTGGTTATTTTGTCTCGATTTCTTCTGTTGGATTTATTCCAGGAGTATTAGTGAAACAAAATAATGAAATCAATATCAAGGCATGGCCAGCATTATTTTCCACAATGGGGACAGAAGGGGTCATTGAAAAAATTCAATCGGCTTATTATAAAAGTTCGTTTATTGCAAATAGTAAACTAATGAATACATTCTATAATCGTTTGGTTTTGATTGCCCGCCCAGGAGATATTCCACAAACATTTACCTACTCGCAGCAAAAGAATCTCTACGAAGAAACATTATATTCCAGAGATTTATCCACTTTTTCTGCAGTAGAACAGGTTCGATTGCATGAATTGTTGCATACTAAGCCAGTATCGCTCAACTTTTTTCAAGCGCTAGATAACCAAAGAAAATGGTTGTCTCTCAACTATTGGGAAATCTTTGCTACTAGAAAAAGATGGATGGAAGAACGAAAGATCGCAGATCAACAGATCCAATTTGTCCAGCTAAAAAGAGATCGGCTTTATTACGGAATTTATAGTCGCTAGCAATTATTTGAATAGGTGGAAAAGATGACAAAAACCTTAAAAGAAGAAATCATTGAAGAAAGCAAACGTTTAGGTATTGATAAAATCGGATTTACGACGGCAGAACCCTTTGATTATTTAAAAGAGTCTTTAGAAGAACAAAAAGCCGTTGGACATACTTCGGGATTTGAACATCCAGTGATTGAAGAACGTTTATATTTAGAAAAAACTTTTGATCGCCCACAATCGATTATCGCTATTGCTTTAGCTTATCCAACCAAGATCCATGAAGAGGTCCCAAAAGATGAAAAAAGAGGACAATTTGCACGGGCATCTTGGGGAATCGATTACCATGATATTTTACGTGACCGTCTCAATCAATTGATTACTTTTATCCAAAGCAGAGCAAGTGTCTGGCAACAAGAAGAAGCTTGGCGGTTTGCCCCACAAGTGGATACTGGAGAATTAGTAGATGTGGCTGTTGCACAAAGAGCAGGACTAGGATTTATTGGTCGAAATGGGTTGCTGATCACAGAAGAATACGGTTCATTCGTGTATCTTGGAGAAATTGTCACCAATATCGTATTTGAACCTGATGAACCAGGTGTTTTTGGCTGTGGTGATTGTACTCGTTGTGTGACAGCTTGTCCGACAAAAGCTTTGTTAGGCGATGGCAGGATGAATGCACAAAGATGTTTATCTTATCAGACCCAAACCAAAGGGCTAATGCCAAATGAGTATCGGAAAAAAATGCGAAATGTCATTTACGGGTGCGATATCTGTCAGTTAGTCTGTCCTTATAATCAAGGGAAAGATTTCCATTTCCATGAAGAAATGGAACCAAAAGTAGAAGAAGTCTATCCGAAATTAAAACCAATGCTTTCTTTATCAAATAAAGAGTTTAAACAACAGTTTGGGCATTTAGCTGGTTCATGGCGAGGGAAAAAACCATTGCAAAGAAATGCTTTGATTGCTTTAGCAAACCTTGGGGATACTTCGGCTTTACCTGAGATCGAAAGCTGCTTAAGTGATGTTCGACCGGTTATTCGAGCAACCGCTGCTTGGTCGATTGGGCGTTTAGGTAGAAAAGAACCAGAAAAATGGTTGGAAACTTTAGAGCAAATGAAACAACGCGAAGAAGACCAAGAAGTGATCACAGAAATTATAGAAGCGCAAGAAATGTTAGCCAAGAAAACGAAGCGAAAAAAGAGGACATGAAAGAAGCGGTCAGCTCCGAGCGAATAAGAGAAAATTTTATGTACAAGATTCCTTTCACTTCTATATAAGAAAAAAATAGAGTATTATGCTAAAACAAGCGTAGTACGACAAAGAGACTAGGACAGTTAGTTTGTTCTAGTCTTTTTATTGATTAAAGTAAAATAATGGATCATAACTAAATAATAAAAAGAATCTGTATTAGAAAATTTCAATACTTAGAGTAGTATAATCCACTGAATGTTCGACTTGTTTATAATTGAAGCAGTTCAAAAAATAGAATACTATCGGTTTTTTTTAGCAAAAAATCTAGAAATACCAGAAATTTCAAAAATATTAAAAAACTTATCCTAAAATTTTTTAGTAAAGGTTGTAATAATTACTCAATTTTTTGTCGTTTTGACACATAATTACTAAAAAAAAGGATAAATTAAATAAAAAAATCAAAAAAGTTAAAAAAAAATACTAGAAATATTACAAAATATAAGATTTTCTAAACTTTATAAGAAAATGTTAAAAAACGGTTTCTTTCTTATGATATAAGGGTTCTAGGACTTTAGTCGTACTTTTTTGTCCAGAGTTATGTTACAAATGTTAAAAATTAGGATATTTTGTCATTAAATGTCATATTTCTTTTACCTATGAAATATTTCTAGATGATAAAGTTAATGACGTTGATAAATACATGGAAAAAAAAGGAGATAAACATGAATTCAATTAAGAAGATCGTTTTAGGAACAACTTTTGCTGCTGGTGCAACTGCAATGTTTGTAGGAACAACTGCTCATGCTGACGAAGTCTATACAATTAAATCAGGTGATTCACTATCAAAAATCTCACAAAAATTTGTTGGAGATAACTCATTGATCGATGCAATCGCTGAAAAAAATGGTATCAAAGACATCAACCGCATCTATGTTGGCGAAGAATTAACGATCCCGACTTCAAGTGATGCTTCAGCAAAAACAGTCGAAGCACCAAAAACAACTGAAACAGTAACGGAAGAACATACATATGTTGCTCCAGTTAAAACAGTTGAAGTAACACCTGCTGCTCCAGCTGCTCAAACAGCAACAGCTCCAAGCAATTCAAGTTCTGCAAAAGAATGGATTGCGAATAAAGAATCAGGCGGTTCTTACACAGCAACTAACGGCCGTTACATCGGACGTTACCAATTAGATGCATCATACTTAAATGGTGACTATTCTGCTGCAAACCAAGAACGCGTAGCTGATCAATATGTATCATCACGTTATGGCTCATGGGATGCTGCTCAAGCATTCTGGTTAGCAAACGGCTGGTACTAAGTCGATTATTGAATACTAATAAAAAGACAAAACCAAGAAATCGTGTCATTCGATTTCTTGGTTTTTTTGCTGTTTAGGGATGAGACAGTAATGACGAAAAATAAATGAATGAAATAGTTATCTCTTTGTTCATCTTAGGTTTTCTTGATGTAGTTATGGAGATCTTTTTGATAGTCCGTTCCATGCCACGTACCAGTGTTTATAAATTCAGCTAAGAGATAACCGATATAAGGACCAGTCGTTAAACCAGAAGAACCGAGTCCACTTGCGACGATCAGATTTGGTTCATCGAATAAAGGACCAAAAAACGGAGCAAAATCAGACGTATATGCCCTCGTTCCTACTTGTAACTGATAAGGCTGTGAAAGTAATTTTTCTGGTTGTACAAAAAAAGCTTTTGTCTGTTCAGTCAACTGTAAAAATGCTTCATTAGTAGGAGTCAGATCCCATCCTTGTTCATTTTCATGTGTAGCGCCTAATAAGATTTTTCCGTCATTGAAGGGAATGAGGTCTGCTTCTCCATCTAGCATGGCAACAGGCCATTTTTGGCTTTGGAGCTGATGAGTAGTAAAAGCGATCAACTGCCCTTTTTGAGGACGAAGATCGACCTGATAGCCTAATGGTTCCAATAAAGGCTTCAAGGAAGGACCAGGAGTCAAAATGACCCGGTCAAACGGTTCTTCATCAAATTCTCCGAGGATCAGCCAATCATCATTCCTTTTTTGTAGGCGAATCTTATCGTTTATTACTGTTACACCAGCCCTTTTCAAGCGTGCCGTTAAATAATGAAGGTAAGCTTTTCCGTCTAAACGGCCACCACCAGTGATGAATAAAGAGGGGGTCGGTTTTAATAAAGGAAGTAAATCAGCTGTTTGATCCGCTTTTAATAAATGGATTTCTCCGATCTCAGGTGCCTCTTTTTTTCGTTCTTCTGCAAGATCAAGTAATTCTGCTAATTGTTCTTTTTGTCGAAGCAAGAGTGTACCGGAACGAGCATAAATGGTCGGATCAAGTGCGAAATCTTGCACTAATTTTGGGAAAAATGCCGCACCGTCTTTGGCTAAACGATACCATGTTTTATTTCTTCTTTTGGATAACCATGGAGAAATGATTCCCGCACTTGCTTTGGTTGCCTGACCAATTCCATAGTCAAATAAGGTGATGCTGTATTTTGTGGTATCTACATAATTGGCTAATGTCATACCGATGATTCCACCACCGATAATGGCGATTTTTTCCATGTTTGATTCCTCCTTTACTTACAAATTGTATTTTTGCACAAAAAAACGGCAGTTGCAAACGACTGCCGTTTCAATCAATCATGAATGTTTTGTAGTTAAACTATAACGAATAAATAAGATAAAGCTGATAACTAATAGAAGAAGTAATACACCTAAAGCAACTTGTGAACCGAATGTCGTGGCGACTTTATAGCTCAAATCAGCATGCGCTTGAATAAGGTTGATAATGATTGCCACTAATGAAGTAGCAACGGCACCAGAAAATTGTTGTAAGGTGTTAAAAACAGCATTGCCATCACTTTGATAGTCATCCGTTAAAGCATTCATCCCAGTGGTCATCATATTGCTATAAGACAAACCAATCCCTATCATATAGATCACGTGGCAAGTAATCAACAATAGCAATGAAACATGTCCTAGAAGAAAGACTAGTGCGGACCAACCAACAAGAGCAAGGAGTAATCCGGCAAAAATCGGTTTTTTGGGACCGTGTTGATCAAGCAGTTTTCCAGAAAAAGGCGATAATACAGCGCCAATCGTAGCTCCTGGCAACATGGCGATTCCAGCGATGAAAGGGCTGTTTCCTTGAACAATCTGAACAAAATTTGGTAAGACAAAAGAAACGCCTAGCAATAAGAACTGGTAGATTAAAAAGCTAAATAAGAATAAACGAAATGTTTTATTAGAAAAAATGGTTAGTTGGATCAATGGATAATCGGCTTTTTTTGTTCGTTGATAAAAAAGGATCCCACCAATAATCGCTATTAGTAACGCAAACCAACTAAGCGGTTGTCCTAGCATACTCAAAAACGTTAAGCTACCGCTAAATAATAAACACAAACTAAATACACTCAACACATCCAAACGTCCACTTTTTTGAACGGGCATTGAAGGAATAGCAACTAAGCCGATGCCAAGAGAAAGAATCAAAATAGGAATCAAGAAAAGAAAGATATGATTCCAAGTGAAATTTGAAGTTAAGATTCCCCCATATGTTGGCCCGATAGCCGGAGCAATTGCTGTGGTCAGTGTTCCCACCCCCATCATCGCTCCGCGGCGGTTCATAGGCGCAAAGGTCAAAATAATATGGAACATTAGTGGTAAAGCAATCCCGGTAGCTGCCCCTTGTAAAAGCCGACCAAGTAATAAAATGAAGAAAGTCGGAGAAAAGAAGTCAACAATGATTCCTGCTAAAAAAAGCAGGTTTGAAAGTAAAAAGAGACTTCTAAGGCTGAAATTTCGTGTTAAATAAGTTGATAATGGCACGATGATCGAGATCATCAGCAGGTAAATCGTTGTCACCCATTGAACTTGTGCAGTCGTTAATTGAAACTGGTTGATCAACGTTGGAAATGTGACGTTCATTGCTGTTTCGATCAACACTCCCGCAAAAGACATCATGCCGGTTGCGATGACTGCAGGTACTAAGAGTAATTGTTTTTGTTTTGTCATGTCCTCACCTCAAAAAATTTCGTAAAAAAAGAGAGTGATTTCTATTATAAAAATAGAAACCGCCTCTCTCTCGACACGTAATATACGTGTTATCTGTACGATTTATTTCCATCGCTTATTCTAGCATAGAGGTAAAAAAAGTGTCAACCAGGTTAGCCAAGTCTTTTGAAAAGAGTTATGATAGTAGAGAATAAATCATCGCAGGAGGAAAAAATGGCTACGATTGATTGGAAAAAAACGGAACCAGGTTATAGTAGTAAAAAAAAACCACAGATCTTAACGTTATCTCCACAGAATTTTTTTAGCATAAAAGGAGTAGGGGATCCAAATGAAGACGATTTTCAGCGACGAGTGGCAGCTTTATATGCTGTTAGTTATGCGATCCGAATGGCCCCAAAGAAAAATTGGCAGATTCCTAACTATCTTCCCTACACTGTTTATCCATTAGAAGGACATTGGGGATTACAAGAAGCTTATTTGCAAGAAAAAGTAATGAAGAAGAGTCATTTTGCTTATCAGATCATGATCAAACAACCTGAATTTGTGACGAAAGAAGTTGCACATGAGGCTCTACTACGTGTAGCGGACAAAATTCCCAATGATTTGTTCGACCAAGTAGTATTTAGTAGCATGGATGAAGGATTAGTCGCTCAGATGCTTCATGTAGGACCATATGAGGATGAGCCACAAACCTTTGAAAAATTAACAACGTTTATCGAAGAGCAGGGGTATCAACGGATAGCTAAAGAACATAAAGAAATTTATTTAGGGGATCCGCGCAGAGCCAACCCAGAAAAACTGAGAACGATTTTGCGTGTCAAGATTGCGCCAAAAAATCAACTAAAAAAATAAAAGTAAAAAATACCAAAAAAGGCAGAAAAACGATTATTTTTTTGCTATAATCAAAGACAAGAGGTGTCCGCTATGAAAAAAATCCAACGACAAGCATTGATTCGTCAGATCATCACAGAAAAGCCAATCAGCACACAAGAAGAACTATTGCTTTGTCTTCAAGACGCAGGGGTGACAGCCACTCAAGCAACTATTTCGCGTGATATCCGTGAGCTGAAGTTAGTGAAGTCTACGGATGAAAATAAGCAAGTTCGTTACAATCTATTCAGTCAGCCTGCTGAAACGTTACATGAAGAACGACTACAAGCAGCTGTTAAAAGAGAAGTTTTGAAAATACAAGTTGTTCAATTTATGATCGTGGTGCTAACAGAAAAAGATGGGGCGGATGTCGTAACCAATTGGCTAGATGAAGTCGCTTATCCAGAAGTTGTTGCAACGATTGCTGGAGTGGATACATTTATTGTGATTTGCCGTTCGGAAGAAGAAGCACAAGATTTTGCAGAAAAATTAGAAAGAATGAGGGAATAAAAGAAGGGAGAATGATTTATGTCTTTGTTGAAAGCGCTACAAAACGGATCTGATATTCGAGGGATTGCCATGACGACGGAAACACATTCAGCTAATTTGACACCAGCTGAAATCCAAAAAATAAGTTGTGGCTTGGTTAATTGGTTAAAAAGGGATCATCCACGCAAATATCAAGAAGGTAAATTAACGGTAGGAGTGGGGCGGGATAGTCGAATCAGTGGTCCAACGTTAGAAAAAGCGCTGATTGACGGATTAATCGAACAAGGCATAAATGTTCTTGATTTTGAGTTAGCTACGACACCGGCGATGTTTATGGCTACTCAGTTTTCTCAATTCCAGTGTGATGCAAGTGTGATGCTAACAGCTAGTCATTTGCCGTTTTACTTTAACGGCATGAAGTTTTTTACAGCTAATGGCGGCGCAGAAAAAGAAGATATCGCATTTATTTTATCAGAAACAACACCAAATAAAACCAATCATAAGGGGACAGTCCAAAAAGCCGATCTGTTAACACCTTATGCAGAAGACTTAGTTCAAAAAATCAAAAATGGTATTAGAAAGAAAGGAATGTCTGACACAAAACCGTTAGCTGGCTGGCGGATCATCGTAGATGCAGGAAATGGCTCCGGTGGTTTTTTTGCTGAAAAAGTACTACAACGATTAGGGGCAGATACGACAGGTTCGCAATTTTTAGACCCCGATGGTCATTTTCCGAACCATATCCCGAATCCAGATAATGCTGAAGCCATGGCAAGTATCAAGCAAGCTGTTTTGGAAAATCAAGCCGATTTAGGAGTGATCTTTGATACGGATGTTGACCGTTCGGCAGTAGTCAGTGCAAGTGGTCAAGTGATCAATCGTAACAATTTGATCGCCTTATTAAGTACGATCGTGTTAAAAGAATACCCTGGAGCGACGATCGTAACTAATTCACCAACGTCTAATCACCTAGAAACGTTTATTGAAGAAAAAGGTGGCAAACAAGATCGTTACATTTCAGGTTATCGTAATGTCATCAATCGTGCAATTGCATGCAATAAAGAAGGAATCGATGTTCCATTAGCGATTGAAACAAGTGGGCATGCAGCATTCAAGGAAAATTACTTTTTGGATGATGGTGCCTATGTCATTGCAAAAATTTTGATGCTTTTGCCAGAACTGAAACAAACAGAACAAACGTTGGAAGAGATTATCCACGACTTAAAACAGCCACAAGAAGTACAAGAAATTAGGTTAAGGCTTAGTGAAGAGGATCCGAAAAAACAAGGGGCAACAATTATTCAAGGGTTAGCGAACGAATTGAACGAAGAGGGACTGGTATTTCATCCGGAAAATGAAGAAGGAATTCGTTACGATCTAAAAGAACCATATGGGAATGGCTGGTTTTTATTACGAGCAAGTTTGCATGAACCATTACTGGTGCTCCAGATCGAAAATGATGAAGTTGGAAAAAATCAACACGTTTTACAGCTACTTGCGGAACATTTAAAGAAATACTCAAATGTTGAACCACTGATAGTGGATACTAAGGAAGCGAAGGGAAATGAAAAGTAAAAATGGTTGCGAACATAGTAATTTTTTTGACTATATTAGTTTATGGTGTTAATTTTTTAGTTTTTCTTTATCTTAGAATCAATCATATCAAAAATTGTGTAGAGAAATTAGCTATTTATTTGGGAACAAACATGACTTTATTATTTACGAGTGGTATTTTTCTCTTTTTTGGAAAAATCATTGAAGATGGCATCCTTGTTTTTGAATAAGTAACTTTCATGAGAAAATAAACTAAAATGCTCATGTTAATCAAGAAGTCCTCAACCGTTGCAGTATGAATCTAGGAGCAGAATTTTTGAACAAATCGCTGGATATGCTTACACTGGTAATAGACGAAGTGTCATATCGAAAGGAGCAGTACAATGAAAAAATTATACGAAACAGCGATGATCAATCATGGCGGACGAGAAGGCGAAGTAGCAGCACCAAATGGTTCGATGCAAATGAAGATCACTCCTCCAGGCATCCATGCTGAAGGAACAAATCCGGAACAACTATTTGCTGCGGGCTATGCCTCATGTTTCAATGGTGCACTGCAACATATGATCAAAGAAGCTAATTTGTCCGTAGACTCCACAGTTAAAGCACGGGTTTCACTTTACACACTTGATGAGGGTGGTTATAAAATCGGTGTGGTCTTAGAAGTACATGTTGACGATGTGAGCGAGGAACAAGCCAAGCAATTAGCGGAAGATGCCCATGATTACTGCCCTTATTCAAAAGCGACAAGAGGAAATATTGATGTTGAGGTAGTGACAGTTTAAACGATTTTTCTATCTAAGGAAGAAGTAAGTACCTTTAGATAACTACTTTTTGTAAAAAACAGGACCGGTAGAATTTTCTATCGGTCCTAAAAATGATGGTGACGAGTCCTAAGCTATTCTTAGCTTATAAATGCCAATAGAAGCTAAAAAATGATCGACCAGCAAGCATTTCTACTGTCTTTAGTAGGACAGCAATGGCTTGCAGGTCGATCATTCTTATTTTTATTCTGTTGAGTGGTAAGGACCCAAAGGATGTTGGACATAACCACTTTTGCATGTTTTATTTTTTACTTGGCGGTGTTCCATACATTTTTGGTGTAACCCGTTGTAATTTTGGTTTATCACCTTCAATTTTTGGTTCTGCTAACCATTGGTATTCGCCTTCACCATCTAAGGCTTCGCCACTTGCCCAAGAGCCTTTACTACTTTCATCACCTTCTGAGAAATTATAAAAGTCATAGGCGATATCTTTTCGTTCGTTTTCACGATTGAACGTACTTGGTACAAGAATGGAGCCTTCATTTTCTTCTAATTCTTTCACGGCACTTGCCCATAAGTTTTGATGATAACTATCTCTTGCAAGCAAGACTGCCAGTAAATCTTTGACGCCACGGTCATCGATCATTTCATAGATACGAGCGACTTGTAACCGTCCTTGAGATTCAGCATTTAGATTGGCACGGAAATCAGCTAACAAGTTTCCACTTGCAACGATATAACCGCCGCTCCAAGGATTGCCAACACTATCAGCAGGGCGTGGTCCTAAGCCAGCAACAATTGCATGTTGAGGATTCATACCAGAGATGATTGCACCGATCGTAGGATCTTTTTTCATTGCTTCTTCTTGGTCTTCAACTGGCGCATCTTCTAATAATCGTGCGACCATCGTTGCTAACATTTCGACATGTCCAAGTTCTTCTGTTGCGATATCCATTAACATGTCTTTATATTTTTCTTCTCCTCGACAGCTCCAACCTTGAAACAAGTATTGCATTGCCACACTCATTTCTCCGTATTGTCCACCGATAAGCTCTTGTAAATATTTTGCGATTAACGGATTCGGACGATCTGGTTTTGCTTCAAACTGTAGTTCCTTTTGGTGTCTGAACATCAAAAATTCCTCCTAATCTTTTATTAATACATTTACATTCTGCGCTTTAAAATGAGAAAACACAAAGGAAATGCTTAGAAAAAGTACGGTGACAGATTTAATCTGATATATGAGTAGACACGCCTAATAAATTGTTATTTTCTGATTAAAATGATATCGTTATATTAAAATGTTATCGGTTGCAAATGGCGAAAGATAACCTTTTTATTAAAAAATGGAGGGATAAAATGAAAAAGTTGTTAGTTACTGGGGTGCTGGCAAGTACAGCATTATTTTTGTTGGGAGGTTGTGGTTCAAGTAGTGCAAAGTCAAACGCAGCTAGTTCATCTGAAAAAACAAGTGACGGGAAGAAAACTATTGATTTCTGGTCATTTTGGGGATCAGGAGCACGTAAAGAAGTGATCGAAGAGATCATTGACGATTACAATCAATCACAAGATAAGATCCAAGTAAATTATAAATACCAACCGTGGGGGGATATTTGGACCAAATCATTGTCAGCGATTACAGCGGGGAATGCACCAGACGTGATTGTTCAAGATATCAATTCAGTTGCTCAAAGAGCTGAAGCGCAACAGGCCACAAACTTATCTAAATATGTAGATGAAGAGACCTCAAAAGATTTTTATCCACAATTGTGGGATACAGTGGAGTACAAAGGTGATCCATATGCGATTCCGTTCAACACAGATACTCAAGTTATTTTTTATAATAAAAAATTATTTAAAGAAGCAGGAATCGCTGAAAAAGATTTACCAACTACATGGGATGAATTAGAAAAAACCGCCCATCAATTGGATAAAAAAGATAAAAAAGAATTCACACGAATTGGATTTTATCCTTTATGGAATTTAGGGGCAGATGTCTGGGCATTAAATGCAGATAATGGGACAAGCTGGTTTGATCAAGACGGCAAAATCAAAATCGATACGAAGAATAAAGTTGAAGCATTAGAGTGGATCCAAGATTGGCAAGACTATTATGGGAAAGATACGATCAATAAATTAGAGGCAGAATTTGGCTCAGGTGTTTCTGATCCATTCATCTCAGGTTTAGTCGCAATGCGTGCCCAAAATATCAATTATTATTCGAGCTTGATGGAAAATGCTCCAGAAGATTTTGATTTTGGTGTCATTCCGCTTCCAGAAAAAGAAAAAGGTTCTGGTCATTGGTCATGGGGCGGCGGCTTTGTACTCGAAGTACCTTATGGGGCAAAAGATCCAGAAGCTTCTTATGACTTTATCAAGTATCTTTCTTCACCAGAAGTTCAAGAAAAATTTGGCGAAAAGAGTTTTGATATCATGGCAAGTAAAACAGCCAATGAGAACTTAGTGAAGAATGAACAGCTAAGTGACAAGGGACGAATGATCTATCAAATGGCTGATGAGAATTTCAAAAATACGGTCATTACACCTGTCCCATTAGCAGCACCAGATTATACGACACTAGTGAACGAACAAATCGATCAAATTCTCTTAGGAACAAAAACACCAAAAGAAGGTTTAGCTGATGCTCAAAAAGCGGTGGAGAATCTAGTAAAACAAAATAACTAATCAACTGTTGACTAATTGAAAGAAAAAAGGAGGCAAGAAAATGAAGCGTTTATCAATCCGAAAGAAAAAAGAGGCAAGATGGGCCTATTTATTTATCTCGCCTTTTATTATTGGCTTTGTCGTCTTTATGTTAGGGCCCATGCTTTTTTCTGTTATCGGAAGTTTCACTGATTATAATTTGACTTCTAAAATGAATTTCATTGGATTAGCTAATTTTAGACGGATGTTTCTACACGATGATCTTTTTTGGAAATCATTATACAATACAGTGTATTTCGTCCTATTCAATGTTCCTTTAACCACAATATTTAGCGTATTTCTAGCAACGATTTTAAATCAAAAGATCAGAGGTATCAGTATTTTCCGAACGATGTTTTATTTACCTGCAGTCCTATCTGGTGTTGCTGTTTATATTTTATGGATGCAGCTGCTTTCACCTTCTGCCGGGTTGATCAATACGTTTCTAGGTTGGTTCAATATTTCTGGACCAGCCTGGTTGTTTGATCCTAACTGGACAAAGCCAGCTTTGATTTTAATGAAAATCTGGAGTTCTGGCGGAGCAATGTTGCTTTATTTAGCGACTTTGCAAAACGTTCCACGCTCTTTATACGAATCAGCAGCGATTGATGGTGCTGGCGTATGGGGGAAATTTAAAAATATCACGTTGCCATTGATCACACCGATTATCTTTTACGATGTGATTACTTCAACGATTGGTTCTTTTCAAATTTTTCAAGAGGCTTATGTGATGACTAAAAATGGAACAGGTGGACCAGCTAACTCTTTACTATTTTATAATCTTCACATGTGGAATAAAGCTTTTGTCGCATTCGACATGGGGTACGCAATGGCGATGTCAATGATCCTATTTTTGATCGTGTTAGTATTGACTTTTATTAATTTGAAACTGGCACCTAGATGGGTCTATTACTCTGGAGGTGATGGCAAATGATGGAATATTTCAAAAGAACAAGTGTTAACCGCCAAACCAAAAAAATCGTTAGTTATCTCCTCATGACGGCTATCGGAATCGTATTGATCACACCATTATTGTGGATGGTATTTACTTCTTTAAAACCAATGGAAGAGATCGTACGTTATCCTCCAACTTTTTTTCCAGAAAAAATTGTTTGGCAAAACTATCTGGATACAATTACTGCTTTCCCATTCTGGCGTTATGCAAGGAATACTTTATTGATCACAGTCTTAGTGGTATTTGGCAATGTTCTCTCGAATTCCTTCATTGCTTATGGGTTTGCGAAATTAGATTTTCCAGGAAAAAAGCTAATGTTTGCTTTAGTCCTTTCTACGATGATGATTCCAGGTTTTGTGACCATGATCCCCCAATATGTTCTATTCTCAAAAATAGGCTGGGTAGGAACTTATTTACCATTGATCGTTCCATCATTCTTCGGCAATGCATTTAATATATTTTTGATGCGTCAATTTTATTTATCCATCAATGATGAATTAATTGAAGCGGCAGAAATCGATGGAGCAAATCATTTCTATATTTGGAGCCGTCTGATGCTGCCGCTGACTAAACCAGCGTTAATCACGATTGCAATCAATTCATTCAATGCGGCTTGGAACGATTTTTTAGGGCCGTTATTATACATCCAAGATCAAGAGAAGTATACTTTACAGATTGGGTTGCAAGTTTTCCAAAATCAGGCGACGACTCAATGGAATTATTTGATGGCAGGAGCCACACTTGTTTTGATCCCAACGATTTTGATGTTCTTCTTTGCGCAACGTTACTTTATTGAAGGAATGGATTTGACAGGAGGGTCAAAAGGCTAAATGAATAAAATTCATAGTGAAAAAATCAACCAGCATTTTTTGACAGTCATTGAATGGATTCCGTCATTGCTTATTTTGCAATCCTTATGGCTATTAACTAGCTTACCGCTGTTGACAATCGGCAGTGCTAGTCGTACGGTTATGTCTACCATTTATCACTACCACAAAAACGAAGAGAAAAAGATCCATACGTTGTTTTGGCAAGAACTTCGTCATAATTTTTTGACCTATCGTAAGCAAGACCTCATAGTCAGTTTCTATTTATTGCTTTTACTGATTGATAGTCGTATTTTTCTTTACTGGGGCGGAGCATGGGGATTGATATTGATGTATGCTTCGTTAAGTATCCTTTTTTTAAGTATCGTGATGGTTAGCTACCGTATGTTGCTCCAACTAGAGAGAGCAAACGAAGTCCCTCTTTTTACTGCTTTTATTTTATTTTTTTATCAATGGAAAAACGCTCTCTTACATTTAGGGGGAACCCTGCTACTACTGCTTTTTTTATTCTTCCTGGGACCTATTTATGTGGTTTTAGTCGGAGGAAGTTCATTGCTTTATTTACAAACTTTTTTGTTTTTTGGACGGAAAGAAATAAAGAGCCCTTCAAAAGTTTAAGAATAGTCAAAATATTTGCGATGAAAGAATCAACTACCTGACTAAATATTGAGGAATAAACCCATCGTTTCAGATGTAAGGCGTACGGAGAGAGAAATAGTTGAAAATATGGTTACTTGTCACGTTCGGCCTTCTTTGTTATGGTTATAGCAAGAAAGAAGTAGGAGGACAACAAGATGGCAAAAATTATGGTTGTAGAAGATGAAGAAATCATCCGCCAACTCATCATGGAAGAACTGGAAAAGTGGCAGTTTGAAACGTTCGGTACCTCTGATTTTAATCAAGTATTTGCAGACTTTGAAAAAGAAGAACCTCAACTTGTTTTATTAGATATCAATCTTCCGGTCTTTGATGGCTACTACTGGTGTCAAAAAATTCGAGAAGTCTCCAAAGTGCCGATTATTTTCATCTCCAGTCGAAATACCAATATGGATATGATCATGGCGATGAATATGGGCGCAGATGATTTTGTCACCAAGCCTTTTCAAATTGATGTGCTGATTGCCAAAATCAATGCTTTATTGCGACGTTCATACAATTATGGGGAACTGTCGAGTGAAGTCATGAGTCATAATGGGATCACGTTGAATGTTGATAATGGGAGTATGGAAATCAACGGTGAAATCATCGATTTAAGTAAGAACGAATATCGATTACTATTTATCTTGATGAAGCAACATGGGAAAATCCTTAGCAGAGAAAAGTTATTGAGAGCATTATGGGATGATGAGCGGTTTGTTGATGACAATACATTGACAGTCAATATCAATCGTTTACGTCGGAAAATCGAACAAGCAGGGATCAAAGGATATATCGAAACAAAAGTCGGGCAGGGCTATATTGTTCCCTGAAAGGATGAAAATAAATAATGAATTTCTTTAAATACTTAAAGGATCAATGGTCGTTGCTCTTAGGCTGGCTCTTTTTTGTCTTGCTAACGATTTTTGTCATGTGGTTAGCACCTAATATTTTAGTCGACTGGACGATGGTTGGCTATCTGGCGCTTATTCAAGCCGTATTTTTGTTTTTTTATTTACTTGTCCGTTATTTAAGTAAACGTCATTGGTGGGAAAAACTTGCCGATCTCAAACAAATATCTCCGCTACAAAGTTATTTGAGTGGCGGTCATACAGAAGAAGAAAAATTAGTCGAAGATTATATCAATCAATTGATCCGTGAGCACCAAGAAGTCATGCAAGAGGCGATTAGTAACCAACAGGATCAAAAAGATTACATTGATTCGTGGGTCCATGAAATCAAGGTGCCTTTAGCAGCCTCTGAACTCTTGGTGCGTTCGATTGAATTCGATATTGATGATCAAAAATATACCCTACTAGAAAACGAACTAGCTAAAATCGATGAATATGTAGAACAAGTTCTTTATTATGCTCGGTTGGATAGTTTTTCGAGAGATTATTTAATTCAAGAGTATGAATTAAAAAGCATCATTCAGCCAGTGATCCGCAGTCAGGCGAATTACTTTATTCAAAAAAATCTTCGGTATGAGATTATTGGAGAAGATCAAAGAGTTTTAACAGATGCCAAGTGGGTAGCTTTTATATTCAAACAAATTTTGAGCAATGCGATTAAATATACACCTGACCATCGAGAAATCATTATTTCGATCGAAAAGAACCAACAAGGGATCTCTTTAGCCATCAAAGACTCGGGCATCGGTATTCCTAAAGAAGACTTGTCGCGGATTTTTGACAAAGGATTCACAGGTTCTAATGGACGATTGAGTAAAACACATTCTACTGGTTTAGGGCTTTATTTGGCTAAATCCTTAGCTGAAAAACTTGGGATCCAACTACTTGCTGAATCAATTGTAGGAGAGGGAACAACGATGACCCTGTTTTTCCCAATCTTAAATTTCTATAATGAGAAACGTTAGAAAATAGTTAGAATCGAAAAAAACTTCTTGTGTTGTGAACGTTTTCGCTGATAAGTTTCATATCATGTGAAATAAAAGGAGATTAGTTATGGAAATTTTAATAGCATTAATCCCTATGGTAGCATGGGGAAGTATTGGTTTAGTAAGCGGGAAAATTGGTGGCGATGCCAATCAACAGACATTAGGGATGACGATTGGTGCATTTATCTTTTCATTAGTTGTCTTTTTCATCGTTAGCCCAACAATCACACCATGGATTTTCTTGATTGGATTCCTCTCTGGGTTAGCTTGGAGTGTTGGTCAAAACGGACAGTTCCATGGAATGAAATTTATGGGCGTTTCTGTTGGTTTGCCTTTATCGACTGGTTTTCAATTAATTTTGAATACGATTGCGGGAGCCGTTTTCTTTCATGAATGGACACAAACGAAAGATTATGTATACGGTATCCTAGCTTTAGCACTTCTTGTTAGCGGTGCCTATTTAACAGCACGCCAAGATGATGAAGGAAAAGTTGATACTGACAATAAAATGCTTGATTTTGGTAAAGGGTTTAGAGCATTGATCTATTCAACGATTGGTTATGGTGTTTATACGATCATTGTGAACTGGGCTAACTTGGATGCGATGTCAATCATCTTACCTCAAAGTATCGGAATGATCTTAGGTGCAAGTTTCTTTGCCTTTCGTAAAGTGAAAGTGGATCAATTTGTTTGGAAGAACATGATTTGTGGTTTGCTATGGGGAATTGGGAACGTGTGCATGCTCTTAACTGTTAAATCACTTGGTTTAGCTGTTGGATTTTCATTATCACAGATGGGGATTATCATCTCAACTTTAGGTGGTATTTTCATTTTGGGAGAAAAGAAAACGAAAAAAGAACTTGTTTACGTTATTGTCGGTTGCCTTTTAGTCATTTTAGGTGGTATCATTTTAGGGTATATGAAAACGGCTTAATGGCCGTTTTCCAACCTAAAATAGGGAGGTACTGCCATGGATTTGTTTCGTAAGAAAGAAATCAATCTCAACCACACAAGTGGGATGAAGAAAGATCTGAAAACGTCCGATTTAATTATGCTTGGAATTGGCGCAATTATCGGCACAGGAATATTTGTAGTGACAGGGGTTGCGGCCAATCAAAATGCGGGTCCAGCACTGTCACTTTCATTCGTTTTAGCTGCAATCGTTGTCATTTTATCGGGGTTAAGCTTTGCTGAGTTTGCCTCACGTGTGCCAGTCATTGGTGGCCCGTATGCGTATCTTTATGTTGTTTTTGGTGAATTTGCCGCCTGGTTAACAGGTTGGTTGTTGATTGGCGAATTTCTATTAGCAGTTTCGTCGGTTGCTTCCGGCTGGTCTGGTTATGTTCAAGGGTTCTTGGAAGGATTTGGAGTCCATTTACCACAAGCCTTGACCAGTGGTTATAATCCTGACAATGGCACCTATGTCGATTTGATCGCAGTGTTCGTTGTCATATTTGTGACATACATCGTTTCTTTAGAAGCCAAAAAAGCATTAAGATTGAATAATATCATGGTTTTTGTGAAATTCGGTATTATTGCATTATTTATCGTTGTAGGGATTTTCTTTGTAAAACCTGAAAACTGGCAACCATTTACACCATTTGGTTTTTCAGGCGTTTTAGATGGAGCAGCTCTAGTCTTCTTCGCTTTCTTGGGATTTGATTCAGTTGCAATGGCAGCCGAAGAAGTGAAAGAGCCACAAAAGGACGTTCCTCGAGGGATCATTGGTTCGATCTTGATTGCCACAGCTTTATACATCGTAGTTACCTTGATTTTAACGGGGATTGTTCCGTTTACTGAATTAGGGGTCAGTGACCCAGTTGCCTTTGCGATGCGTTACGTTGGTCATGGAACAATCGGAGCTGTGATTGCAGTCGGTGCCATTTTGACGCTCTTGACCGTAACGATTTCTATGATGTATTCGCTAGCTCGGTTATTGTTTGCTGTAAGTAAAGACGGTCTTTTACCTAAATTTATGACAGAGATCGATGAAAAGCATCGGACGCCTAGAAAGGCGACTTTTGTAGCTGGGGTAGCGGCTTTATTTTTCGCTGGTTTCTTCCCATTGAATATTCTCGCTGAACTAACAAACATCATGGCGTTGACCTATTTGATGTTAGTCAGCTTAGGATTACTTAAACTAAGAAAAATGTTTGGTAAACCAAAAGCCGGTGAATTTAAAGTGCCATTTGTACCGATATTACCGATCATATCTATCGGTACATGCTTGGTATTAATGCTTCGTTTACAACCAGTCACATGGATCGTCTTCGGTATCGTGATGGCGATTGGATTAGTGATTTACTTTGGTTATGGGTACCAACATAGTAAAATGAATCAACAAAATTGATGATTCGTTCTTTTCAAACGACCTGGGTTTAGAACCTATAGCGTAATTTGATAAGACGAGTGTAAGACATCTTGAGTCCTTCGATGAATTGGTTAGCCAAATTCATTTTGAAGGATTTCGGGGTGTCTTTTCTATCCTTTTAAAGCATAAAAAAGATGTTGGCGAATTTCACCAACATCAAAAATCTAGAGCTTTTTTGATTGATCCATATAGATCATTCTTATTGTGTTAAATCGAGTAATTTTTGTTTCAAGTCGTCTTCCATATGACCAAGTTCGACTTCTGCATGACGACGCTTTTCTTTTCCTTCTTTTTGGATGCGTAATGTTTCTTGGATCGTTTCGATCAAATCATTTTGAGTTGTTTGTAAGGTTTCAATATCAACGATCCCACGTTCATTTTCTTTTGCTGTTTCAATAGCAGAGATTTTCAACATTTCTGAATTTTTCTTCAATAGATCATTGGTTGTCTCAGAAACTTGACGTTGGGCAGTTACCGCATCTTTTTGGCGAAGTAACGTCAAGGCGATCACTACTTGGTTTTTCCATAGAGGGATCGCTGTTGCGATTGATGCTTGGATTTTTTCTGCTAACGCTTGGTTAGTATTTTGGATTAAACGGATCTGTGGTGCTTGCTGGATAGTGATCTGTCTTGCCAAACGTAAATCATGGGTTCGTTTGTCTAAACGATCTAGAAATTGAGTATAATCATTTGCAATTTGAACATCCATTTGATCGCCTGTTTCTTCGGCTTTTTTCATTGCTTTAGGAATGATCGTTGTTTGAAGTTCTTCCATCTTCAATTCGCCAGCTGCGATATAAATATTCAGTGCATCAAAATAATCTTTGTTTTTTTGATAGAGTTGTTCGAGCATCAAATTATCTTTTAAAAGCCCGTCTTTTTCTTTTTCTAGTTTAACAGAGATTTTATCGATTTGGGCACCGATCTTTTGATATTTTGCAGTCACTTCATAGATCGATTGTTTTACTTTGCCAAACATCCGTTGGAAAATATTGCCTTCGCCAGCTCGTAATTCATCAGGATTTGCTTCTTGCAGACGATACATCAATTCAGTCAATGAATCTCCGACAGGACCAATATCTTGTGCCTGTACATGATTTAACATGGATTGTGAAAATTCACTTAACTTCGTTTGTGCAGCAGAACCGTAGCTGATCACCGACTGTGCATCTGAAACATCGATTTTAGCTGCTAGCTCTTTGGCTTGCTCTTGTCGTTCAGCAGGTAGTTTATCAATCAAGCGTGCAGCGGTTTGTTGTTCTTGCAAAGCATTGATTTCTGACTGTTGTGTTTGGGTTAATTTATCTGTTGGGGTAGAGAACGGATTATTTAACAAATCATCTAACGTGTCATTTACAGGTGTTACCTCTTTAGGTTTATTATCCATTTAAAACTCCTCCTCGTGGTTCAATGTGATGCGATAGGTTCAATGTTATCATTTTTGTAAAAAAACAGTTGTTCATCTTATTCATCTATTATAAAGGATAAACAAAAGAAAGGATAAGCAAAAGGAGTGTCTAAGAAACAAAACACTCCTTTATGATTCTATTAACCGATCATTGAGATTGATTGTTATCATCAGATAGATTCTCTCGTTTTAAGCTTTGTTTCGCAACTGATATTTCTACATCTAGATCATCTAAATCTTCAGAGACAAATTGTTGATAGTCTTGAGCAATCAGATGTGCTAGTTGATCAATGATTTGTGAACTTTCTTCGAGCTTTTCATAAGTCTGTTTGTTTTTGATTTCATGGTCATTGATCTCAATATATTTATTGGTCAAATCGACTAAGTTTGGTAAGTGAGTATAAAGAAATTGACTTGCTTCGTGTAATCGGTTGGGCTCTTTCACCAATGCTTTGAAGAGTGCTTTGGCCGCCTTCACTGTATCGTGACGAAGATCGACAGCTTTTAGTTTGGCTGTTTGTTGCATGTTTTGTTGCAATTGTTCAATTTCGACTTTCGTTTGATTCATTGTCTGTCTAAAGAAAGTAATCTCACTAGGTGTCATCCCGCTTTTTGTATAATGTGATTCAAGTTCATCAGATAAATCGGGCATTTCATTTTTTGCTGATTTTTTCTTGCCAGAGCCAAAGATTCCCCAAATCACTAAAGCTGCGCCGATAATCAAAATGACTGTTACTAAAGAAAAGTGACCTTGACGAATCAAAAGAAACACCAACAATAGACCTAAGATCCATCGCCAATTTAATTTTCGCATAATAAGCCCTCCATATATATTCCATCCATTTTAAGTAATGAAGCGTTGTTCTCATTTCCACCCTTATTTTAGCACACTCAACCTAAGAAAGAGTATGGGACTAAAGGAGGATTTTGTAGATTTAGAGAATTTCTAAGGTTTAGTTATGGTAAACTAAAAGAAAACTCTAGAAAAATTGAAAAGTAAACGAAAAGCGGGTATTATTACAAAGAAAGTGGGAGAAAGATGCTTGAATATGAGCAATTTGAAGAAAAAACGATCGAACGAAAAGAAATCTATCACGGAGCAATCATCGATGTTGCAGTAGATGACGTCCGCCTGCCAGATGGGAAACTTGCCAAACGTGAATTAGTGTTTCATCCGGGTGGTGTAGGGATCATCGCATTTGATGATCAGGATCGTTTATTATTAGTGAAACAGTTTCGGAAACCATTAGAAAAAGTGATTTTGGAGATCCCTGCTGGGAAAATCGATCCAGAAGAAAGCCAAACACCGGAACGTACCGCTGCAAGAGAACTGGAAGAAGAGACTGGGTATCGGGCAGGAAAGCTCAAACATGTTTCATCTATGTATCTTTCACCAGGATTTGCAAATGAGATCATGCATATTTATCATGCGATTGATTTACAGAAAGTAGAGAATCCGTTGGCTCAAGATGAAGATAAGGTGCTTGAATTATATGCACTGACTTTCGCAGAAGCTAAACAAGCAATAGATGATCAACTGATCTGTGATGCGAAAACCATGTATGCGATCCAATATTGGGAGCTATTGATTAAAGGAAAGTAGAGGGATCGGCTGATGGCCAAAGGACCGCTGATTACGAGAAGTGAATTACGTAAACGACAGCAGGCGCAAGCCCAAGAGTCATTAAAACGGCAAAGAAAAGAAGAGGCTGCTTATCAGCAAGAAGAAAAGAAAATTGCTAGTTTTTATCGAAAGGAACAAAAACGGAACAAACCTATCACAAAAACAAGAATCGGTGAACGTGAAAAAACGACGAAGTGGAATTCATTTTTGATGAAATCCTTGATTATTGTTATTCTATTATTGTGTGTCGTATTTTTTGCGGTCGCATTTATTTAGAAAGAAGGAAAAAGCTATGAAAATCGGTATTATCGGTGCAATGGAAGAAGAAATCAAAATTTTAAGAGAAAAGCTAAGTGAACCCTTGTCATGGGAACGAGCAGGAGCATTGTTCATTTCAGGTTCTTTAGGAAGACATGAAGTAATTGTGGTTCGTTCAGGGATCGGTAAAGTTTTGGCATCAGTCACGACTAGTTTGTTGATCCAACAATATGGTGTAAATATGGTCATCAATACAGGTTCAGCGGGTGGTATCGGACAAGGGCTACAAGTAGGCGATATCGTAATCTCTGATAAAGTAGCTTATTTTGATGCAGATGCAACCGGATTTGGCTATAAGCCAGGACAAATACCAGGGATGCCGCTTTATTATGAAGCAAGTACGTATCTTCGCACAGAGATGGCAAGAGCAGCCAAAGCGATAGATCTGAATGTGAAAGAAGGCTTGATCGTTACTGGAGATACGTTTGTTGATTCTTCCGAAAAAGTAGAAGAGATTTTAACAAACTTTCCAGATGCGTTGGCTTGTGAAATGGAAGGAGCGGCTGTTGGACAAACGGCTCGTCAGTTCAATATTCCTTTCTTGATCGTTCGTGCGATGAGTGATACTGCTGATCATGCAGCGACACAAACCTTTGATGAGTTTATTGAAGATGCAGGGAAACGTTCTGCTGAGATGGTAATCGAATTTGTCAAACATCTTGTATAAGGAGCCCATTAATGAAAGCATTGATCTCGATTGATTACACGTATGATTTTGTGGCAGATGACGGGAAATTAACGACAGGTAAAGCTGGGCAAGTGATTGAACAAGCAGTGACGACTCACACGAAAAAGTTTATCGAAGAGGGAGACTTTGTGGTGTTTGCGATTGATGCGCATGACCCATCGGATAACTTCCATCCTGAAAATAAACTATTTCCTCCGCATAACGTGATTGGCACCAATGGTCGTGCCCTTTATGGTTCGCTACAAGCTGTTTACGAAAGAGCTCAAGAACAAGCCAATGTCTATTGGATCGATAAGCGGCATTACTCTGCTTTTAGTGGAACAGATCTAGATATTCGGCTCCGTGAGCGGGGGGTCACTGAACTCTATTTGACTGGCGTATGTACGGACATTTGTGTGTTGCACACAGCTGTTGATGCATATAATTTAGGCTATCAACTGTTTATTTTTGAAGATGCTGTAGCTAGCTTTGATCCAGTCGGTCATGACTGGGCACTACGTCATTTTGAAACAGTCCTCGGGGCAACGTTGATCAAGTAAATATATAATAAGCTTGTTAATGATTTGTGGGCCTAACTGGTTCATGAAGTAACCAGATCGTTCTGTTGTATATTCTGTCGTACGTCTGTCGTACGATAGAGTAAGTCAATACGGAAAAATAAACCGAAGGATTCGAACATAGTTTATCTATTTTCGAATTTCTTCGGTTTATTTTCTTTCATAATTTTGTAAGATTTTTTAAGTCAATCAATCAGTATCCATTTTAAGCCGATGGTTCGATTCTTTTCCAATCGCTGAAATAGCGGCTTTTATTAGGAGATAAAGAGTTGGTTTGCTAGTTTGTGCTTATGAATGAGTGGCAATAACTTATAGGTAAGCAAACTAGCTACGAACACAAGTAAGATATCGCAACTTAAATCAATCAATGTGGAAACTGCTAGCACACTGTAAAGAACATTCGTTTCTTTAAGGTAAAAGAATAAAATCAAGCATTTATACAACAGACCGATTAAATAGAGATAAAGTAATCCTGAATAGTTAATGATCAGGATTTTTTTTAATGGGAGCCATTTTCTGCGCCAGAACAATTTTGACAGTGTAGCTTGAATCAGTGGGAAAGTTGCAAAAGATAGTAGAAAGCCAAAACTAGGTTTAAAAATATAAAAAATACCTCCGCCACTAGCGAAAATCGGTAATCCAATGAGCCCTAGGATCAAATAACTGAATGTGACAATGAGCCCGTATTTTGTTCCTAATAAAGGATAAATCAGATAAATCGTTATAATTTGTAAAGATAAATAATCGAATAGTGGTAACGGAATCACTAGTTTTGCTGTGATGATCAATAATGCCATCATCATCGCCATCATGGTGATATCTCGCCTATTTGTATACATTTAAATGCCACTCCTTACTAAGTTCTCTTTTTTTTGTTCTCGATTTTAACCAATGAGTTAAATCCTCTAAATAGGGTAATTTGCCAATTTGTGTGATTCCTGTCTTATCTGTCATCCATTGGCTTAAATCTTCCATGTCATTCTTTTCATTTGCTTTACTTGAATTAAAAACCAGACCTGCTATTGGAATGTTTTCGCTTTGTAATAAACTAGTCGTTAGCAACGTATGATTGATTGCACCTAAATAATTATCCGAAACGAGAATAACCGGTAATTGCAAAAGTTTGATCATGTCTAACATGGTTTGCGAGTCATTAATGGGAGAAAGCAGACCACCTGCTAATTCAAAAATCGTGGGTCGATTTTTTTTCAAGACAACATGTGCTTTTTCCTTCAAGACAAGTAGATCGATCCATTGATGCTCTTTTCTGCTAGCGATATGTGGAGAAGCTTCTAATGACATTGAATAGAAATGAACAATATTTTGTTTCTCAATATGGCATGCTTGATAAAAATCTGTATCAGGAAACGGTCCTGTTTGGATCGGTTTCACGAGTAACGGTTCCTGATTTGTCAGATCACGTAAATATTCATAGAGTAAGACACTGATCACTGATTTTCCACAATCGGTATGAATCCCGCAAATAATATAATTATTCTTCATCACAGACACCAGCCACAACTAAACCTAAACGATCAAGCATTTTTTGATCTTCAGAAATAGGTGCTCCTTTCTCTGTCAAATAGTTGCCTAAAAAAATAGAATCCACGATCAATAAAGCAAATGGTTGGAGTTCTCCTAAATGAAACTCTCTTCCGGCACTTACCCTAAGTTCTGTAGTAGGGAATAGTAACCTCAGCATGGTTAAGATTTTTAAACATTTCATAGGGGTTAATTCATTGTGTTCCTCAAACATTGTTCCAGCAATTGGAAGTAAAAAATTGACTGGAACGGAATAAGGCTCTTGATCTTTTAAGTCAAAAGCCAGATCGACTAATTGTTCATCTGTTTCTCCCATGCCACAAATAAAACCAGAGCAAATATTCATTTTGTGCTGACGAAGTTTGTTTAATGTTTCTAACCGATCATCATAGGAATGGGTTGTTGTGATGTTTGGGTAATTATCTCGACTAGTATTAAGATTATGATTCAACCGATCTACTCCACACGATTTTAAATAATCAATTTGTTCCTCAGTAACTAAGCCAATGGATAAACAAATCTCAATCGACATTATGCTTTTGATCGTTTGAATTGCCTCACCTAAAAGGTGGATTTCTTTTTTTGATGGGCGTGTTCCGCTTAACGCAATGCAAAACACACTGGAATGATTCTTTTTAGCAATCAACGCTTTACGAATGATTTCTTTTTTGGGTAATAATCCATATGTTTCAATCGTTGCAAAACTTTTTTTTGATTGCGCACAATAACCACAATCTTCTCTACACAAGCCGCTCTTAGCATTCAGCAATGTATTCAGACGGATGATATTTTGTGACTTGTTTGTTTTGAGCTGAAGGGCTTGTGCATAATACCCCCATAAATTAGTTTTGTCTTTTAGTATCTCCAGACATGTTGTTTTTGTTAGCGGAACACAAGGTTCGAATAGATTTTCCATAAAAACACCTCTTTACTTTCGTTAACTAATTTTATTACAAAGGTTAACGAAAATAAAGGGGTAAATGAAATGATGCAGTTTTATGACTATTTATGGTCGGAAAGAGTAGATAACACTAGAGAACAGTGAAGGAAGATGGAAGGATTTATTTTTCTTTATTAAGTGGATTTGGTTTGTGGGTAGTCAAAATGAGCTTGGTAGAAAAGTAAATGATAATATTAAGAGAGGTTGAGACAAAAGTGTTCAGCATCAAGAAATAAGAAGGAATTTCCGAAAATTGACAAGAAACACAAAAACTAGTTTTTGATGTTGATTGTTACCTACTTGGTGCTTCTCAAATTTTCCGAAGATGCTACTTTTGTCTCACCGTGAACAAGAGGTCGTGAAAAGAGTGGTTTGACCTGAGCGCTCACCAAGTAAAAACTGCGACGAGTAATCGCAGGAGCATTAAGGATGGAAATCTCGAAACAGCTTCCCTGTTTTGAGATTTTTTGACTTATCGCCGAAGGTCAGCTCTTTGAACACCGTGAATCAGAGGTCGTGAAAACATCGGGTAGCTCTGATGACAATAAGAAAGAATTTTTTGAAACAGCTCCTCATGTTTTGAAAAATTCAGGCTTATTGTTGAGGAGTTGCTTCTTGAACGCCGTTTATCCGTTTTTAGAGATACTAGAAGAGACTGAGACAACTTTTGTCTCAGTCCCTCGTAAAGAGAAAAATAGTGTTCAAACAACCGCTCCTTGAAATAAGTCAATTTTTTTATATGAGAGGTTGTTTCAAAAAATTTTCTTATTGCCATTGGAGCGTTTTTTAACTGTATTACCAGATATGCACTCGTTTTTCAGGTGGAAGATACATCGCGTCTTTTTCAGTGATCGCAAATGTTTCATAAAATTCCATCAAGTTTTGGGGTTGGATATTGGCACGTAATTTAGCAGGGGCATGAACGTCGATTTGTAACAACAATTGTTGGTATTCTTTTTTTGCTTTTGTCCGCCAAATCGTCGCCCAGCTGACGAAAAAGTCTGCTAGTGAGTGATCTGCTTCGGTTTTTGCTGCTTCTAAAGCACAACTTAGACCGCCCGCATCTGCGATATTTTCTGAAACAGTAAGCTTACCATTAACAGTACCATCAGCAAATGATAAGCCATCAAATTCTTCGATCATTGCTTGGGCTTTTTCTTGGAAGTGCGCTAGATCTTCTTCCGTCCACCAGTTATTTAAATTACCATATTCATCGAATAAGGCACCATTATTATCGAAGGCATGAGAGATTTCATGGGCGATGACAGCGCCGATCCCACCGTAGTTTGCTGAACTTGATTGTTCTAAACTGTAAAATGGTGCTTGTAAAATAGCAGCTGGAAAAACAATGACATTTCTGAAAGGGTGGTAATAGGCGTTGACTGTATCAGCACTCATTTCCCATTCCGTCCGATCAACAGGTTGATTCCAGCGACCAAAACGTTCTTTCAATTCGATTTTGCTGAAGGCTAAAGCGTTGGAAAGCAAGGTTCCGCCTTCTTCTTGTGTCACTGTGTGGTACTTCGTATATAACGCAGGGATTTGGTCTGGATAGCCGACCTGAACTCCTAGTTTATCTAATTTGATGATCGCTTTTTTTCGAGTAGTATCGCTTAACCAGTTGTTTTTTTCTAAACGATCTTTATAGACAGAGATCATTTTTTCGATCATATGCTCAACATCTTTTTTGGCCGCTTCACCAAAGTATTTTTTGCCATAATAATCGCCAACGACTTGGTCAAATTGACCTGAAGCTAAGTAATAGGCAGCTTTTTTCTGCGGCATGGCTTCATCTGTGCCTGAGAGTGTCCGTGAGAAGATTCCGCTGATTTGTCTAAAGTCTTCTGATAGATAACTACTCAACGAACGAATCGTTCGGACGATCATCCAGCTTTTGATCAATTGAAAATGTTCTGTGGTTAGTAGTTCGCCTAACTGTTCAAAATAAACAGGATCCGTCACGATTACTTTATCCGGTGTGGTACCAATCAATCCCACTGTCAACTTTTCCAGATCCAGTTTATCGGTATAGTGGATGAAGGTGTCAAATGACCGGGGATTGTACATTTTGCTGTAATCCGCTTTTTCTTCCGCACTTTTAACATGAGGCGCAACCAATCGATCAAATTGGATAGCTTGTTCAACGATTGCCTCTGCTTGGCTTTTTTCTTTTCCGGTTAATTCAACGAGTTGGACCATCATATCAAAGAAAACGCCTAATAGTTGCGCACCATTTGGATGTTCTGCAGTATAGTAAGTTTTGTCAGGTAAAAATAATGAAGGGGGATAAGCAAATAATGCGTTTGTTTGTGCATTTTTCATATCCGCATCGACATCTAAGCTAAATGGTAAAGGTAAACTATCCAATGTCCAAGTAGGAAATTGTTGGTTCAAGTCTTCAAAAGATTCGATTTTTTCAATTCGTTCAATTAAAGGAAGCAACGGTTTAGCAGCTAACTGGTTTCTTCGATCATAATCATTAGCTAATTGATAAAAATGAAGAAAGTGACGCATCATATCTGATTGGACTTTATCAGGTTCAGCCAGCATATGATCAATATCTGTCATCAAAAGATCATCGATACCGTCAACTAAGTCCTGGAAACCGCCAGTGGCTGGTTTATCAGCGGGGATCTTGGCTGTTTTTAGCCATTCTTCATTCACAGCTTCAAAAAAGTCTTGCTTTATAAGTTCTTTGTTCATTCGGTTATCGCTCCTTTTTATCTAATGTTCCTATTATCATATAAAAACAGCGAATAAACAAATAGAAAGAGGAAAGAAGCACTTGTTGGGGTCTTGCCGTAGGCACAGCAGAACTAGTCTATCTGATTTGTTTTTCTCCTTATTTCACTTATAATAAAAAAGACGGAGGTGATTCGTTCTTGAAAACTGTATTTGAACAATCAATCGAATGGAATCTAGATGGTATCAAGAAACGGTTAAGCGCTGTGGAACAGTTGGCGATGAAGGATGAAGAGAAGGGTTACGCTTTAATTTTTGAAGATGGTAGTTATGTCATCCTAGATCAAAACAAACAACCAATAGAATACGGTCCTGCGAGCCACTCCTACCCAGATGCAAGAAAAGCTTATCAACTCGTACCGATGACTGAAGCAGAAGTCACCAATATTTCTCGTTGGCTTGCAGATGATCGTGAAAAAGCTTTGATTGCGCCAAAGGAAAACGGACAAGAACTTTTGGATTGTTGGGTGGGATTGCCTGAACAACGGTTTTTAAACTATAAAAATTGGCGGACACCGTCTGGCTATCTTTGTGGGACCTATGCTGCAACTGTCCTTATTGCTTATTACCAAGATTTTCAAAACGAATTGTTTTTCTCTCCAACGTTACGTGAAAAAAGAACGAAAGACCATGCGCAACTAAGTGAAGCATTACGCCAAGCGATCCAGCCGCTAGGACTTCCGACGGTTCCCGGTCAAGTCAGTCATGGTATCACGAAGTTTTTAAAACATACAGGAAATCGAGTGTCTGCTAGAAGTACGATGCTTGGTTCTTGGCAGCGAGCGACTAAACGGATTCGCCAAGGAAAACCTGTGATCTTAGGGGTGTTGAAAGTATTAGGGAGCACCTATGGCAATCATTGGGTCACTGCATATGCATATTATCAATCCTCTTCTGGAGAACGCTTTTACAAAGTTCATGACAACTGGGGCAACACGGATCAATTGATTCCTGCTAGTTGGTGTAATGGAACTGTTTCGCTGCCTTAAAAATTATTTACAGAAATTACCAGAAAAACTGGAAAAAATATGTTAAACTATCGAAGAAGAGAGAACAATAGGGAGGACAACATGAGTAAAAAGTATCAGGATGACACATTGAAAATCTTTAGCTTGAATGGAAATCGACCACTGGCAGAAAAAATTGCCAAGGTGTTTGGAACGGAGCTAGGAAAAAGTGTCGTAAAACAATTTAGTGATGGAGAGATCTCGATCAATATCGAAGAAAGTATTCGTGGGGATCATGTTTATATCGTGCAATCAACCAATCAGCCAGTTAATGATTATTATATGGAATTATTGATCATGATCGATGCGATGAAACGTGCCAGTGCAAAAACAATCAATGTTGTGTTACCTTATTACGGTTATGCCAGACAAGACCGTACAGCAAAACCACATGAACCGATCACAGCTAAATTGATTGCTAATTTGATCCAAGAAGCTGGCGCAACTCGTGTGCTGACATTGGATTTGCATACAGTTCAAGTCCAAGGATTCTTTGATATCCCTGTAGATAACTTATTCACAATGCCGTTGTTTGCTCACTATTACCGAGAACTTGGTTTAACAGGTGACGATATTGTTGTCGTTTCACCAAAAAATAGTGGTGTCCAACGTGCAAGAAGTCTTTCTGAATATTTGAATAGTACATTGGCGATCGTGGATCACGCCGATGATGCAGATGAAAATAGTGGATATGTGATTGGTGATGTCCAAGGAAAAACATGTATCATGGTCGATGACATCTTGAATACTGGTGCAACGCTTGCTCGAGCTGCTAATGTTTTGAAAGAAAACGGAGCAAAAGAGGTTTATGCTTGTGCTTCACACGGCTTGTTGTCTATTCCTGCAAAACAAATTTTAGATGATGCACCGATTAAAGATATCTGCATCACTGATTCTGTATTTACTCAAGAAGAACGTCATCCTAACAATTTAACGATTGTTACTTGTTCAGAGTTGATGGGAGAAGCGGTTAAACGAATTCATGAAAATACACCAATGAGTCCATTGTTCCGTCTAGAAGAAAAAGTATTTGATTAATCATTTTTTGTTATGTGATGAAATAAAATTCGTTCGACAATCGTGGTAGCACGAATTGTGGAACGAATTTTTTTCTAAAAGTTGGGAAACTATCCTGGTTTAGCGATTGTTTCTTTGGTAACTTGCTTATTTTATGCTAGAATGTGCCTAGTTCTATTTGGAAGGGATGAAAGAAGTTGGAAAAAATCTATTTGGATCATGCAGCGACGACGCCCATGCATCCCTACGTCATTCAAGAAATGACCACAATGATGCAAGAAACCTTTGGGAATCCTTCGAGTATCCATGGCTTCGGCCGAATTGCCCATGAAAAGTTAGAAACAGCAAGACAACTTATTGCTGATAGTTTACAAGTCAATGATCATGAAATCATTTTTAATAGTGGAGGGACAGAAGGCGATAATACAGCGATCCTTGAAACGGCTTTTTCACGAAAAAAAGACGGGAATCATTTGATCACTACCGCTATCGAACATCCTGCTGTCTTGAATACAATGAAATATCTGGAAACACAAGGCTTTGAAGTCACGTATTTACCAGTAGATGAAAAAGGCAATATTTCACTAACTGACTTTGATGAAGCATTAAGCGATGAAACGATTTTAGTCTCGATCATGTTTGGGAATAATGAAATCGGGAATTTGATGCCAATCAAAGAAATCGGCGAACGGTTGCGGGAACATCCTGCTTATTTTCATACCGATGCAGTTCAAGCTTATGGGAATCAGACGATTCATCCAAGGGAGTTAGGTGTGGATTTACTTAGCATCTCTGCCCATAAAATCAATGGACCAAAAGGCGTAGGATTTTTATATAAAAAAGATGGCATAAATATTCCTTCACTACTTTTAGGTGGAGAACAGGAAGAAAAGCGGCGAGCAGGTACTGAAAATCTCGCAGGTATTTGGGGAATGGCGCAAGCGGTCAAACTTTTAACTGCCGAAGAACGTGAAGCTCGAAGTGAAAAATATGCTGGATTCCAAGAATTGATTTTGAATACCTTGGAAAAAGAAGGAATTTCTTATCAAGTCAATGGTGATTTAAACAACAAATTACCACATGTGTTAAACCTTCGATTACCTGGTGTTGCGAATGACTTACTTTTGATGAAGTTGGATCTTAATGGGATTGCGATATCTACTGGGTCAGCATGTACAGCTGGTAATATCGAACCTTCGCATGTGCTGGAGGCAATGTATGGGAAAGATACACCAATCCTTAAAGAATCCATACGAATCAGTTTTGGTTACGGCAATACCAAAGAAGAAGTCCAACGTTTTCTTGATGTATTGATCCAATCAATCTAAGTTGGAAAAAACCTAGTAAATGATGCAAGAAACTTTTATAATAAAAGTAGAAATCAATTTACCGAGGTGAAAATCATGGCATTTGAAAAAACAGCCACAGTTTTAGGAGCAAAAACAAGTTATCGTTTACATCCAGATGCAAAACGCTACACTTTGAGAGACAATGGATTTACCGAAACAAATGGCGGCAACTATCAGTTGATCCGTCCGCTAGATGCAACCCCACAAAGCAAAGAAGGGTTTAAACTAAAAATCACTGTTTCAAAGGATATCCAAACACTAAAAATGTCTATTACGACAGCTAACGGATTGAAAGCAGTCAATATTTTTAAAGACGACCGACAAAAAATGAGTCAAGATAAATTTTATTTTTTGATGGATGGTATGATCAGCCGAGGATTATTTGAAAAAGTCTAAGGAAGTCGAACGTATCTATCATTGTTGCCAGTAAAAAAGCAAAGAGAACAGCTAGTAAAGCTGATTTCTTTGCTTTTTTACTATCTATTGAAACGGGACAATCGCTAGAGAATAACCATTCCTCTATTCTACTTTTGTCCACTCATCTAAGGATTTACCATTTTCATCAATGATTTCTAACCAGCTGTTTGTTCCACCGAAGTAGAGTAACAGACTTGCTTCATTGACGCTTTTGACGATAATATCGTTGATTGTTTTATTTCCTACAATGCTATCTTTATAATCATCACGTAATTTATCCCCATATTTTGCCGCATAACTGACGGAACCGTCTTTATTTAAAGGAGCTTCCGCTAATAGTATAGCCCCCTTTTTGATCAATAGTTCATTTCGACTGATCCAATAAAGTGTTGCCTGACTGTTTCTAAAATTAACGGTAAAAGGGATCTCACTAACTTCCTTTGTCCAACGATGTCTTGCTTTTGCCGGCTTTTTCTTTTGAGGACTGCTTTTTTCTAAAGAGTAACCAAATACTGCCAAGATTTTTGTGATTTCTTCGACTGGTTCCGCTAACTTTTTGACTTGTACTTGAGGGATCGTTTCTTTTGCGGAATCATCGATTTCTACTGTCAATCCCGTTGATTCTGCCTGTTCTTGAAGTAGGTAGCTTAGATGACTGGCTTCAAGATCCCAAGGAAGTTGAACCAATACGATGTGATCCCAACTTTTAGGTACCACGGTTTGACCGATTGCGATACATTGTTTGTTTTTGAAAAATAGATAAAGTGAATGATCAGGTAGAGCTGGTTTTTCTTTTGTGATAGTCATCTTCCCATGTTCATTTGGTAACGTAATCTCGATTGCTGAAGGAGTCAGAGTAGTATGAAAGCTGATAGGCATAATCAATACCTCCTGTTTTTCCTTAAGTTTACCATGATTTACTTGTGATTACTTTTTTCTAGCATTGTACACAATAGGCAATGGGAACAATGAATAACCGCTTTTTAGTTAAACAGACAATCACTTTTGCTAGAAAAAGAGCTAACATTTGTTTAATTCTTTGATGTTGTTTACCCTAAAAGAAAAGGAAGTAAGAAGGGATCAGTATGAATTTTTTTATTAGTGATATGCACTTTTTTCATAAAAACTTGTTAGGCAAAAATGATTTTGCCCCTCGTTTATTTGCTAGTGTGGAAGAAATGAATCAGCAACTAATAGATAGTTGGAATAAAGTTGTCAAAGAAACCGATCACGTGTATCACTTAGGCGATCTGGCGATGCACCCACAATATGAAAAAGGTGGCCAAGACATACTGGAGTTGGTGCAACAACTCAATGGGACAATCCATTTGATCAAGGGGAACCATGACAGTCGTGCTTTTTTCAGATATTTAGAAAAACATGATCCAGGAAATAAGACCGGTTCAAAAAAATTTTATTTTTATGATGTCGGAACTATCATCAAATTCAATCATCAGCAATACTATTTGACTCATTATCCAATGTTGTTGGGATCAAACGATAGTATCCGTAATCTTCATGGACATATCCATCATTATAGTGTACCGATCGGTAATGATGTGAATGTCGGTGTAGATGCGCCAGAAAGAGAACTGTTGAAAGTGCAACAACCCTTTGGCACCCCATTATCAGAAGATGACATTGAAGAAATTTACGAAGCCAAACAACAAGAATTAGCACGTCTTCAACAAAAATAAGGACGTAAAACATTTCTGCTAGTCTAGAAAAAATAATCCTCTTAAGTTCGCTGTTAAAGCGACCTTAAGAGGATTTTTAATCATATGATGGATAGTGATTTTTTTGTTCAGTCTAGTCCTTATAAAATGCAATAGACATATTGACCATTGTCATTATACCCTTTAGAGACTGTTGCGGTACCTTGATTTAGTTTGCTCACGTCTTGCGCGATATCTTTTGAATAAACGATCAAAGTTTTTTCTGTCGTATGTTGATTCAACCAATCGATCCCGTAATCAACTGTTTGGTTCTTGATGATATTGTTGTAATATTTGCCGTATTTTTCTTTAGCTTCTGCGGTCATATGGTAATCATAATTCAGACCATAGCCATTTCGGTAAGCGACGGCGGTTGAAAAAGAACCATGGAATCGCAAATACGTCGCATAACGATAGGCACCATTTTCTAGTTTGACTAAGGCGTAAAAATGATTGTAGAAATAATACCAGCCACCCGCCATTTTATTATGAGCAACATCGGCATTTAAGGGATTAGGGTTGCTCAATTCATAAAGTTCATAGATCGACAAGTTATCCGTATAATCAAACCGTTGTTGAGTAAAAGCCGGTGGCGTATGAATGATTTGATTGACTTGATAACTATGGATCGGATGAGCTTTTTCGGCGATTTTCGTATAACTAGGATTGTAACTTAAGTGATTAAAATCGGTCGTGATATCTGAAGAATAGACGACCTCAAAGGAACATTCGGTATAAACGTTGATCCAATTCATGACGTAGTTCGCCCTGTCTTCTGGAGTGACCATTTTGGGAATCACAGGGATTTTGGGATCTGCATATTTTTGTTCGGCTTCTTTAGTTAACTGGAAGTTGGCAAAAGCATTTAATTGCGCCACCACTTTCCCAAAAACATTACGACCTAAAGTCAATTCCGTGCTCCGGTAAGGTTTATGGGTGTTTTGGTCGATGGCGATGAAGTAATAGTCATTTCTTAGGTTGTGCATGTTAGAAGTTTCACTAAAAGTAAAGTCGGCCAGTTCGCTACCAGATACTCCAATTGGTGAACTGATAATATTTTGCAAGTAATATTGATAATCTACAAAGGAAGGGCTGGTTTCTTTCACTTTATCCGAGTGTTTTATTTCATTGGGAGAAACGATATCTGATTCCAGTATATTTTTAGCTTCTAGATCGATTCCTTGAAACCGACTATCATTTTCATCAGTTATTTCATCGATTCGTCCATCAGGTGTAGCATTCATATAAGCAGCCCAGACTAACATAGAGCAATACCAGTCTTCTCTATTCGATGTTCGATCTCGGTTAATTGTATCTAATCCTAAATGATACGGCTTTCCTAGTTGATCACGCATAAATGTAATTGCCGCTTTTTTCTGTAGAGTGGTAGCTTCCGGGACTCGTAAAATCGTTGCTTCAGTATAATCAAATCGTTGATCATCTAATACTCCATAGACCACTCCTCCTGCCTTATCTGGAAGGCCCTTACTTTTATTAGTTGCTTCGATAGTCCGAATATATCGGAAAGTTTCTGCTTTCCCATTAATCATATGGGTTTCTTCATAAATTCCTTCGACAATCATCACATGATGAAGAAAGTAGAGAGTTGGTAGGATTTCAGCCCGATTTTCCTCAAAAATAATGTCCCCTGGTTGCACGGTATTCAATAAATCATAGGTTCCGTAAGTCGGCTTTTCTTCAAAAATAATATTGTCTAATGAATTGCCGATATTAAAGGACCACAACGGAGCGATTTTTGCTAAACGTTCTGCTTCTGCTGGTAAATATTGGTCGTTGACGGATTGCAGATACTCTTTTAATTGGTCTTCGTCTGACAAGGTATCTTTCAAGGTGGTTTGCTGATAATAATTAGCGGTGAATTCTTCAAAGGTTTGATCGAAGGAAGCGTATTCATTTTTGAAAAAATCATAGTATTCAGTCAGTTGTTCATCAGTTGTGGTATCTCCATGGGCATTGGTGACAGGAACAGCAAACAAAAGTGTCCATAAAAAGGTGACAATAAAAAATAATTTAAATTTCACGGGTATTCCTCCTAATTTTTATGATAAAATAATAACATATAAAAAATAATCTAGCATCTATAAACACTCGTTAGTTATGTTTTTTTTATTGACGGGAAACACGAGACATAACAGCTAGAATGGAATAAATTAAAATAAGATTGTAAGCGTTATTATTTTGTTTTTATGATAATGACGGAGTCTTTTTGTTGTTTTTGTAGCTTTTATTTAGGGTTTTATAGAAGGGGGAATAAAAAAGAATATAACCTAGTTAATGCGTATAATGATTATTTGTTATTAAATTTTAGGTTTTATTTAATTTAAGATAACATTTTTTAAATAAAAAAGTTTAACCTTTTTGCTGAATCTAGATTTTGTAATCGATTATTTCTAGAAAAAATGGTAAAAGGGTAGTTTTTTTAATAAATTTTTTTTTCACAGATTATGATAATTCTATTTTACTTTGTTCATTAATATAAAAGGAGAAGATGAGAATGAAGGCTTATCTAGTTGGTTTGGTGCTATCCATGGCGGTGTCTCTTAGGTATGTGACAGCGCTTTACATGTATTATCTTGTTCTTAAAACTTTGGTTCCGTTCTTTCTTATCATGGTGTCAGGATTGGTCGGTTTATTTTTTGCTACATTTTTAAAAAATTAGTTAGGAAAATAAAAAAGGAGTGGTACAAATGCTATCGCTAGACAGTAAAACGTGTATAAAGGTTTCAAGAAATTTCTTAATCGGTAGTTTTTTCTTAATGATGTTGATGATTGTTGGTTTGCTTGGTAAAGTTTATGGATTTATTCCGTTAAGTGATCTTCCAGAAGGAAGTCTGATGATTTTCTATTATCTTAGCTGTTTGCTCAGTGGGCTCAGTTTGATTTTTTCTACAGGTGCGCATTCAAAAATTTTAAAACGGACAGCGGCGATTGTCCATTTTAGTAGTGTTTATTGGTTTTCTCTCTTTATTTTTGCTTTTCTTTTCCATCTACTTTTTTTTATCATTCTTTATTTGTTCCTAGCTATCGTTTTACTGACAGCAAGCAAGCAGAAATGGCTAGCAATCACTTTCTTCGGGATACCGATGATTATTTCAATTGGCTTTTTTATCAAGCTCAATTACGAACTAATCCTTTATGGGGGGGAATGGTCATGGGACACCATTGGATACATAGTCATTCTTCATTTATCAGGTTTAAGTGGTCTGATTCTTTCAACGCAACTCGATAAGGGAAAAGCCAAGTGGATACTTTTGGGTATTAATTATTTATTTGCAACTTATTACCATATCTACATCTTTCTTCAGTGAGACGTCTTACATACATATTGAGTATTAGAAAGGGAAGTGGCTTGCTAGAATATAAAAAGGTTTTTTGTTAGAAAGGAGTAGTGTAAATGTTGCCGTTATCAAGTAAGGTATGTACCAAGTTTACAGTGATTTTCTTAATCTGTAGTATTTCCTCCATTTTTTTACTAGTAGTGAGTAGGATGGCAGGGGAGCATGGATTTGCTCCATTTAGTCATTATCAAGAAGTAAGTGGTTTTTTTTTCTATTATCTTTGCTGTTTATTTAGTGGCATCAGTTTGATTTTTTCGACCGGTGTACGTTCAAAAGAGTTAAAATGGTTGATTAGAATTAGTCATTTTAGTTGTGTTTATTTCATTGGTCTATTTTGGATTGGTTTAATGATCATTCAAGGTTTCATTTTTATCCTTGCGATAATGGCCTATTTATTCGTGTCCATCCGGTTATTGAAAACAAAAAGTCAGAAACGAGTAGCAATCGTTTGCTTGGGGATACCGATGTTGTTTTCAATAGGGCTCTTTCTCAAAATCAATTACGAGCTACTAACTTCTGGAGCTAGCTGGGAATGGACTGGTTATGTGATTCTATTGAGTTTGTCTGGATTAATTGGACTCATTCTCTCAGTAAACATCAATAACGAGAACAGAAAAGTCAAATGGATACTCTTAGGGTTGAATTATATTTTTGCAATGTATTTCCATATCTACATCTTTCTTCAGTGAGACGTCTTACATACATATCGAGTACTGGAAAGGGAAGTGGCTTGCTAGAATATAAAAAGGTTTTTTGTTAGAAAGGAGTAGTGTGGATGTTGTCGCTAACAAGTAAGACCTGTACGAAGTATTCCATGATTTTCTTCGTCTGTAGCATTTTTCTAGGTACATTATTAGTAATGAGGGGCTCTGTTGGGATAATTGTGAAATCTTTTCACAATCTTTCAGAAGTAAGTTTAGTGTTAATCTATTGTCTTTGCTTTTTACTCAGTGGACTTAGTTTGTTGTTTTCTACCGGAGTGTATGCCACCCCTTTAAAAAAATGGACAGCTATCGTTCATTTTGGCTGTCTTTATTGGGTTTTATATATTTTTATCGGTTTTATTGGCATTCAAAGATATGATTTAATTGCCTATTTGCTACTAACAATTTGGCTACTGAAAAAAAGGATCAGAAACGCGAGGCGATCATTTGTTTGGGATTGCCAATGGCTTTGTCAGTCGGACTTTTTATAGAGATCAGTCTTGTGTTCATCTATTATCTTTGTTGTTTACTCAGTGGACTCAGTTTGCTTTTTTCTACTGGTGTACATTCAAAACTTTTAAAAAGATGGGCAGCTTTCATTCATTTTGCTTGTATTTTTGGAGTCGTATTTATTTTTATCGGCTTTGTTAGTATTGCAAGATTTGATTGGCTTATTGCGCTAATTGTTTATTTGCTACTATCCATCTGGTTACTGAAAACAAAAGATCAGAAACGAGTAGCGATCATTTGTTTAGGATTACCAATGATCTTGACAGCTGGCTTTTTTATCAGGGTCCACTACAGTTACCTTACCTCTGGGGATTATTTGCGTACGCTTGGATTTTTGATTTTACTAAGTTTGTCTGGGGTGGTTGGTCTTATTCTTGCGGCGAACCTCAAGAACGAGAATAGAAAAGTCAAGTGGGTTCTCTTAGGGATCAATTATTTTTTTGCAACCTATTTCCATATCGTCGTTTGGATTTTTGGTCTATAACTATCAGGTATTTGACAAAGGCAAGTGTTTAGGAGAGATGAGTATTCTTATTAAAAATACTAAAAAATGTGTTTGAAGAATGAAAAGGAGAGAAGAAAATGATCCCATTAAAAAGTAAAACCTGTACCATCATTTCATTTGTTTTGTTAGCGTTATCTTTTAGTGTTGCTTATGTTGGCTATATCCAAACAGATGAGCTTAATTTTCTATTGTTAGTGAGGATTACGTGTTGGTTATTAGGTGGCGCTAGCCTTTTCTTTGCTACCAAGATCAAATCTAATTATCTAAAAATAGTAGTGATCCTTCTAAATTTTATCAGTCTCTATAATTGGCTGTATAGCTGGCTTGATAATTGGTTTGATATTTGGCGACGATTTAATTGAATCGGTTTGGCATTTTTAAAATTATTGAAGGAGAAAAGATGAAAAAAATATTTGACCATAAAGGGCTATGTCTTGCTATGATTCTATCGATTAGTTGTTGGATCATCGGAGGGGTTAACTTGTTTTTATCCACAAAAATTGAATCCAAATTCTTAAAAAGAATCATTATTTTCCTTAACCTAATCTGTATTTTGGGCTGGCTTTTTTTTGGGGGGTGAAAAAAATGATACAAATTGAAAAGAAGAAAAATCATTTTATTTAACGTATCAGGTATATCTTTTAACAAAGATGGTGCTATTAATCCTCAATTATTTGTTTGCTACTTATATTCTTTCCTTACGCTTATTTTCTTCATGTGGATAGTCTTTAACTATGATCAATCGACTGAACAAAAGCAAATGATAGAAAGACGATTCCAATTTTCTTTTTTTAAAAGTGATTAAAAGGCTATACTGATACTTTGATAAATAAGGGATGAAATTTTCAAGAATATATCGTATAATGTAAAGCACTGAAAAGTTGCGACCTTCAACTCGTAGATGATTTCAGAAAATCTAATTGAAATGATGGTGATACCATGAAAGACAACAGCAAGACACGCGTTGTCGTTGGGATGAGTGGCGGTGTCGACTCATCTGTAACAGCACTTTTACTAAAGGAACAAGGCTACGACGTCATTGGGATCTTTATGAAAAACTGGGATGACACGGATGAAAATGGTGTATGTACAGCTACGGAAGATTATAAGGATGTAGCGAAAGTTGCTTCACAAATCGGGATTCCTTATTATTCTGTCAATTTTGAAAAAGAATATTGGGATCGTGTATTTGAATATTTCTTAGCTGAATACCGAGCAGGACGGACACCTAATCCAGATGTGATGTGTAATAAAGAAATCAAATTTAAAGCATTTTTAGATTATGCGATGGATCTAGGTGCTGAATACGTAGCGACTGGGCATTATGCGCAAGTAGTGCGTGACGAAAATGGCGTAGCACATATGCTTCGCGGTGTAGATAACAACAAAGATCAAACTTATTTCTTAAGCCAATTGTCACAAGAACAATTAGCGAAAACAATGTTCCCACTAGGTGGTATGGAAAAAACACAAGTACGTGAAATTGCGGAACGTGCAGGTTTAGCAACTGCTAAAAAGAAAGATTCCACTGGGATTTGTTTTATAGGCGAAAAGAATTTTAAACAATTTTTAAGTAATTATTTACCAGCTAAAAAAGGAAATATGGTGACACTTGATGGCGAAGTCAAAGGTCAACATGCTGGATTGATGTATTACACGATCGGTCAAAGACAAGGCCTAGGGATTGGTGGTGGCGGTGCATCACAAGAACCTTGGTTTGTAGTTGGAAAAGATCTTGCAACGAATACGTTATATGTAGGACAAGGATTTCATCATCCTGCCTTATATGCAACAAGCCTTGATGCGAGCGAAATCCATTTTACAACGAATGAACCAATGCCAAAGGAATTTAAATGTACAGCTAAATTCCGCTACCGCCAACAAGATGTGCCGGTAACGGTTCGGTTATTAGAAGGCGATCGTGCCGAAGTGATTTTTGATGAACCTGTACGGGCGATCACACCAGGTCAAGCTGTCGTCTTTTATGATGGAATGGAGTGCCTTGGTGGTGGCTTGATTGATCATGCCTACAATAAAGAAAAAGTCTTGCAATATGTGTAAATCTTGCTTGCGAACAGCTCTTTGAACAACTTTCTTTTGTTAGAAGAACAAGAAAAGAGTTAAGACAAGTTTAGTTCTGAGAAATAAGCCGAAGAATCCGAAAATAGTTTCGCCTATTTTTGGTATTCCTCGGCTTTTTTTGCTAGAGTGTCTTCTGAAATATCCGTTAGGGGTTTTTGAAGCAAAGAGTTTTCAGATTTTTGTCTAATAATTTTTTCTGAAGAAAACAGTGTCAGGCGACTTTTTCAACAGGCGGTTCTATCTATTTGAAAGCGTTATTTTTAAAAAGAGAGTATAATAAAAAAGGAAACCGACCGTTTATCTCATTTACATGGCATCTAGGATTAGGAGAGACGAATGGTTCTTGGTTTGTTTGAGTATCAACGAATAGAAAGTAGTGAATCAAAAATATTGAAGAAAGTAAAAGGAGCGAAAAAGATGGAAATCACACATTTTGGACTGGAAGAATGGTTGAATAAGTGGGAAAAAGAAGCAGTATATGACCTTGCACAAAGTTCCATCGAAGCACTGACGTTAGAAGAACTGATTGGGTTAGACGGAACGACAGTTACTGATTTTTTTCAATCTTTGAGTAAAACGTCGTTGGATTATGGGTGGAGCGAGGGGACGGCAACTTTCAAACAAGAAGTTGCTTCTTTGTATCAATCGCTTTCTTCAGAAAATATTATTCAAACCAACGGGGCGACCGGGGCGAACCTTTTGGCGCTGTATGGATTGATTGAACCAGGAGATCATGTGGTCTCCATGTTGCCAACCTATCAGCAATTGTACGATTTACCCAAATCTTTAGGTGCAACTGTTGATTTCGTACCACTCACAGAAGAAGAGGAATGGCGTTTTGATTGTGTGAAATTAGTTGATGTGATCCAACCAAATACTAAAATGATTTGTTTAAACAGTGCCAATAATCCAACAGGTACATTGTTGGATCGCCAAACATTGGAAGAAATTATCGAAATTGCCGAAAAAGTCGATGCGTATATTTTGATGGATGAGGTGTATGCCCCATTAGCAGGGGGAGATTTTGTCTCAATCGTGGATCTGTATGACAAGGGGATCACGACTAATTCATTGTCAAAGACTTATTCTGTTCCTGGTATACGCATCGGCTGGGTAGCAGCGAATCAAGAAATCATTGAGCGTTTAAGAAAATACCATACCCATTTAGTACTTAGCGGTGGTGTTTTATCAGATGCATTAGCAGTTCACGCACTAAGGAATAAAGAAAAGATCCTTGCACGAAATAAAAAAATCGTTTCGGAGAATTTAGCCATCGTTGAACAATGGCTGGCTGATGAACCAAATGTCGAATTAGTACTACCGAATCATGTGTCAACGTCATTCATTCGCTTGAATATAACAGAAGATGATGAACAATTTTGTATTGATCTTCTGAGAGAAACGGGTGTTTTGCTGGTCCCAGGTAGTGCCTATGGGGTGCCTCAGCATGCGCGCTTAGGGTATTGTTGCAAGAAAGAAACATTAGAAAAAGGGTTAGCCTTACTTTCAGAATATCTAAAAGAACGTGGAAATGACAAAGCATGAGAAATTGAAGAACCCCCCAAAAGCTAGACTAAAAAATCTAACTTTTGGGGGTCTCTTCAATCTGAAATATGACGATAGTTCTTGTTTATTCAGCTTGGCTATTAGTAAGTGATCAATGTCCATGAGGTTGTGTGTGTTTGTCTGAAGAAAGGATAGGTGTATCAGATGTTCCTGATGAGTCAACAAGCTCATTGTCATGGATTTCTTGTGTGTTACGACGTACTAGTAACAAGTTCACTAAAACAAGTAAAGAGGTGGAAAGAAAGACTCCTCGGTAACCAAACGCGCTTGAAACGCTCGAACCAATCAGTGGACCAACGACATTCCCGGTCGCTTGGAAGGATTGATTGTAGCTAAAAATCCGACCAGCGGCGTGATGTGGGGAATATTTAGTGATCAAAGCTTGGACAGCTGGAAGTAAACAAGCATCTGAAATACCGATCAAAAAACGCAACGCAGCCAGTTCCCAGACATTCATCACAAAGGCCATCGGAATAAAAACTAAAATTGCAAATCCTAAGCCAATAGCTAAAATACGTTCACTCCCGATTTTATCGCCTAAGCGACCAAAACGAGGAGCGGCGATCAATGTGGCAATTCCTGGGATCGAAGCAATGATTCCACTAATCAACGTAACACTGCCATGTCCATTTAGTAATTGACGAATATATAAACTAATGATTGGGCTAATAGAATTATTCGAAGCTTGAATAATCATTGTTGTGACGAACATACCAATCACGACATGGGGATATTTCAATTCTTTGAATATTTGTTTGGCAGAAGCCATATTTTCCTTTTTAATAGGTACAAATGTTTCATGAACAAAGAAAAGACTTAATAAAAAGACGAAAAATAAAATGATTCCTGTGATGAAGAAGGTTGGACGATAACCAAATGCTGAGGCTGAAATCCCTCCAAGTAAAGGACCAAGCAACGTTCCTGTGACGGAACCAGTAGCCAATGTACCTAGGACTTGACCACTTTTTTCTTTTGGCGTACCAGTAGCGACAAGGGCAGTGGCATTACTGATGTAACCAGAAAAGATTCCTTGTAACAAGCGAAGTGCAACAAGTTGATATACACTGGTCACACAACCCATCAAAGCAATAACGATAGCCATTCCTAAGGAAGCACGCAAGAGCATCAATTTTCTGCCTTTCTGGTCGGCTAATTTTCCCCACCAAGGAGAAATCAATGTGGTGACTAAAAACGTGGAAGAAAAGGTCAACCCGCTCCAAAAATTCAATTGCGATGTACTATAGTTACCTAACGTATCTATGTATAGTGACATAAACGGCATAACTAAGCTAAACCCAATTCCTGCCATAAAAGTCCCAAACCATAAGACAAATAAGTTTTGTTCCCAAGTTTCTCTTTTCCTAAATAATTTTTCTTTGATGCGTGTGGTCACTGTTGTGTCCTTCTTTCTGAAAATTTTCATTTACATCCATTTATTATAAACTACAACGTGTAGTTTATCAATGGAAGCCTCTTTTTTAAGTTCGTTTTTCATGGTAAACTAAAGTTGTTAAGCAGTTAACATACGAGAGGAACAACGAAATGAAAAAAAGAAATCTATCTCAAGAAAAAATCATCGCTTGCTTTCGTGGACTAGCGGAGGAGATGGATGTTCAACAAGTCACTTTTCAACACCTGGCTAAGGCGCTAGACGTCAAGTCTCCTTCCCTCTATAATCATTTTAAAAATATGCGTGATGTAAAGACCGCATTGACTGCAAAATTATTACAAGAGTTAAACGATGCGTTGCGTCGTTCTTTGGTTGGAAAAAGTGGTGCAGAGGCGCTGCGTGTCTATGCACAAGTCTATCAGTCTTTTGCTTTTGCGAACCAGGCCGTTTACGAGTTGCTGATCAGTGTCCCTCACACCAATGAGGAGATTCTGTTAGAAGGAATCTATGAAACGAACCAGATCATTCTACAATTATTTGATGCCTTTGATTTGACCCGAAAAGAAAAAACGCATCGCAGCAGAGAATTGCGAAGTATCATCCATGGCTATTTGTCTTTACGATTTTTAGGCTATTTCACAAAGGAAGCAACCGTGTCTCCTGAAGAGAGTTATTCTTGGATGATCAATGACTTTATTGCGACTTTACCAAGAAAATAAGTAGTACGTTTCTTTAAAATAGACAAATTCATAAAATGTCCCTTTTATAAGAGAAATTTCTTGCAACTTTCTTGAAAAGTGTCTAAGATGAGTCTAGTAAAATCGTAGAGAAGGAGCACGAGTATGTATCAAGTAGTGACAATGTTCGGAGATAATGAGCCTTGGTGGTTCTTTGAGAATTGGGAAGAGGATATCGAAATAGAAGAAACATTTGATTCTTTTGAAGAAGCACAGGTGAATTATGAACAAAAATGGCTTGCAATCAAAAATAAATACGAATATATCCATGCAAAAAGCAACTTTCTAAGTGCCTTCTGGAATGACGGAGACGAGCGCTGGTGTGAAGAATGTGATGATGATCTTCAACAATATAAAGGGTTAGCCTTATTGAAAAATCATCAGCCAATCACTTTAGAAAGCAGAAAGGAATTTTATGAAACAACTAATTCTAGCGGAAAAACCAAGCGTTGCGAAAGACCTAAGCAAGGTGCTTGGTGCTAATCAAAAACACAAAAATTATTACGAAGGACCCAAGGTGATCGTTACTTGGGCCCTTGGTCATTTGTTAGGGCTAAAAATGCCTGAAGACCTCAATAAAGAATGGCAAAGTTGGCAAATGGAAACATTGCCGATGATTCCTAAAAATTTAGGAATCAAACCACTGCCTAAAACAGATCATCAATTAAAAACAATCAAGCAATTGGCGCAACGTAAAGACGTGTCGGAGGCTGTAATTGCTACGGATGCCGGAAGAGAAGGGGAATTGGTTGCTCGGTGGATCTTGGAATATGTCCGCTTCAATAAACCAGTGAAACGTCTTTGGATTTCTTCCCAAACAGATAAAGCAATCAAGACAGGATTCAAACAATTGAAGCCCGCAAAAGACTATGATGCACTTTACTATTCGGCGCTAGCTAGGGCAAAAGCTGACTGGTTAGTAGGCTTGAACGTAACACGGGCACTGACTGTGAAATATCAAGATAATCTATCTGCTGGTCGAGTTCAAACACCGACACTCGCCTTGGTTAGAACACAAGAACGAAAAATTGAAACATTTAGACCACAAACCTATTTTTCAATTTTATTAGATGTGCAAAAACAACAAGCAAAGATGGTTCAAAAAAATCAATTCGCATTGAAATCCCATGAAGAAGCTCAATCGTTAGTGAAAGAGTTAGCTAAAAATAAAGGGACTGTGACAGCCATCCAAGAAAAAGTAAAAGTGGAGCCGGCGCCATTGCCTTATGACCTAACGGAGATCCAGCGAGAAGCAAACCAACGTTATGGCTACTCTGCTAAAAAAACTTTAGGACTGGTCCAAAGTTTATATGAAACGCATAAAATCGTGACGTACCCTCGTACAGATAGTAAATATCTGACGAGTGATATGAAAAGTACGATGAAAGAACGTTTACAGGCGGTCAGCGATTTTTCACCAGAAGTGAAACAGTATTTGAAAAATGGGGCAGTTGTTCGACAAACAAAAGTCTTCCAAGACAGTAAAGTCACTGATCACCACGCGTTATTACCAACTGAAAATCGTCCACGCTATGAGAAACTTAGCAACGAAGAACAAAAAATCTATCAGATGATTGTTACTCGATTCTTAGGATTATTCGCTGAGCCACACAAAATCAGTCAAACAAAAGTGACTGTGACATTTGGCAAAGAACAATTTGTATTCCATCAAAATCAAGTCCTTCAAGCTGGATGGAAAGATGTCAGTCAAAAGGACAGCAATGAAGTGGACTGGGTTGAGGGAATGCGTATCCAACCAGAATTTACGATCAAGAAAGAACTATCGGCACCGCCTAAGCCTTTGACAGAGGCGAGTTTACTAGGACTTATGGAAAAACATAGTTTAGGAACGCCGGCAACTCGCGCCGAAATCATTGAAAAGTTGATCAAATCGGAATTGATGGAACGAACACCGCAAGGCTTGCAAGCCTCACCAAAAGGAAAGCAATTATTGGAATTAGTTAATCCTTCCTTAGTGACCCCTGATTTAACAGAAAGCTGGGAGAAAGATTTAGAAGCAATTGCCGCAGGTCAAAAACAAGCCAGCCAATTCTTAAGGGGCATTGAAAAAGAAACGAAACGATTGGTACAAGAAATCAAAACAAGCAAACAATCTTACCAAGATTTCTCGATTACCCAGAAAAAATGTCCAGACTGTGGTTCCAATCTTAGAGAAAAAAATACTCGAGATGGTAAAATCTATGTCTGCACGAATCAAGATTGTCATTACCGTAGAAGAAAAGATCCAAAAGTCTCGAACCACCGTTGTCCACAATGTCATCGGAAAATGGAGATCATTGAAGGCAAAAATGGCGCTTATTTCCGTTGTAAATATGATGGGACGACCGAAAAAATGTTAGATAAAAAAGAACAAAAGAAAAAAATGACGAAGCACGAAGAACGTCGTTTATTGAAAAAGTACACGCAAGCAGAAGAACCGGAAGAAAGCCCACTTGCTGCAGCTTTAAAAGCTGCAATGAAGAGATAGCGTGTCGTTCGTTGAAAATCAGCAATCGTTTTCGAGACCCTATTGCATGTTAAAAAATGGTGATTAATTTCAAGAAATTGCTGTTTATGTACCGTGGTATAGAATGTGAAAGAAGCATAGTCTGAGACATAAGTCATGAGGTTCCCCCTAGAATTTGTTGTTTTTACGTACAATCTCTAGGAGGAACCTCATTTTTTGAATGTTTGGGCTTTTTATCAAATAAGGTTGAGACAAGTTTTGTCCTAGTCTCAAAAATAGCCGTTCTATAAATCTTCGTAGATAGGTGGATGTTCAAGATATTCTAAAATCTTGATGAAATCTAAAAATGATAAGATCAATGTTGTTGTGTTGACATTTGGATGAAATCCCACCGTAGAGGTTTGATCAATGGCTGAGTCAATTACTACTTGAATTGCTTTTTCTTGATCATGCATCAATGCAAAAGGTGTAACAGTACCAGGAGCTACCCCTAATAAATCAAGGAGCTGTTCTTCTGAAAGAAAAGACAAACGCTTCTCATTCAGCTGTTCTGCAAGTTGTTTCAAATTTGCTTGTTTCTCATCAGGTAAGATAACAAGATAAATTTGTTTTCCTTTTTTTGCTTTTAACACGAGATTCTTCACTTGAGGTCCTGGTAGTGTAAATGGCAGATTTTTGACAGAAGTAATCGGTGGATGATCCACCTTTTGATAGGGAATGTTTAGTAAATCAAGCAATTGATAGGCTTCTTTTTCAGTAGCAAAAACCATCGATTGATCGCTTCCTTTCTTTTTCTTTCATTCATTATAAAAAAATAATTGACAAAAGAAAAATAATCGTGTAAATTACACGTAAGTTAAAATCAACGACATCGAAAAGAAGAGTAACGATTAAATGTTTGAAGAGAGTCTCTGGCAGGTGGAAAGAGATAGCAGTTAATGGTGAAACACATCTTGGAGTCGATTTTCTGAAACACAGTAGGAAAACCCGGGAAGCCCGTTACAGCTGCGGTCATTGTTTGATGACCAGATAAGGTTAGTTTCCGTGAGGGACTAACAAAAAAAGGTGGAACCACGTAATTTACGTCCTTTGGTCATTTATTTGACCAAAGGACGTTTTTTTATTTTCGTGTGAAGTAAATGTCCAACAGCAATTACTTTTGTTTTACCTCATTTCTGGAATGACTGCGTGAGGTTTCTTTTGTGAAAAAGAAACAAACAGAGGTGGGAACACGTGTGATGCGTCCTCTTGACGAGAGTCAAGGGGATTTTTTTATTTAAAAGGAGGAAGAAAGAAATGAATTATTTGCTGGAAGTCATGCCACAACTATTAGTAGGGGCTCTTACAACGTTGAAATTATTTATTTTTACCTTGATTGGTTCATTGCCATTAGGGATCATTTTAGCATTAGGGTTGTCTTTACATTTTAAACCGATTCGTTATATCTTGCAGACCTATGTCTGGATCATGCGTGGTACACCGTTATTACTACAATTGATTTTTGTATTTTATGGGGTGCCAACGATCGGGATCGTCTTTGACCGTTTTGAAGCAGCATTATTGGCTTTCGTTTTAAATTATGCCGCTTATTTTGCTGAGATTTTTCGTGGGGGGATTCAATCGATTACCCAAGGACAATACGAGGCTGCGCAAGTGTTACAATTGAGTCCTTTTCAAACCGTCACAAAAATCATTATCCCACAAGTGACAAAAATCGTTTTACCGTCAGTTGGGAACGAAGTGATCAACTTAGTGAAAGACTCTTCTTTGATCTATATCTTAGGACTAGGAGACGTTATGCGAGCAGGGAAGATTGCGATGGAACGTGATGCAACATTGCTACCATTGCTAGGTGTGGCTTTCATCTACCTGGCACTAACTGGTATCTTAACACTCATCATGAAACAAGTAGAAGGAAAATTAAACTATTATCGCTAGGAGGAATGGACATGATTGAATTAAAGAAAGTAAGTAAAGCATTTGGAGAAAAGAAAGTAATCAACGCATTAGATCTAATCATTCCAGATGGTCAAACCTTGGCAATCGTCGGTCCTTCTGGTGGGGGGAAAACGACACTTTTGAGAATCTTAGCAGGATTGGAAAAAGCAGACAGTGGGGAATTTTATCTGGATGGCGTAGCCTTTGACCCATTTGAATTGAAAACGAAAGAACAAGTCGTAGGAGTTGTTTTCCAAGATTTTCAACTGTTTCCACACTTAAGTATTTTTGACAATATCACTTTAGCACCTAAAATGGTGTTGAAGCAATCGAAAGAAATGTATACGAAAAAAGCAGAGGAATTAGCCGATTCACTTGGGATCAGTGATTTACTCAACAACTATCCTTATCAATTATCTGGCGGTCAAAAACAACGGGTAGCGATCGCACGTGCCTTGGCAATGAATCCTCGAGTTCTTGCTTATGATGAACCGACAAGCGCCTTAGATCCTGAGCTACGACAACAAGTAGAAAACTTGATCGTCTCATTGAAGGCAGAAGGTGTGACACAAATCATCGTGACCCATGATTTAGTGTTTGCGGAAAATGTGGGAGATCAGCTCGTGAAGGTCATCCCAAACAAGTAAGAAGGAGGGACGCTTGATGAAAAAAATCAGTTTGCTACTTACGATAGTTGCAGGGATCGTCTTTCTTTCTGGTTGTAGGAATGAAAAGACAGATAAAGACAATTGGTCAACGATTCAAACAGAAAAAAAGATCATTATTGGGTTAGATGACACCTTTGTACCGATGGGGTTTCGTGAGAAAGAAGGGAAACTAACGGGTTTTGACATTGACCTTGCTAGAGCAGTCTTTAGAGAATATGACATCAAAGTCGTTTTCCAACCCATTGACTGGTCTATGAAAGAGTTTGAATTGAATAATGGGACGATTGATCTCATTTGGAATGGGTATACTAAAACAGCTGAAAGAGCAAAAAAAGTCCGATTTTCAAAACCTTATATGCAAAACGAACAAGTCCTGATCACTACGAAAAAATCAGGGATCACCAGCTTTGCTCAAATGAAGGACAAAATCCTAGGAGCTCAAAATGGTTCTTCTGGTTATGATGCCTTTATCAAACAACCCAAGATATTAAAAGATATTGTAAAAAATCAGGATGCTGTTTTATATGATAGCTTTAATGAAGCCTTGATCGACTTGAAGAGTGGTCGGATCGATGGGTTATTGATGGATAAAGTATATGCTAGTTATTACTTGAAGCAAAAAAATGAATTGGATCAGTTTAATATGATCAAAGGGGATTATCAAAGCGAAGATTTTGTTGTAGGTGCCCGAAAAAAAGACAAGGAATTAGTGAAGAAAATCAATGAAGGGATTGTGGAATTAGAAAAAACAGGTGAATTCCAACAAATCTCAGACAAATGGTTCGGTGAAGACGTGACACCCGTTCAGAAGTAAGCAGGTAACGCTAACATCATTGAGTGTCTTAAAAAGAAGCGTGGTAACTTGAGCGCCTCTCAGTTCACACAATGAAACCTATGAAAGCAACCTGCACCAAGTAAATAAGCAAGAATTTTTTGACACACATATTTAAAAAAATCTTGCTTATTTTTTGTCTAAAAAATTCCAATGATCATAAAATTGTTCAACGATTGATTTCTCCTTTTGTATTGAAAGGGGTTTCGTGTTATTCTTTTTTAGTAAGGATTGAAGCAAGAAAGGAAGAGATTGATGGAACACCAAAAATTAACTGAATTTCCCCAAGACTTTCTTTGGGGATCAGCCTCAGCGGCTTATCAAGTTGAAGGAGCCTGGCAAGAAGACGGCAAAGGAGAATCGGTCTGGGATCGTTTTGTCCGTATTCCAGGTAAAACTTTTAAAGGAACAAACGGTGATCTAGCGGCTGATCACTATCATCGCTTTAAAGAAGATATTGCTTTAATGAAAGAACAAGGATTGAAAGCTTATCGTTTTTCAGTCGCTTGGACTCGCATTTTTCCTAATGGTCGTGGGGAGATCAATCAAGCAGGGTTAGCTTTTTATGAAGAGCTGATTGATGAGTTGATTGAAAACGGGATTGAACCAATGTTGACATTGTATCATTGGGATCTTCCGCAAGCCTTGCAAGATGAGTATGCAGGTTGGGAATCACGCCAAATCATTGAAGATTTCACTAATTACGCTGAAACATTATTTAATGCTTTTCGAGGAAAAGTCCATTATTGGATCAGCTTGAATGAACAAAATATTTTTACTTCACTAGGCTATTTATTAGCTGCTCATCCACCAGGTGTTACTGATCCGAAACGGATGTATCAGGTGAACCATATTGCTAACTTAGCAAATGCAGCAGTGATCAATAAGTTTCATGAATTAGCGATGCCAGGTAAAATCGGTCCAAGTTTTGCTTACACACCTAATTATTCGATCAACAGTGATCCTAAAAATATTTTAGCTGCAGAAAATGCGGAAGATTTGATGGCTCATTACTGGATGGATGTCTACATGTGGGGCAAGTATCCGATCGCCGCTATGAAATTTTTAGAAGAACGTGGCTGGGCACCTGAAATGGTTGAAGGAGACGCAGAACTACTTGAATCGGCTAAACCAGACTTCTTGGGAATCAACTATTATCAAACAGCGACTAACGCCTTTAATCCGTTGGATGGTGTAGGAGCTGGCAAAATGAATACAACTGGGAAAAAAGGATCTTCTGAAGAAACAGGCGTCCCAGGAATGTACAAAAAAGTCGACAATCCTTTCGTTGAACGTACGAATTGGGATTGGGAGATCGACCCAGAAGGATTGAGAATCGCTTTAAGACGGATTACGAGTCGCTACCGAATGCCTGTATTGATTACTGAAAATGGGTTAGGGGAATACGATGAATTGACAGAGGACAAAAAGATTCACGATGATTATCGTATCGCTTACCTTTCAAGTCATGTCAAAGCGATTAAAGAAGCGATCTCAGATGGTGCTGAAGTCCTTGGCTATTGTACTTGGTCTTACACTGATCTATTAAGTTGGTTGAATGGCTACCAAAAACGTTATGGATTTGTTTATGTCGATCAAGATGAAACTCAAGCAGGATCATTGGATCGCTACAAGAAAGATAGTTATTATTGGTACCAACAAGTGATCAAAGAAAATGGCTCAACGATCTGACCTTTTTGATAGTAGAAGTGCAGGGGAATAAAGCGTGATCGCTTTTTTCTAAAAATAGAAGCAGTGAGGATAAAATTTTCCAGCTTCATTTAATGAACTGAATGAACCAAAATTCCCAAAAACTTTCTTGATTTTTGTGGAATTTCGGTTTTTTTATAATAGTTTCTCGATAGGGTTGCAGGATCTAGCCATTGGTTACTTGAAAAAGTTTCTTAAAGTATTTGGCATAAATACAGTGTTCGAAAAGAAAAACTTTAAACTTAGAAACAAAACTTTTGTTCCCTCGCTTTTTTTTGTATAATGGAACTTGATGAAATGAGGGATAAAAATGGCAAAGAAAAAACGTCCTGCAAAGAAAAAGAAAAAGACGAAAAAGCAACAACAGCAGCAGGAACAACTTCTTGCGATCAGTATTGGATTTGCATTGATCTCATTTGCCGTATTTGGCTTTTTAAAACTAGGTTTTTTAGGTATTTTAGTGGCAAATGGTTTTCGGATCATTGCAGGGAACACTTATCAGCTTCTCTGTATATTATTAGCTATTTTAGGTTTTTGGGTCGTTGTAAAAAATACCGATTTTAAAATCGGAAAAAGCCGTCGGTGGTTTGGAGGCATTCTTTTTTACTTAGGAATTCTTCTCTTTTTACATGCTCATCTATTCGGAAAACTCCATAGTGGCGAACCAAACATTCTAGGAACCACTTGGGATCTGTTAGCAAGTGACATCCAGCATGCTCGAGTCAGCAGTAATGTTGGTGGTGGGATGGTTGGTGCAGCACTCTATAATTTTACGTATTTCTTGATTGCTCAACCGGGTAGTTACTTTGTTGCCATTTTATTATTAATAAGTGGTGCAGTTTTATTTAGTAATATCGAAGGCTATCAATTAGTCAACGGCTTGCAAGTGATGGGAGAACGAATGCAAGAACTGCTGGAAGGAGATCCTGCAAAGCAAGCGAAGAAACAAGCGGCGAAAGAAGAACGGCAAAAGCAACGAGCGAAAGCACGAGAAGAGAAAAAATTAGCAGCAAAAGAAGCGGCAGAAGCTGAGATTGCTGAGCTAGAAAAACGTCGTTCCGCTGAACAACAAGCAAAATCTGCGCCTTCTTATGAAAAAATAGCAGAGGATGAACCCGAACAACTCAGTTTTGTACCAATCGATAGTTTTCAAGGAACTGTCCCATCTGCGACAATGGATATGCCAAAAGCAGAGCCAACGGTCGCAACGCCTACTGCACCTGAACCGTTAGAAGCTGAAAGCTTAGAAGATGATGGGACAGCGCTAGAATTTGAAATCGAAGCAGAGCAGGAAAATCAAGATTATGAATTACCGTCAATCGATTTACTTGATTCAGTAAAAACAACGGATCAAAGTGACGAGTATAAAAAAATCGAGAAAAATATCGGAGTCTTGGAACAAACTTTTCAAAGTTTTGGCGTAGATGCGAAAGTCGTCAAAGCAAGTTTAGGACCCTCTGTGACAAAATTTGAAGTCCAACCAGCAGTGGGTGTCAAAGTAAGTAAAATCGTCAGTTTAACGGATGACATTGCCTTAGCATTAGCGGCTAAAGATGTTCGGATGGAAGCACCAATCCCAGGTAAATCATTGATCGGAATTGAAGTACCGAATAGCAAGATCAGCATGGTGTCATTTAGAGACATCATCGAAGCACAACCCAATCATCCAGATAAGCTGTTAGAAGTACCATTAGGAAGAGATGTTTCTGGGCGAGTCCAAACCGCAGACCTTTCTAAAATGCCTCACTTATTAGTAGCCGGATCGACAGGTAGTGGGAAATCGGTAGCTATCAATGGGATTATTACCAGCATTTTGATGCGAGCAAAACCCCATGAAGTCAAATTGATGATGATCGATCCCAAAATGGTGGAATTGAACATGTACAATGGGATTCCTCATCTTTTGACGCCAGTTGTGACTAACCCGAGAAAAGCAGCTCAAGCGTTGCAGAAAGTCGTTCAAGAAATGGAAGAACGTTATGAAAAATTCGCTGCTACTGGTGTTAGAAATATTACTGGTTATAATGAGTTTGTCCAACAAAAAAACTTGGAAAATGGAACGAAACATCCTACCTTACCATTTATCGTGGTGATTGTGGATGAATTAGCTGACTTGATGATGGTTGCCAGCAATGAAGTCGAAGATGCTATTATTCGTTTGGCACAAATGGCACGGGCAGCGGGAATCCATATGATATTAGCGACCCAACGTCCAAGTGTGGATGTTATCACAGGGATCATCAAAGCGAATGTTCCTTCTCGTATGGCATTTGCAGTATCTAGTGGGACGGACTCACGTACGATCATTGACTCCAACGGTGCGGAAAAGCTTCTCGGACGTGGCGATATGCTCTTCTTACCAATGGGTGAAAACAAACCGATAAGGGTTCAAGGTGCGTTTATTTCTGATCACGAAGTAGAACGTGTGGTCAACTTTGTAACCGATCAACAAGAAGCACATTATGAAGAAAAAATGATGCCTTCTGATGAAGTAGAATCAGGCGGTACCGCAGAACAACCGCAAGATGAATTATTTGAAGAAGCTAAAGCACTTGTCATTGAAATGCAGACAGCAAGTATTTCATTATTGCAAAGAAGATTTAGAATTGGTTATAATCGAGCAGCACGCTTAGTCGATGAATTAGAAGCGCATGGCGTAGTAGGACCTTCAGAAGGAAGCAAGCCAAGAAAAGTCTTCATTGAGCAAGTCGAAGAACCAATGGATATGATGCCAACGGATCACGAAACATAGAAAAAGGACGTATGTGCTTGTCCGTTCTAACAATGAAACCGAAGAAACGCCAAACGTAATTTTGGGTGTCCTTCGGTTTTTATGATGAGATTGATCACTTATTCGTAAAATCTAAAAAGTTAATAGCTAAAAAAGGAGGAGAATCTATAAACAGCCTAATATTTAGTATCTTTGTTTTGTGAACTGTTGCATTAGTTAGTAGAATCAGTTATAGTATGTAGCGATACTTTGAAAAAAAGAGGGAAACGATCTTGGAAAAACAATCCATTTATGGTTTAACAATCGACGAATTAACCAATTGGTTTTTAGAAAACGGTGAAAAAAAATTCCGTGCTGCCCAAGTTTGGGAATGGCTTTATCAAAAGCGTGTCAAAGACTTCTCCGAAATGACAAACTTGTCAAAAAACTTGATAACAAAGTTAACGGATCAGTTTGTGATCAATCCGTTAAAACAAATAGTGGTCCAAGAAGCAGCGGATGGCACAGTCAAATATCTATTTGAATTACCAGATAAAAATATGATCGAAACAGTCTTGATGAGACAAGAATATGGATTATCTGTATGTGTGACGACACAAGTTGGCTGTAATATTGGTTGTACTTTCTGTGCAAGTGGGCTGTTAAAAAAGAATCGAGATTTGACAGCTGGAGAAATCGTGGCACAGATCATGATGGTTCAACACTATTTTGATGAACGACAAGAAGGAGAAAGAGTGTCCCATGTGGTTGTGATGGGCATTGGCGAACCGTTCGACAATTATGATAATGTCATGAACTTCTTACACATCATCAATGATGCCAAAGGGTTGGCAATTGGCGCACGACACATTACTGTTTCAACGAGTGGTTTGGCAAATAAGATCAAAGAATTTGCTGATAATGGGTTGCAAGTCAATTTAGCGATCTCATTACATGCACCAAATAACGAGATTCGGACCTCCATCATGCGGATCAATCGGAGTTTCCCAATTGAGAAATTGATGGCTGCAGTAGATGAATATCTTGAAAAAACCAATCGACGAATCACGTTTGAATACATCATGTTGAATCAAGTCAATGATCGTCCGGAGCATGCACAACAATTAGCGGATCTACTAAAAGACAAAAAGAAATTAACGTATGTGAATTTGATCCCTTATAATCCAGTCAGTGAACATGACCAATACTCTCGAAGTCCTAAAGCAGATGTGCTGAAATTTTATGATGTATTGAAAAAGAATGGCATCAATTGCGTGATCCGTAAAGAACACGGTACGGATATCGACGCTGCGTGTGGTCAATTACGGAGTAAGCAAATGAAAAAAGAAAAAGCAACGACTAAATAGCATTAGTTAACATCCAGTCCAGCATCCATGGAGAAGAAATAATAAAGACGACAAAGCACAAGGCTTTGTCGTCTTTTGCTGAGTTTTCTTAGAATCTCAATTTACTGTTTGTTCTTGCGGTTCACCCCAATGTCATACAATATCCATGAGAGAACCAAACAGAATCATCCATATAGAAAATTTTTTCGTCACATTCAAGACAGCAAGACTTGAGATGAGTGACAATGATAAAAATAGAAACAGTTTCCGACCCCTCATAAGACTTCTCCATTCTTTAGTAATTCTGATACGTTTAATCATTGAATCCTTTTTCTATGCAAGTGAGGGGATGAATGGAAACAATGTTCCTAAGCTGTCCCATTCGTTATAGTGAATCATTGTATGATTGTTTGTAAAGGGGTGTTATTGATCCTAATAATAATACTATTTATTTAGCCATGGATTAAAAAGTTATTTGTTAACAATTGGAGTCTATTAGTAAAATAATGATTTTTATAAGAAATAATATTTCATCAATTTATTCTTGACATGGCAGTTAGCACAGCTGTTTCAAAAAATTCTTTCTTATTGTCATCGGAGCTACCACTTCTTTCACGACCTTACCCACGGCGTTCAAGAAGCAACTCCTCAGCAATAAGCGATGATTTTTTAAAATATGAGAAGCTATTAAAAAAAATCCTCTCTTATTTGCTCGGAGTTATCCGCTTCTTTCACGACCTTAAGCATAAACTTTTCTTTTTTCTTTCTAATACTGCTAAAATAGGCAGAAAAGGGAGGGATAGCGATGATTATCAGTGAGTTTGATCGTGAGAATATTGTTTTGCGAGATCAGCTTGCAGATCTTTTAAGATTGACTTGGCCTGATGAGTATGGGAAAGAGCCGATGAAAGAAGTCGAACAATTGATGGCTCCAGAACGGATTGCTGTATCGGCGATTGAAGGGGAGGAATTGGTTGGCTTTGTTGGAGCGATCCCTCAGTATGGCCAAACAGGGTGGGAGTTACATCCTTTGGTAGTAGCAAGCGCACATCGCAAACAACAAATCGGGACACGATTGGTTTCCTACCTAGAAAAAGAAGTCGCTTCATATGGCGGCTTAGTTATCTATCTAGGGACAGATGATGTTGAAGGACAAACCAATTTAGTTGCAACGGATTTATTTGAAGATACCTTTTCAAAGTTACAAGAAATCAAAAATATCAATCATCATCCCTATACATTTTATGAGAAACTTGACTATCAGATCATCGGTGTGATTCCAGATGCAAATGGGTGGAACCAGCCTGATATTTGGTTAGCAAAACGAGTGGCCAAAAGGGAGCCAACGGAATAAATTAAGGCACTAATAGTAGAGAAATGAACGATCTATTTTGTTCTCTAGTATTAGTGTTTTTTTGTTAGAACAAAAAATTATAATCTTTTTATGAGCTAAATCCGAACATTATAGCTGTTTTTACGATTTATTTTTTTTGATGAAAATTATTTTATTTTTTTATCTAATAGAAATAAAACCTCATAAATAAGTGTATTTTCAGAAAAGAACAATAAATATTTCACTATAATGGCATTATTTAAAAAAAACCGAAAAAAAAAGTATTGCTTTTTTAATAATTATTCATTAAACTCTTAAACAACTCAGAAAAAAATAATTATTCTGAAAATTTCGACAAAGGGGTACGGGAAATGAAAAAGAAATGGGCATTTAGTGTTGTAGCCTTGAGTGGGCTGGTACTTGCAGGCTGTTATGGCGGAAGTGCAAATACAAAAAGTAGTAATTCAGCGAGTGGCAACTCTACAGATGGAGGCGGAGTATTCAATTTAGTCGTACCTCAAGAAATGCCAACAGCAGATTTATCTTTAGCAACGGATACAATTAGTTTCACTGCATTAAATAATGTGTATGAGGGAATCTATCGCTTAGATAAGGATAGTAAACCACAACCAGCGGGAGCGAGTGAACTGGCAGAAGTTAGTGAAGATGGATTGACTTACAAGATCAAATTGCGTGAAGACGCTAAATGGTCCAATGGTGATCCAGTAGTTGCGGCTGATTATGTTTATGGTTGGCAACGTACAGTGGATACTGCAACAGCTTCTGAATATGCGTATCTTTTTGCTCCAGTAGCGAATGCAGAAGAAATCACAGCAGGCAAAAAAGATAAATCAGAATTAGGAATCAAAGCAGTAGGCGATCATGAATTAGAAATTACATTGACGAAACAAACGCCATACTTCCAATATTTACTTGCTTTCCCATCATTCTTCCCGCAAAAACAATCAGTAGTGGAAGAAAACGGTAATGCTTATGCTTCAGCAAGTGATAAAGCAGTATACAATGGACCATTTACTTTAACAGATTTTGACGGTCCAGGGACAGACACTGAATGGTCATACAAGAAAAATGATAACTATTGGGATAAAGATGCAGTGAAGTTATCTGAAATCAAAGTTAGTGTGGTGAAAGAATCTTCTACAGCGTTGAATCTCTTTAAAGACGGTCAAGCAGATGACGTAATCCTTTCAGGGGAACTCGCTCAACAAAATGCGAATGATCCAGCATATACGTCAGTCAAAGAAGCACGCACGAGCTATATTGAGTTGAACCAACGTGAAGCTGATTCACCATTTAAAAATGTCAACTTAAGAAAAGCTATTTCATACTCAATCAATCGTGATGCGTTAGTGAAACAAGTTCTAGGAGATGGCTCGGTTGTGTCGACTGGCTTGATCCCAGCGGATATGTCTAAAAATCCAGAAACAAATGAAGATTTTGCGAAAGAAGCAGGCAAACTTGTTTCTTACGATAAAGATAAAGCAAAAGAATATTGGGAAAAAGCGAAAAAAGAACTTGGAATTGATTCTCTTGAATTCAATTTGATGGCTTCAGATGATGATGCATCGAAAAAAGTGATCGAGTATATCCAAAACTCAATCCAAGAAAATTTAGATGGCGTAAAAGTTAAACCAACACCAGTCCCATTCTCTGTTCGTTTAGACCGTTCATCTTCAGGTGATTTTGATACTGTATTAGGCGGTTGGGCAGCGGACTATGCTGATCCAAGCAGCTTTACGGACCTATTTGTTGCAAGTAACTCTTATAATCGTGGACAATGGAGTAATGCGGACTACGACAAAGTAGTAGCTGACTCAGGGAATAAAGATGCGGGCGATGAGCAAGCACGTTGGGCGGATCTACAAGAAGCAACTAAAATCATGGCAGATGATATGGGTGTGATCCCAGTTTACCAAAAAGCTGAAGGACACTTAGTCAATGAAAAAATCAAAGGAATTGTCCATCACGCTGCAGGAGCTTCATGGGATTACAAGTGGACTTATGTAGAAGAATAGGCAACCATTAAGACAAAAAAGCGGACTAGAGATTAAGGCAGTTGTCTTAATCTCTCTCCACTTTTTAAAGGTTACGTATCATAGAAACGAAAAAATCACCAGCACGATAGAAAGAGCAAGCAAGATTCCGGCAATGATCAGCCAAAAGGTATACATACCATAGCTGGCAGACGAGAATGAAGAAAATTCTGGTTTTTTCTTGCGGTTTCTTGTTCGGGCTAAATAGATCGATCGTTGAAAATGATCAAAGAAACCCGAGGAAAAAACCCATAAAAATCCGCCGATAATCAAAAACGGCATCGCACATAAAAATAAATCATTTGATAATTGAGTGAGTGTTAGTTGATGATTCAAACTATTTTTTACAATAATCAGGAGAATCAAGACACCAGCAATCAGGTAGGGAAGAGACTTCTTTTTCATCAGTTTGCTCCTTTATCTTTGGTTCATTCATTAATAATGTAGCGAAACATTTGTCAGAAGTCAAAAGCTAGGGGGAAACATTTGTGAATAGTTATCTAAAATATGTATTGAAACGTGTCTTCTTTATGGCCATTACACTTTGGTTGATTGCCACAATCACGTTCTTCTTAATGCAATTATTACCAGGAACACCTTATACCAACCAAGAGCGCTTGAGTCCTGAAACGATCGCTATGTTGAATCAACAAGTTGGACTGGATAAACCTGTGATCGTCCAATATGGTATTTACTTGTCAAATTTACTTCAAGGAGATTTTGGTATCTCTTTCCAATTCAAAAATCAGCCTGTTGCTCATTTATTAGCTGGTAGAGTAGGTCCTTCATTACAACTAGGACTACAAGCGATTATCTTTGGAACAGTGATCGGTACGATCTTAGGAGCGATTTCAGCAATGAAGCAAAACACTTGGGCAGATACTTCTTCCACGTTGGTTGCTATTTTGGGGCGCTCGATCCCTAACTTTGTTTTTGCAGTCTTATTGCAATACATTTTTGCGATCCGCTTGCATGTACTGCCAATTGCTAAATGGGACGGCTTCATTTATACGATCCTTCCAACCATTGCATTGGCTATGTCACCTTTAGCCGATTCAGCTCGTTTTATCCGAACAGAAATGGTCGAAGTATTACACAGCGATTATGTGGAATTAGCGAGAGCTAAAGGATTAAGCCGTTGGGAGATCGCCTTTAAACATGGTCTTCGTAATAGTTTGATCCCGTTAATGACATTGTTAGGACCGTTAGCAGTTGCTTTGATGACTGGTTCGTTAGTAGTCGAAAACATTTTTGCCATCCCTGGTATTGGTGAGCAATTTGTTAAATCGATCACGACGAATGATTATCCAACGATCATGGCAGTAACGATCCTTTACTCATTTATGTTGATCTTTGTGATTTTAGTCGTTGACCTGCTGTATGGTTTAGTTGATCCAAGAATCCGTGTTTCAGAAGGGAGTCGAAGCTAGATGGAACTGATACCAAAACGTTATGAAACAATAGCAGATATTCCTGCAGATAAATTTCTTCCGCTACAAAAAAACACTGAAGAAGAACGAGAACAAATTGCAGCTCCATCGCTAAATTTCATTCAAGATTCTTGGCGACGTTTAAAGAAAAACAAAGCTGCAGTCGTTTCGATGATTTTACTATCAATGATCATTTTGATCTCGATCGTTACGATCTTTGTTTCGCCACACAACCCAACAGCACAAAATATTGATTACATTAATCTACCCCCACGTATTCCAGGGTTAAATATCGATGGATTGAATGGAAAAGCGATGGTTGGTGGTGAGTTAGTCGATAAATATGCTCAAGCAAATGTTCCAGCAAATGTGAATTTCTTTTTAGGAACGGATGGTCTAGGACGTGATGTATTAAGTCGGCTATTCATGGGAACACGAATTTCCTTACTGATCGCTTTTATTGCTGCATTATTAGATGTTACGATCGGTGTTGCTTATGGGCTGATTTCTGGTCTGCTAGGCGGACGAATCGACAACGGGATGCAACGTTTCTTAGAAATCTTATCTGGGATTCCTAATCTGGTAGTCATGATTTTAATGTTGGTTGTTTTTGAACCAGGTATTTTTTCCATCGTGGCAGCAATGGCGATCACGAACTGGATTCCGATGGCTCGTATCGTTCGAGCACAAACCCTGAAACTGAAAGATCAAGAATATGTGTTAGCTGGGATGACATTAGGTGAATCGAAATTGAAAATTGCGTTCAAACACATTTTACCGAACATTTCCAGTGTAATCATTATTCAAATGATGTTTAGTATTCCATCGGCAATTTTCTTTGAAGCCTTTTTAAGTTTCATTGGTTTGGGGCTAACGCCACCATCTGCTTCATTGGGAACAATGCTGAGTGATGGCTATAAAACTTTCTTGTACCTGCCATATCTATTATGGATCCCTGCGGCAACGTTGTCTGTTATCATGATCGGCTTCAATTTACTAGCTGACGGATTACGTGATGCCTTTGACCCTAAAATGAAAGAGTGAGGAATATGACAAAAGTTCTTGAAGTTAAAAATTTGCAAATCTCATTTGATACGTACGCCGGGAAAGTCCGAGCGATCCGTGGTGTCAATTTTCATTTAAACAAAGGCGAGACTCTAGCAATTGTTGGAGAATCTGGTAGTGGGAAATCAGTCACTACCAGAAGTATCATGAGATTGTTATCAAGTAATGCTACGATCGATTCGGGCGAGATTTTATTCAAAGGAAAAAACATTGTCGATCAATCAGAAAAAGCCATGCAAAAAATTCGTGGGAAAGAAATCGCAATGATTTTCCAAGATCCAATGACTTCTCTCGATCCTACAATGACGATTGGTAAACAAGTGGCGGAATCCTTACGAAAACACAATAAAGTTTCGAAAAAAGAAGGACAAAAAGCAGCATTGGAATTACTAAACTTAGTCGGGATTCCTGAGGCTGAAAAACGGATCAACAGTTATCCTCACCAATTTTCAGGAGGACAACGGCAACGGATCGTTATTGCGATTGCGTTGATCTGTTACCCGGAGATCTTGATCGCTGATGAACCAACAACTGCATTAGATGTTACGATTCAAGCCCAGATTTTAGAACTGCTAAAAGAAATCCAAACGAAAATCGATACCTCGATTATCTTTATCACACATGACTTAGGTGTAGTAGCAAATGTAGCGGATCGGGTAGCGGTAATGTATGGCGGAAAGATCATTGAAGTCGGTACCTCGGAAGAAATTTTTTATCATCCGCAACATCCTTACACTTGGGGCTTGTTAGGTTCGATGCCGACATTAGATAGTGCGAATGAACGACTTTATGCAATCCCAGGTTCACCACCTGATTTATTGAATCCACCTAAAGGCGATGCCTTTTATCCACGGAATGAATATGCCTTGCAGATTGATGCAGAAGAAGAACCACCATTTTTTGAATTATCAAAAACACATCAAGCAGCAACCTGGCTTTTAGCACCTCAAGCACCAAAAGTAGAACCACCTGAAGAAATCAAACGTCGGTGGGCGATTTTTGAAGAAAAGCAAAAAGCGAATGGAGGGATGACGAATGCCAAAAAAACTGCTAGAGGTTAATGGTCTAAAACAATATTTCAATATTGGAAAGAAAAATGAAGTTCACGCGGTCAATGATATTAGCTTTCATATTTATGAAGGGGAAACCTTTGGCTTAGTTGGTGAATCAGGTAGTGGTAAATCAACCACTGGGCGGACAGTCATTCGCTTAAATGAACCGACTGATGGCGAGATTTTCTTTGACGGAAAAGATGTCACCAAGCTAAAAGGGAAACAAGAAATGGCTAAGTTCCGTCGTGAGGTTCAGATGATCTTCCAAGACCCTTATGCATCATTGAATCCCCGAATGAAAGTTCGTGATATCATTGCAGAAGGAATCGATGTCAATGGATTGGTCAAGTCTCCTGAAGAACGTTCAGAAAAAGTGGATGAGCTTCTTCGAACGGTAGGATTGAATCCAAGCCATGGTACACGTTATCCTCATGAGTTTTCAGGTGGGCAACGGCAACGGATCGGTATCGCTCGTGCCTTAGCAGTTAACCCACGTTTTATTATTTGTGATGAGCCGATTTCAGCTTTAGACGTATCGATTCAAGCGCAAGTAGTCAATTTATTACAAGATCTGCAAAAACAACAGCAACTAACGTACTTATTCATTGCTCATGATTTATCTATGGTTAAACATATCAGTGATCGGATCGGTGTCATGCACAACGGCCGTTTATTGGAAATGGGAACAAGTGATGAGATATACCACCATGGCGTTCATCCTTATACGGAAAGTTTATTATCTGCAATTCCACTACCAGATCCCGACCATGAAAGACAGCGGAAAAGAATCAAGTATCAACCAGAACCAGAAGATGGGCAAAAACGGACATTAAGAGAAATTGCCCCAGAGCATTTTGTCTATGCGACAGAGCAAGAAGTGGCTTATTACGCAAAAAAATTGAAACGGCAAAAAGAAGCGAGCTTACTTGTGACATCTTAGGAGGTAAGTGTTGATGCTAAAAGCCTTTAAATTCCGAATTTATCCTACGGCTTCACAAAAGCAATGGTTTGTTAAAAATTTTGGCTGTGTTCGTTTTACGTATAACCACTTACTAAAAGCCCGTCAGGAAAGCTACGCTAAAACAGGTGTCATCGATTATACACTGACTCCTGCTTCTTTAAAAAAGCAATATGAGTTTTTAAAAAAAGCAGACAGCTTAGCGCTTGCGAATGCACAATTAAATCTAGATCGTGCGTTTCGTAATTATTTTAAAAAACGTGCCAGTTTTCCAAAATTGAAAAACAAAAAAAGTATGTGGCAGTCTTATACAACAAATAATCAAAAAGGCACAATTTATTTGAAAGATAAGTATCTAAAACTGCCAAAACAGAAAGAACTCATTCAGGTAAACCTCCATCGACCAATCGAAGGAGAGGTTCGTTCAGCGACGATCTCCTCACGTTATAATGAAGCTTTTTATGTTTCTTTACTCTGTGAGGTTTCAGCGAAAGAAATAACAGAGTCTCGTCGTTGGATCGGTGTGGCTTATGATCCGCAAAAACTAATTGAGACATCCTCCCCAGTTGATGTACCATTACCATTGTTGAAAAAAACTGAAAAAGAAATGCAGCTGGCCAAGAGAAAATTAGGGATTAAGGGACGGGCGGCTCAGAAACGAAAAGCTCGTTTGGAACGATCGAAGAACTATCAAAAACAAAAACGTAAAGTAATGGATCTTTATTTAAAACAAAAATTTCAAAAGGAAAATTATTTGGAACAGTTATCTGGCAAATTGATTCGTTATTATGACTATTTGTTTGTAGAAGCTGTCCCTAATGAAACTTTCTTGTCAGACTTCTCACTTCAAGATTGGTATAAATTAGTGACTAAGTTGAGGTATAAAGCAAACTGGTATAATAAAACGTTGATTTTGATCAATATGAATGAGCAAACCGATCCTTTAGTGATTAAAAAAAGTTTAGAACTAGAAAAAATCGGGAAACAAGTGATTTTTGAATAAATGAACTGGTAGGAGCGCTAGGGATCGCCTTGTTGATAAAAAACACTTGCTGTTTTTGTTTCTAGGAATTTTCTTTTATAAGAAAAGGCTCACTAATTATGATAAACCAAAAAAGGGTTGTAACAAAAATGTTGCACCGAAAGAAATAAGAAGAGGATTGGACAAAGGAGTTACTTTTGTTTCTACCGCTTATCCGTGTTTAGATTGAGAGGAGCTGTAACATAAGTTTCTTACAAAAGCCTATAAAATGTCGAAATTTCGTTCATTTTATGGGCTTTTTTGGGAAAAATAAAAGAAGTATGGGTGACCGTCTATACTTCTAGCTTAATCCTGAAAGGGTAAACAAAATGTATCCCAACTATAACCTGGATCAACTCACATTGGACGTAAGTACCGCATTTGAACCAAAAGCAAATCATGTGGCTCTTTTCATTAACTAGTTAGTGGAGACTCTTCAAATCAATTAACCTTACCTTTTGGAAGACCAAAAGAGTATGATTTGAGTGTCATGATGAAATTGACCAAAGTATCCACCTGAAATTCTCTATATCAAAAAAAACAAGAAACTCTCGGAAAACTGTATTGCTTTCCGAGAGTTTCTTGTTTTAGTGGAACTGAGAAAATTTATTTATGACACAGCTGCTCTCACTTTTTTTGATGTATTTGTTGAAAATTAGTAAAAAAGTAGGAGTTTAGATTATCATTTTTTTTTTTAATTCTTTAATTTTGAATAAGTAGTTTTTTGTGGATGTATTAGAATTCCAGTGTAAGTTAAAAAGAATAACAAGGAGCGGAAATATGAAAAAAAAATTATGCTATCTTTCATTATTGGCTGCACCATTTATTTTAGCGGCTTGTAATGCATCAGAAAGTACATCAGACAGTAAAAATGTATCAATTAATCAAAAGAGTGAAAATAGTTCAGAAGCGTTAGAGAAACAGTTTGCAAACTATTTAGAAATAACACCAGAAAATGTTCGAACGGTATCAGATGGAAGTAACTCTAAGAAAAAAATCTTGATGATTGATATAAAAGCCGTCAACACTTCCGCAGAAACAACTGGAATTGGTGCGTATGACTTTTTATTGAAGAGTAAGGACAAAGAGTTAACACCGTATGAAAATGCCGAGAATTTTGGATTAGATATTGCATCTAAAAAAGAAGCAACTGGTGTATTAAGTTTTCAAGTTGATAGTAACGAGAAAGAGTTTACTTTGAGTTACAAACCGCACGACAAAGAATTGGCATCTTGGAAACTAAATGTAAAGTAGGAGGAGTATAGTATGAAAATCGTAGTAGTTGGTTTAGGGTATATCGGTTTGCCGACAGCTCTGATGTTTTCAAAGTATGGCCAAAAAGTTGTAGGAGTAGATGTAAACAAACAAGTGATTGAGTCTTTAAATAATGGAAAAGTTCATATTGAAGAACCTCACATCCAAGAAACTTTAAATGAAGTCATTGAAAATGGCAATTTTCAAGCAAAATTTGAACCAGAAGAAGCGGATGTTTTTATCGTTTCAGTTCCTACACCAAACTTAGATGATCTACACAAATCTTGTGATCTAAGTTATGTCAAACAAGCAGTAAGCAATATCATTGGTCTTTTGCAACCAGGAAATACTGTAATCGTCGAATCAACGATTCCTCCAAGAACGATGGTTGATGTAGTCAAACCAATGATTGAAGAAGCGGATTTTGTTGTAGGAAAAGATATTTTTCTTGTTCACTGCCCTGAAAGAGTATTGCCTGGCAAAATTATGCATGAATTGATTCATAATAATCGCATCATCGGTGGAGTTACAGAGCAATGTACCGAAAAAGGAGCAGAAGCTTATCGTACCTTTGTAAAAGGAGAATTGATCCGAACCAATACACAAAATGCGGAAATGTCTAAATTGATGGAAAATACTTTTCGTGATGTAAATATCGCATTAGCGAATGAATTAGTTCAAGTTTCATTAGATTTAGGAGTAGATGCGCTAGAAGTAATCCGAATGGCTAATAAACACCCAAGAGTGAATTTACATTTTCCTGGACCTGGTGTAGGAGGTCATTGTTTAGCAGTTGATCCATATTTTGTTATAGCAGCAAATCCTGATAAAGCGAATTTAATTCGAATGGCTAGAAAAATTAATACTGATATGCCAGAATATGTCGTTTATTGGATTGATCAACTCATGGAAAAAATAGGCGGTAAAAAAGTAACTTTATTTGGAGCCACATACAAAGGTAACACGGATGATATGCGAGAGAGTCCATCTGTTGAAATCTACGAGCATCTTCAATCAAAAAATTATGAAGTTTCTTTCTATGATCCTTACGTAGAAGATAAAATTCTGGAAAAAGATATGGTAGAAGCTGTAAATAATGCTGATCTGATTGTCGTATTAACGGATCATGATGCCTTTAAACAATTACCTTCAGAAACATTGAATTACATGAATCAACAAATCATTTTTGATACTAAAAATATTGTAGAGAAGTGTGGAGAAGCCCAGTATCTGAATTTTGGAAATTTAGAAAGAGAATACAAAAACATGTCAATAGTTACAGCTGAGGCGACATGTTAAGAGTATTGTTAATTACTCAAAATTTTTCTCCAGAAATCGGAAGCGCGGCAAATCGATTAACTAAATTATATGAAAGTTTATCAAATGAAAGTGAAATTGAAGTATCGGTATTAACTTCTAATCCGCGTTATCCAAATAAAAAAATGTATGAGGAGAATCCAATTTTTAAAAGAAAATTGGATTCTCAAACTCGTATCGAGTGTATTTCTCCATTTTTCAAAAAGTATCATAAAAACTTAGTTTTACGGTTGATCTTTTATTTGGAATTTTTAGTAAAAGGTTATCTTAAGGGGAGAAAACTTGCACAAAATGCTGATGTGGTCGTGGCTACTACACCCAATTTTTTTTCAGGAGTTCTAGGTGTTTTATTGAAAAAGAAGAAATTAATCTTGGATGTTAGAGATCTTTGGCCCAAATCAGTAGAAGGTCTCAAAAAAAACAAGTCAAAGTTTCTTTATAAAGCCATCTACAAAATTGCTTATAAAGCTGAAAAATGGATGTATCAATCAGCTGACCATCTTGTCATCAATAGCGAAGGTTTTTTATCGCATTTGCTTTATTTAGGGATTAACAAAGAAAAGATCACGTTTATACCTAATCCAATTACTTTTGAAGAGTTAGAAAAAGGCTCAAATTATTTAGAAAAGAATAAAGAAATGACGACGACTAAAGTAGTTTATGCAGGAAATGTGGGAAGAGCTCAAGAGATGGGACCATTAATTAAGCTGATAGATGTCTATAAAAATTCTACAGAACATACCTTTACGATCATCCCTTATGGTGTTGACACAGAAGCCTTTATTCAACAAATAAAAAAAATAAATGCCTCGAATGTCCGAATATTAAAGCCTAAACCGAGAGAAATAGTCTTTGATTATTTAGTGAATGCAACGATTGGCTATGTCGGACTTATCGATATAGAAGAGTTCCATGATGTGATTCCAGGAAAAATAATTGATTATTTTGGAAGTGGGACGGCAATTATCGCTAATCTAGAAGGATATTCACAAAAAATTATTGAACAATCAAATGGAGGGGTCACGATGGAAGATAGTTCAACCGTCCATCAGTTAATGGTGAATCGACAGATGCAATATGATCTAGCCAGAAATGGATTGATTTTTGCAAGAGAACATTATTCATGGGAAAAAAACTATCAACAGTTTTTAAAAATAATCAAAGGAATTTAGCATGAAAACAGTACAAATGTATGTATGGAATACTTTTGAAAATGATGCAAGAGTAATGAGAGAGTGTACCGCTCTATCTGAGAACGGATATGATGTTCATTTAGTTTGTTTGATGGATGAGAATGAAAAATTAAAAAAGATTGAACATCCTGTACCTTATTTTACCGTGAGACGATTAAAGCGAGGTAATCTGAAAAAAACGTTATTTAGTCTATATTTTATTTTCTTGTTATTACTATGTATTGGGTGGTTAAAGTTAGCAAGTACTATTTTGTTGATGAGCTTATTATTCCACAATAGAAAATGTTGGGCAATAGTAAATAAGGTCTATCTCATTATGAAAATGACATTGGTGAATCTTTTTCAGACATCTGATATCTATCATGCTAATGACATCAATACCTTGCCTCAAACAATTATAAACGCTAAAATCTTTCGTCGTAAAAAATTAATTTATGATTCACATGAAATACAAATTAGTCGTACAGGTTATAACAGTATCCTTTATTATTTCCTTGAAAAATATTTTCTGAAGTATGTTGATACCTATATTCATGAAAATGATAAAAGGGCACATTTTGTTGAAAAAGTTTATGGTATCAAACCTAAAGTTATCCATAATTATCCTATTTGTTATGACGTAAATCACATAAATAAAGTAAATCTACATGAATTATTAGCAATTGATGAAAGTGAGCCTATCTTACTCTATCAAGGAGGAATACAACAGGATAGAGGATTAGAAAATCTAATTCAGGCTGTTTCTTTATTGGAACAAGGGACACTAGTACTGATAGGTGATGGTAGATTAAAACAGACACTTCTTACATTAACAGAACAACTGAATCTAACAGATCGAGTAAAGTTCCTAGATAAAGTATATATGGACAATTTAAAATGTTATACCGTATCTGCCACGATCGGTTTACAAGTATTGCAAAATACCTGCATGAATCATTATTTGGCTTCTTCAAATAAACTATTCGAATACATTATGGCAGAAGTACCAATTGTCGCTTGTAGTTTTCCAGAGATAGCAAAAGTAGTAGAAGCTTGGGATGTAGGAGAAATTGTGGATTCCCATAACGTTCAGTCTATTCGATTAGGGATTGAAAGGTTGTTAAATAACAATGAACGGCATCAAACATGCAAAATAAATTGTAGAAATGCAAAAATGGTTTATAACTGGGAACAAGAAAAAAACAAATTTTTAAAATTATATGTAAATTAATGGAGGGACTAGTGGAAAACTACGAGAACTTAAAACAATTAACTGAACAACTAAAAAAAGACAATGATCAATTGAAAAATAAACTAGAAAAAGAAGAGTCAATGACAAAGGATTTAAAAAGCATTATTTTGAAGGATTCTGTTGTAAAAGAAGAGGCAGCAAAATTAATTGAAAGTTTGGAACAAGTAGTTAAAAAACAAAAAAAACAAATTGAAGAGTTACAGAGAGTAGATTCAGTGAGTCCTCCTCAGAAACAAGAAAAAGTGACTGTTGTTTCAAATAATAAAAAAAGCTTTAGTTATCGTTCAAAGCAACTATTGAAAAAGAGTCCAACCATAGTGAAACTTTACATGTGGATAAAGAAATCGAGGAGGTAAGGAGAGAATGTCACAATCTCAAAATATGGAATTAAGTAAAATTTTAGCTGATGTTCATACCATAAAATTGCGGTTATTAGAAAAAGTAAATGTGAGTGTATTAGAAAGTGAACAATTGCTGAACCCCACAAAATGGTATTATAAAAATTCCCAAAACAGTGTCTTTTTAGAGAAAGATAGAGGAAAACTGTGTTTTAAAAATACAGAAAAGAAAACAAATTATATTTCCTACTTAGAAAAAAATAACTCTTTTACTATTTTTCCAAGTCAAAAAATTCCTTTTTATCCGAAAGATAAATTTAAAATCAATCTAAAAGTGAATGCGATCAAAGGATCTTTATCTTTGGTTATTATCGAGTATTCAGAGAAGGAAAAAATCCAAACGACTTTTCTTGAAGCAAATAAAGAGCAAGTTTTTCAAGTGCTACCTGAAACAAGAAAGGTGAGGATCGCTTTTCGTATTTTTGGAAATAGTGAAATTGAAATTGAACAATTGAACATTGAAAGAATCCTCAATTTTTTTTCACCCCATGTCGCTGGTCAAAACAAAAAATACATTAAAGATTTAAAAATTGCATGTATTTTAGATGAATTTAGTATGACTTGCTTTGGCGAAGAAGCACAATTGATTTCATTTACACCGCAAACATGGAAACAAATACTTACACAAAATCATCCAGATTTATTGCTCGTTGAATCTGCTTGGCATGGCAACAACCGTACTTGGGAATATAAGATTGGTAAGTATCATGGAGAAGATCGGTCAGAAATCAAAGCACTCCTTCAGTGGTGTAAAGAAAAAGAAATTCCTACTGTTTTCTGGAATAAAGAAGATCCGTTTCATTTTGACAAATTTATTGAAACAGCCAAATTATTTGATTATATTTTTACAACAGATGTTAGTATGATTCCAAAATATGAAAATGTTATGAAGAAGAAAAACGTTTCTTACTTATCATTTGCTGCGCAACCTTCAATCCACAATCCAACGAAGATAATAAAAAGTCGAAAAGAGAAAATTTGTTTTGCAGGAACCTATTATGCGAATCGCCATGAAGAGAGAAAAAAGGATTTAAATGTTTTATTATCTCTTGCACAAGAATATGGACTAGATATTTACGATCGTAACTATTATAGACAGGAACCAGAATTTAAATATCCAAAAGAATATCAAAAAAATATTGTTGGTACATTACATTATTCTGAAATTTTAAATGCTTATAAAGGCTATAAATTTCTCTTAAACGTGAATAGTGTCAAACATTCAGAATCAATGTTTTCTAGACGAGTATTTGAAGGATTAGCATGTGGCACACCGATTATCAGTAACTATTCAAAAGGAATCAAAACATTATTTAAACGAATCGTTACAGCAGGAGAAACAAAAGAAGAGCTCAAGCCTATTCTTACAAAACTGTTTTTTGATGAATATGAATATCGAAAAAATTCGATACAAGGAATAAGAGAAGTATATCAACATCATTTATATGAACATCGAATTCGTAAGATTTTGAGTTATCTTGAGATTGACATATTAGATCAAGATAAAAGTGTGACAATTTGTGGCTTTGCGAAAAGTGAGAAAGAAGTGAAACAGCTAATTGAACTATTCCAAAAACAAAGCTATTCACAAAAACAATTGGTGATTTTTATTTCAAATTATAATGGATTTGAAGATATATTGAATCAGTATAATCAAGAAAATTGTCAAATCATCTTATGGAGTTATATGAATCAATATTACAAACTATCAGATATCTTCTCAAGTGATTACGTTTCATTTGTTTCTTTAAATCATTATTATGGTGAAAACTATTTATTAGATTTAATGATTGCCGAAAAATATTCAAAAGCAGATATCATTGGAAAAGAAAATTATTACGAACGAGAAAAAGATACGGATGTGATAATGGAAAAACAACGAGATGCTGAATACTTATATACAAATAATTTATTTGTATATGCTTCTATTTTTTCAACTACTTTAAAGACAAATGGTTCGATTCAATCTTTTATTGATCAATTAGTCGCAAATCCATTATTAGATTCTTTATTTGAGCAAGGCGTTGTTATGTATAGTTCAGATAAATATAACTTTGTAAAAAATGGAAGACAATTAACGAGTGATGCTGTAAAACGAATCACTATTTAAATGAAAGGGGAGTTATGCTTGCGTACTTTAAAAGTACTATTGTATGGAGATATTGATCTGAATTTTATGGATGGCTCAGCTGTTTGGCTTATTTCTATGGCACAGATGCTGACACAAAATCAAAATATTAAAGTAGATTTATTGATTAAAGCCCCAAGAAAACAGAAGTATTTGATTGAGGCATTAGATGACATACCCAATTTACATTTGATTGAGCCATATGCTAAAAAAGAACATTATCCATTCATTCCAAGTAATCGATTAGATGTAGAATCGGCTGTTAAAATTATGGATCGGTTAAATCAAGAAAATGCCTACCATTTGATTATCATTCGTGGACAAAATTTAACATTAGAACTAAGCAAAATCTCTTCTTTAAAAGAGAAAACAGTTCCGTATATCACTGATTTTCGTCATTCTGAAAATGAATCGACAAAGGAAGAAAGAAAAAATTTAAAATATATTTATGATGAATTTCAACATATCTTTCTTCAGACGAAAGAAACAAAAGGTGCCTTCCAAAAATTATTAAAAGTTGATGGACAAAAAGTTGTGCTATTATCCCCTATGGTTCCTAATGTAGAAGAGACACCTCAATTTCAAAATAAAAACAATCAATTGGTTTATGCTGGTAAATTTCATGAAGACTGGCATACAGAAGAAATCATTCAAGCTGCGATCAATATGGAGGAACGTCAAAAAGACATCAATTTTCTAATCATTGGCGATAAGTTTCAAGATCGATTAAGAGAAAAAGAAAATGTTATTCGAATTCGTAAACAATTAAATGAGCTAGAAAATATTGAGTGGTTAGGTGCCGTTTCAAGAAAAAGATCTCAAGAATTGATTAAAGCGTCAGATATTGGTATTGCTTGGAGAAGTGCCTATATTGACAATGATGAAAGTGTAGAGTTGTCTTGCAAGCTATTGGAATATGCTCGGATAGGAAAGCCGGCTATTTTAAGAAAAACGAAAATGCACGTGGAATTATTAGGCGAAGACTATCCACTTTATGCCAATACACCAAAAGAATTTGAAGAAAAAGTTCTTCTAGCTATTACAGATGATGCAGTGTATATCGAAAGTGCCCGCCAAATGTTTCAGGCAGTTCATAATTATACTTATCAAGCGGCGTATCATCGTCTTCATGATTTTTTATGGTCTCATCAAAAAGACAAGAAAAAAATTGTATTTGCGGGTCATGATTTAAAATTTGCGCGTATGCTTATTAGCTATTTTGAATCCAAACAAGAATATGAAGTAAGGATTGATCAGTGGGAAAACCATACGAAACACGACGAGGGACATAGTAAAAAATGCATAGAATGGGCAGACATTATCTTTTGTGAATGGGGATTAGGAAATGCGGAATGGTATTCACAAAATAAAAAGAAGAACCAAAAATTAATTGTTCGTATGCATTTCCAAGAAAAAGATTTGGTTTATCCTAGAAAATTCAATTTGGAAAATATCGATAAAATTATCGTGATTACAGCATATATGTATGAAGAATTTGCTAGAATCTTTGGTATTCCTAGACATAAGATGATTTATATTGATAATTTAGTGGATACAAAAGAGTTAACGATTCATAAAACAAAAGAGAGTAGTTTAAATCTAGGAATATTAGGTATATTACCTGCTCGAAAAAGACTTGATTTAGCCATTGATGTATTTGAAAAGCTATGGGAAAAAGACAATCGTTATAAATTATTTGTCAAAGGGAAACTGCCTCAAGAGCTACCATGGCTCATGGGTAGAAAAAAAGAGAAGGAATATTATGATCAGTTGTTCAATCGGATCAATTCAGCTCCTTGGCGAAAGAATATTATCTTTGATAAACATGGATCAGATATTGCTGATTGGTTCAAAAAGATTGGCTATCTCCTTTCGACCAGTGATTATGAAGGATCTCATGTAGCTGTTTCAGAGGCAATGGCTTCAGGAACAGTTCCTATTATCCGTAATTGGAAAGGGGCAGAGACGATCTATCCAGAAGAATTCATTCAACCGACAGTAGAAAAAATGGTTGAAAAAATTGAACAAGTTGTGCCTACGAAAGACTATAGAAATAGTCTAAAAAGATTTGCTGATCACAAATTTTCTAAAGAAGAAATCTGTGAAGAGATCGAAACGTTAATTGAAACTTTATATAAGATATAAGCCCATATAGTTTTAGGAAGTGATTAATAGTGAATAATATATGGGACAAAATAGAAAAAAAAATAAAATTATACCGAACGATCTATTACCTCTCGAAGTTTGAAAAAAGAACCATTTATAATGCTTTTAAAATTGGTTTATTATGGGACTTTCTAAACCCATTGATTCAAATCATGATTTATTACTTTGTTTTTAATATTCGATTAGGTAGTGATCGGTTCTTACATGATAATATTCCTTATATTTTTTGGTTAATTGGAGGATTAATTCCTTGGTTATTCATTAATGGAACAATTGTACAAGGGTCAAAAAGTATGCTGCAAAAAGTCGGGCTAGCCACTCGAGTAGGTTTTCCCAGTAAAGTGTTACCAATGATCACTTTGCACACTAATTTTAGTCGCTTTTTATTAATGCTTTTGATTTTCACTGGGTTGCTCGTGGTCAACCATGTGCCACTTACCTTTCATATTTTACAATTGTTTTATTACATTCCATTCATGATATTTTTTTTATATAGTCTGACTTTGTTACTTTCGATACTCACGGTTATTTTTAGAGATATGACGAATATCATTTCATCAATGATGAAAATATTATTTTATATGTCTGGGATTACTGTAGTGATTGATCGTGTACAAAATGGTTTGTTGGATCAAATTTTGATGTTAAATCCAGTTAATTATTTTATAGAAGGGATACGGTATTCATTTTTATCCACTCATTTATTTTATGAAGATAAAGGCATGATGCTGTTTATGATAACAAGTAACCTGCTGATTTATTTAACAGGAAATGTTCTTTATAAAAAATATCAAGAAAAACTATTTGAATATTTGTAAGAGGAGGAATTCTTACGATCACGATTAAACATGTGTATAAATACTTTCAAGTATGTGAAAAAGAAAAAAACAAAACGTCTAAAAATAAAATAAAAAAAAAAATACTTTTGTGCGCTTAATGATATCAATTTAGAAATAGCAAATGGCAGCTTTATTGGGATCATTGGTTTAAATGGCTCTGGTAAATCAACTTTATCAAATGTATTAGCTGGTATTTTAAAACCTGACTATGGTGAAGTAACCGTTAACGGTACGATTTCTTTATTAGGTGTTGTAGCTGGATTAAACCCTAATTTGACAGGTAGAGACAATATTTATCAAAAATGTTTGTATTTAGGCTATTCGATCAGACAAATCAAGAGAGTAGAAAAACAAATTATTGAATTCGCTGAAATTAATGGATTTATCGATGAACCAGTCAAAAATTACTCCGCTGGGATGAAGGCTAGGTTAGGTTTTGCTATTGCTATACAAAATAAACCCAATGTATTAATCATTGATGAAGCATTATCTGTAGGAGATGCAAATTTTTATGGGAAATGTCTGAATGAAATCAATCGATTAAATAAACTAGGTTCTACGATAATCTTTATTAGCCATTCACTTGCTCAAATTGAAGCGGTTTGTCACGAGACAATTTGGATCAGTGAAGGGAAAATTCAGCAAAGAGGGAAGACCGCTGAAGTCGTAAAAGCGTATAAATTGTATGTTGCAGAATATAAAAAAAGTGGACAAAAAATTTCTAAGCGATTATACGAGAAGGCTGAAATAAAAAAATATCCTAAAAATAGTGTGAAAAAATTAGAACAACTTGCTTTATTTGGAAGCTATACTTTATTACTGATTCTCTTACTTTATTCGCTTACTGCTATTTTTTAAAAAAGGAAGGACAGCAATGAAAAAAATAATGTGCGTGTTTGGCACAAGGCCAGAAGCAATAAAAATGGCGCCAGTTATTAATGAGATCAAAAAAAATAAACGATTCAATTTAGTGAATGTCATTACAGCACAACATAGAGAAATGCTAGATCAAGTGATTGAGTATTTTGATATTTCCATACATTATGATTTAAACATTATGAAAAAAAATCAAACGTTATCCTTAATCACTGCCTTAGTGATTGAACGTTTAGAAGAAGTTGTTGCTTATGAAAAACCCGACATGATTGTGGTACATGGGGATACTACTACTACAATGGCAGCAAGTCTAGTTGGGTTTTATAATCATGTCCCAATTGCTCATGTTGAAGCGGGATTAAGAACAAATGATTTATATTCACCATTTCCAGAAGAATTTAATCGCACCCTGGTTGATAAAATTTCAACTTTGCATTTTGCACCAACGAATCGCTCAAAAGAAAACCTGATTGAAGAAAAAATCGATCCTTACAAGATCTCAATTACAGGTAATACCTCAATTGACGCCTTAGATTTAACAATTAGTGAAGACTATTATCATAAAGTGTTGGATCAAGTGGATCCCAAAAACCAGTTTATTTTATTAACCACACATCGTCGAGAAAACTTTGGCGATACGCTAACATCTATTTTTCAAGTAGTTCTTGATATTGTAAAAAAATACCAAACAATTGAATTTATTTTTCCGGTTCATCCTAATCCACATGTCAGAGAACTGGCTTACCAGATGTTAGGGAATCACGAAAGAATTCATTTAATTGAACCACTTAGCGTTTTTGATTTTCATAATATTGCGAAAAGAAGCTTTATTATCATGAGTGATTCAGGAGGTGTCCAAGAAGAAGGTCCTTCTTTTGATAAACCGATTTTAGTTTTACGAGATGTAACGGAACGACCAGAAGGCGTGGAAGCTGGAGCGTTAAAACTTGTAGGATCAAACAAACAAAAAATATTTTCAGAGCTAGAAAGATTGATTAATGAAGGGGATTACTACCAAAAAATTTCTTCTGTCCAAAATCCTTATGGTGATGGTAAAGCCTCACAAAGAATTGTGGAAACAATGGAAGCCTATTTTGACCAGTTGGATCAAAGTAAGTAAAAATTATATGAAAAGAAGTTTCCTTATTGTTAATTATTATAGAAGAAAATTGGCGGTGAATGTTATTCTTAAAATTGATCAAGAATTATTGGATAAGCAGAGTTTAAAGATTGAATTTCATTTAGAAACCAATAAAGAAAAAAAATATGAATATAGTTATTATGTGTATCGAGATGGCAAGGTGACGTATAAAAAAGACAAATACAACTTACTTATCCCAAATTATTGTGAATGTCTAGAAATTCCCCTCATTTTTAGTGGGGCCTATCGTGTATTGATTTTTCTAAAAGAAGAAGGGAAAGTCATACAAAAAGTAAGTACGACAGAAAGAGTTTATGATGCTAGAAAAGTAACAGAAGTTTTTACAACATTTGAAAATGAGAAAGTATTTTTTCATGATATTCCGATAAAATATATATTTGAAAAACATAATCAATCCAATAAGCTAGCGATTATTTTCTCTGGGATTTATAAAGACGAATTTAGAGGAATAAAAGATGCAGCAAAATATAATTATATTCGAACATTAGAACCAATAAAAATCAATAAGCTATTTATTCTGGATAATTATTTTGGGAAATTTTGTTATTATTTAGGTGAAGATGGCAACAGTATATATGAATCTGCCACCTTAGCCTTGATTACCAAGATAATGAATCAGTTAAACATATCAAAAGAAGATGTCCTTACGATCGGCTCAAGTAAAGGTGGGACAGCAGCTTTATACTTTGGACTTAAATATAGCTATCCACATATTATTGTGGGTGCACCACAGATTTTTCCAGGAAAATATTTAAAAAACATCTTGAGCAAACGCTCTACATTTATTTCTAAACGACTATTTGAAATCATCAATGAAGAAGAACCATTTAGTTTTGAGCGTTTTAATCAATTGATTACGAATGAATTAATTATGTGCCATCATAAGCCCAATATTTCGATTCATATTGGTTCAGGAGATTCGTTATACCAGTCAGATATCCTTCCTTTTCAGAAGTTATGCATCAAACAAGGAATCAATCCAGTTATAGAAGTAAGTGATTATTCAGATCATGGGTTAACAGGAACTTATTTTTCTCCCTTCTTGCTTCGGCGTTTAGCGCAATTGTTATAATTTTAGAAGCTATTTAACAAGCTAAACTTAAAAACAATAGCTGGTTAGTTGGGTAGTCTAGCGTAGTATGAATCCTATAGATCGTTTATTTTGGGCATAATCATTTAGGGAATGGATAAATCAGCAATGATTTTTCCATCCCTTTTTTATTTTGGGTGTAACTGATCGTGACTTTTATGACTAATATTCCACCAACAAATGATAGAAAAGAGGGAGAAACTTCTAAAGAATTTTATCAAAAAACTTGTTTAGTAGACTAAAATTGGTTTTTGGTAAATATTTCTTGTATGTAAATCCAAAACCAAAAATAGTGCTCTTTGCCCCTTCTTTTTAGCTTCTTACTACATAAAAAAAATAATTCTTCTGATATAGTCTAGGAAAAGAGGAAGATTGATAAAAGATAAAAAGTATATATTTATGGGTTTCAAACAAGTTTATCATTTCTTTTTGGTCATCCACTAAAAAAGCAACGTAACATATACTAGAATTTTTTTACTAATCCTAAGTGATACAAAGTGACTTTTTTAGTCAAAATATTTAGGCACCTACTCTGACAAATTTAACATTGGTTCTTTTTGTCAAATTTTATGGAAAAAAACCGAATGTTCTGTAATTAAATCCCTATATATATATAAATCATGCCCACCATCCTTAGGGAGAGAAGATGGTAGGCATGATTTTTTAGGCAATGAATTAAGATTATGAGTGTTAGATTGTGAATAGGAAAATCTGAGAGAATATTTGTGGATGTCTCAATATTCATTACCTTAAAATAAAGTTTAACAAAAAAGAAAGACGGAAATAATTATTTTTATGAGTGATTATTAAAAAAAGAATAATGTGTGATAAAAAAAATCAGTATAATCGGCATTATAATGGAACGTATCGTTGACGTTTCGATAGATGAAATCATTCATTAACGTATGAAAAAAGAGAGGAGAGAGGAAAAAGAAATAATGAAAAGAGTAAGTAAAAACATTCAGCTATTAACCATTTCTTTTTTGATAGCACCGATGATTTTATCAACCCACGCCGTCCTAGCTTTGGAAAATAAAGAAACTCCTGAACAATATAGGTTGGCACAATCATCAACGGTAATAGAAAATGGTACAGAGACAGCAGATCAATTACCTAAAGTAACCATTACAATTGATCCTGAACTATTTAAGCGTATTCAACTAAAGACACAGGATGGACAAGTATTGACAGAAACAAAAGAGGGGGTGCTAGCAGTTGAATCAGGGACAAAGTTATCCTATACGATTTTATCAAATGAAACCCAAAAGCCAATCGTTCTTGCAATCCATGGAGGAGAAGAAATGGATGCAGGTGCGCAAACATTCGTAGTTGGAACAAAAAATATTTTTATTACCATTTTAACAGCATCCACTCCAGATATCCCTACAGAAGATTCTTCTAAGCCAAATGAAGAGGAACCAGTAACGGACTCTTCAACCAATGATTCAGAAGGTAAAGAGCCAGAGTCTTCAACCAATTCAACGACTGATTCAAGCGATTTTGCTATTGATCAAGAACAAGACAACCACACAGGATCTAGTGCGGATAATTTGCATCAATCAAAACCAGGAAATTCAATAAAACCTGAACAGCCTAATAGGGAAACTGCTGATCAAACAAATAATAGCAGGGAGACTGGCTTCAATAAGAATGCAACTACCCAATCACAAGTGCAGGTAAGTGGATCAATTGAAAGTAGAGCAGTGTTACCGAGTGAAAATTTCGTAACAAAAATACCAATAAATGAGCCAGTCCATACAAATACGAACACGATACAACAAGCAATTGTCCAAGAAGCCTTGAAGCATCTTGGAAAACCTTATATCTGGGGAGCCAAAGGACCGAATCAGTTTGATTGTTCTGGACTAGCGTATTATGTCTATATGCGAGCGGCAGGTTATTTTATTGGTACATGGACAGGTGAACAGCAATATGCAGGAACACAAATTCCAATTAGTCAAGCACAACCAGGTGATTTGTTTTTTTGGGGTTCCCCAACAGGTGTGACGACTCATGTGGGTATCTATTTAGGAGAGAACCAATTTATTCATGCCCCGCAACCTGGTGAAAAAGTAAAAGTAACTTCTATTTCTGAATATCCCCCAGATTTTGCTGTCCGGATTGGTTTGTCCAATCGGGGAACAATGGATGACTTTTTGGATCCTTCTATTCTCAATAATTTTAATGAGGAATTGACATTTACTCAAAATCAATCAACTACTGCTTTTTTAGAAAAAATTGCGGAAGAAGCTCGTGAAATCGGGCAAAAAGAAGGTATCTATGCTTCGGTGATGCTTGCTCAAGCCATCTTAGAAAGTGGTTCTGGTAATAGTGAATTGTCAAGAGAGCCTAATTATAATCTATTTGGTATTAAAGGAAAATATAAAGGAAAAAGTATTATATTTGATACCTTTGAACAAGATGAGGCTGGTAAAAATTATCAAGTGAAAGCCGAATTCCGAAAATACTCTTCATATAAAGAAAGTTTAGAAGATTATGCACAGTTGATAAAAGAAGGGATAGCCGGCAATGAAAGTTTTTACAAACCTGTGTGGAAATCTGAAGCTGATAACTACCAAGAGGCAACTAGTTATCTTCAAGGTCACTATGCAACAGACAAACAATATGCACAAAAGTTGAACAAAATTATCGAAACATATGATTTAACACAATATGATACGATGCGTAAAGCAGAAGAGAGCCAATTTTTAAACATGCCACTTACGGCTAATATTTTATCTCAGGAAGCTATGCTAAAAACAGAAAATGTAACTTATTACTTCCTAAGTAGTAAAATTCGTTCAATTTTTGATTTAAGATATTACTTTTCTTTAAAAAAGATCCCTGAACAACAACAAGTGACAACCATTAAGGCTAATGAGTTAACTTCGATCAGTCGAACGATCTTAAAAAAAATGTTTTTATTGCATTTGTTGTCGCAAAAATAACATCATTTTTTAGAAATTTGCTTTTAAGTTAAATGAGCGATTATTTATTGAGGGAAGTAAAAGGAAGAAATAAGAAATGATGTTAAGAATGTATATTAATTATTGGAAAAAGAGTTTCGATTATACGAGTAAGGCAAAATTAGTCAAGCTTTTTACTGCTTTAGTAGGAAATATCAGCATTATTTTACTACTTCTTCTAGCAGGATTAGCAGTATCAGTAACACATGAACAATTAGTTGTAAACATTACGTAGATCATTAGCGTTCTTATGATCTTACCAATAATTTCTTTAATCTACCGCTTGATGTAACATACTTCTAAAAAAACGATAGAATAAGAATAGATTGAAGCGATAAGCTAAATGAACAAAATGTTTAAGGAAAGTATAGCGACAAAAGAATAAAGAAAATATTGAAGAAATAAAGTGAAAAGAGAGGTTGTGGCAGAAGCGTATATCTCTAAAAAATGAGCCGAAGAATCCGAAGATAGTTTTTCCTATTTTTGGGATTCTTCGGCTTATTTTAAGCAGGAGTTACTTCTGGAGGTTAGTACATTGAATAAATATATAAACAAAATTTTTCTTCTACACTCGCTAGATCAATAGGATGTAGTGATTATTATTTTTTTTTTTTTCAGTTAAAAGGAAAAGAAATAGTAGGAAGAGATGACATTAAAATCTAAGTGGATGGAGGGAGAGAATATGAAAGAAAAATCGAAAAACTTTTTTAATTTAATACTAATTGTAACAATTGTAGTCATGGTGATTATTTTAAAACAATCAATAGACAAAAAGTATGAATGGTATATGGTATTTTTATCACTTAATTTTGTCTATTTATTATTTAAAATTATTACTTCCTATTTTTATCAAAAGCATGAAGGTGGTACCGCTACTTATAGTATTACAGCGATTGTCCCCTTTTATAATGAATCGGTTACTTCGATCACAAAGATGATTGAGTCACTAGAAAAGCAAACTGTTATAGTAGATGAAGTTATTTTTATTGATGATGGAAGCCATACGATGGAAGGATATGATTATTTACAACAGCTTAAACACCAGAGTTTAAAAATCATTGTTCATCGTTTTGAACGAAACAAGGGAAAAAAAGCAGCTTTGATGTGGGGAATCAAGCACGCAAACGGCGAGCTCCTATTATTATCAGATTCTGATAGTGAATTAGATCCAAGAGCTGTGGAAGAATTAAAAAAGCCTTTTGATGATCCTAAGGTAGGGACGGTTTGTGGACAAATACGGGTTAGAAATTACAATCATTCTTTCTTAACGAAGATGCAACGATTTATCTATTTCAATGCGTTTGAAGTAGGTAGAGCTTCTCAAAGTTTATTCAACCATCTTGTCGTTGCTTCGGGTGCATTAAGTATGCATAGAAAGAAAGTATTCGATGAGCAATCATTGGAAGTTTTAAAGAAAAGTAAGTTTTTAGGAATCAATTGTACGACCGGAGACGATCGATTGCTGACAGATATTACCAATCAAAAAAATTACCGTTCGATTTACCAGAATAGTGCGATTTGTTATACGGATGTTCCTGAAAAGGTTACGAAATATTTTAAACAACAAGTTCGCTGGTTAAAATCTGGGTATTTACAATCATTATATTCTATCAGACATTGTTGGAAGAAACCACTATTACTTATCTACCAATTACTTGAATCCTATTTATGGCTGATGAATTTATCACTCACCCTTATTTTTGTTGATTTAACAAATTTTTTACTTAGCCAACAATTAGTTTTTGTATGGATGGCTTACCATTTGCTAGTTGCTTTGATCGGATCAATGAAAATCAAAAAACTAGGTATAATGAACTATTTTGTTTCAATTATTTATAGTTTTGTTTATGGATTAATTCTTGTAGGGTTAAGAATTTATTCATTAATAACGATATGGAAGACTGGTTGGAGTACCAGATAATTAATAGGAGGAAGCAATGAAAAAAGACTTATTAAAAAAAATTGAATTGAAAACAGCTAAGATTGGTATTATCGGTTTAGGATACGTCGGATTACCATTGGCGATAGAGTGTGCCAAAAAAGGATTTCAGACGGTAGGATTAGACGTAAATGATGAAAAAATCCAGTTTTTATTAGCAGCAAAAAGCTATGTAGATGACGTTAAAAATCAAGAAATCGAAAGAGTATTAGCAACCGATAAATTTGTTCCTTCAAATGATTTTTCTCTAGTGAAAGACTTAGAGATCCTTGTGATTTGTGTCCCAACACCTTTAGATGATCACTATCAACCCGACACAAACTATATCCAACATGCGGGAAGTTTGATTACCAAATTTTTAAGTAAAAAGAGTGTAGTTATATTAGAATCTACTACTTATCCAGGAACTACCAGAGAATTATTAAAGCCCATTCTCGAAGCCTCTGGCAAACGCTGTGAACAAGATTTTTACTTGGGCTTTTCACCAGAAAGAGTAGATCCCGGCAACAAAATGTACACAACTAAAAATACGCCTAAAGTAGTGAGTGGTATTGGTACGGATGCTTTAGAAGTGATTGAAGCTTTTTATAAAGAGGTATTGGAAACAAAGATCCATAAAGTTTGCACACCTGAAATTGCTGAAATGGAGAAGCTGCTGGAAAACACGTATCGAAATATCAATATTGGTTTGATCAATGAATTAACAATGTTATGTGAAAAAATGCAGATCAACGTTTGGGAAGTAATTGAAGCGGCAAAAACCAAGCCCTATGGTTTTCAAGCGTTTTATCCAGGTCCTGGACTAGGTGGGCATTGTATTCCTTTAGATCCTTATTACTTATCGTGGAAAGCCAAGGAACAAGGATTCCATACATCAATGATTGAAAGTTCAATGTTAGTAAATAACAATATGTCAAACTACATTGTTTCAAGGATCACTAAAATATTAAACAAAAGAAAAATCACGCTTCACGATAGCAAAATATTATTATTAGGTATGGCGTATAAAAAAGATATTTCTGATTACAGAGAAAGCCCAGCGATTGATATCATGCTCAAGTTGCAAGCAGAATTTGCTAACGTAGATTTTTATGATCCCTATATTCAAACATATGAACATCACTCAAAAAATTATCAAGGATTAACGTCATTGGATGAAGAACATTTGGCACATTATGATCTAATCGTGATCACTACCGATCATTCCACTGTTGATTATGCAACGATCCAAAAGCATGCGAAAATGATTTTTGATACAAGAAATGCGACAAAATGCATTGAAGATAAAAGTAATATTGAATTACTGTAAAAATAAAGACGAATGATAATACACAGCTGACTTATTTAATGAGATTAGAGCTTTTTGTAGCTCTAATCTTTTTTTATTATTAAAAAATCAAATGAGTCATTTGTCGCTTGTTTTTTCACTTATCAATAGTGATAACAGCAATAATGAACATACTTATACTGGCAAAAATCTTATTAGAAAAAATGATTTATGATATGTGGACTTTTTTTAATGAGTCAAAAAAAATAATAATAAGGTCAATAAATAATTTTATAAAATGATATTACGATCCTAGGTTTAGCTAAGGAATACTTAGGATGATTGAATAAGTTATTTGTTTAAAGGGGGAGGTTGCTTAAACGAATTGATTGTTGAGTAAAATAAATGATGAGATAACTTTTAAGAAGGAGAAATTTTTAATGAGTAAAAAGAAAAAGAATTTATCTAAAAAGAAAAAAATGAAGAAAATTCTTTCTACTTCAACGACAGGGCTAGTCTTATTATCTAGTTTAGCTAATCCGCTCGTTACTTTAGCTACTACGGAAGAAAAATCGGCACAAGAAACTGTGTCGTCATCAACAGAAAACAAGCAACTAACAACAGAAACGAATGATCTACTTCAAAAGACGATTACTTCTAGTGAAAGCGAAAGTTCACAGCAACAAGTAGAGAATCAAACAGAACAAACGACAAATAGGTCTGAAGAAAAGCAAACAGAACAAACTATCGATAGTTTAGAAGAAGCTCTGACGCCACAAGCTGAGCCGAAAACAAGTAATTTTGCAAGGGAAGCACAAGGAACCAGTGAGATTCAATTAAGGACTCAAGAAAAAACTTATATGCGTGTGTCATTTGCTAATGGACAAATCACTTTTCATATAAATGCAGGACGGCCTAAAGAAGGCTACTATGGAACGTTAGCTGAAGTAAGGTTTTTAAGAAATGGTGCTGAACAATATCTTAAACAAATTATAGGACATACACAGTATCAGGATAGTGTAGTCACATCTAACGTTCAGGAAGGGGATGTTCTTCGTATTACGAAGTCTCCTAAAACAGAACTTGTAAATCAACCAGCCCTACTTCCAATTCAACGTGACGAATACACTTATGTAGTCACAGGAGGAAAGTTACTTGAAATTTCACAAGTTGCAGAAAACGCTGTTAAAGAACTTTATGAAAATAATGAGCAAACGATTGTCAAAAAAACGCTGTTACAAACGGATATTGACAATGCGCGAGAAAAAGTCAATGTACTACCAGATGGCGAAATAAAAGCAGGTTTGCTGGCAAAGGTTGATCAAGCCTTTAATGGCTTGCAAGAAATCCAATTAAAAGGTTATGATAATCGGTTATTTTCTCGAATGACTGTGACAAACGGTAAATTAGTGGTACGAACAGAAGAAGGTAGACCACATCCTTATTTTGAAGAAGACTACGCTGAAATAACAGTCCGACGTGGGGAACAAAATGTTTATTATTTTGGATATTATGGTAATGAAGTATATACTGCGGAAACAGCAGAGGTTGGCATACAAGATGGCGACATTGTCACCGTCATGAAAAAAGAAGCGGATCAAGCTCGTTTTGTTGTCAAC
>NZ_JBFOFG010000009.1:0-127119 GCF_040887165.1 Enterococcus sp. C65 | reverse complement strand
TACTTAAAAGTTACCACTATCTTTAGTATTATATCAATTTATCACGTGATTTCCTATGCTGGATTACTTTTTTTAGTTATTTCTACGACTTTTTTCTTATTTTTTAACTTTTGCTATAAAAAAAGCCTAGGACAAGAAATCGTCCAAGGCTTTTTAGTAGGTGTAAAAATACATAAACGGCATTGATAAAAGACTGATTCTACCAAGCTTTATGATTAAACTTCCAGTAATTCTTGTTCTTTGTCACTAGCGATTTTATCTACTTCTTTGATGCTTTCATCGGTTAGTTTTTGTACTTCTTTTTCTAATCCACGTAGATCATCTTCTGTGATATCGCCATTTTTTTGTTGTTTTTTGTATTCATCAATTGCATCACGACGAATGTTACGAACAGCGATTTTCGCATTTTCTGCTTCTTTTTTTACATCTTTTGCTAATTCTTTACGACGTTCTTCAGTTAATTGAGGAATAATTAAACGAATGACATTCCCATCATTGGTTGGACTGATTCCAATATCACTTGCCATAATTGCTTTTTCAACATCTTGTAAAATGCTCTTATCAAATGGAGTGATCATTAAAACACGTGCTTCCGGGATTTGGATTGAAGCCATTTGGTTCAAAGGTGTTGGTGCACCATAATAATTAACTGTGATTCGATCAAGTAAACTTGCATTGGCACGTCCTGCACGAATTTGTCCAAGCTCACGTTGTAAATTTTGTGCTGCTTTTTGCATCTTTTCTTTTGCTTCTGTCATAATTGCATCTGCCATTTTTTATTTCCCCCTTACAGTTGTTCCGATATTTTCGCCTAAGATTGCACGACGGATATTTCCATGTTCATTTAAATTAAAGACAAGCAATGGGATGTCATTGTCCATGCTTAGTGAGCTAGCGGTAGAGTCCATTACCTGCAACCCTTTTGCAATCACTTCTAAATGAGTCAATTCTTCAAATTTCACAGCATTTGAATCTAATTTTGGATCAGCTGAATAAACACCATCAACATTGTTTTTAGCCATTAAAATAACATCAGCGCCAATCTCAGCTGCGCGTAATGCTGCAGTAGTGTCTGTTGAAAAGTATGGATTCCCAGTTCCACCTGCAAAAATCACGATTCGGCCTTTTTCTAAATGACGTTCTGCTTTTCTGCGAATATATGGTTCAGCAATTTGTCGCATTTCGATTGATGTTTGGACACGTGTTGGCACACCAACATTTTCCAAAGTATCTTGCAACGCTAAAGCATTCATTACAGTTGCCAGCATCCCCATGTAATCAGCTTGAGCACGTTCCATTCCCATCTGAGCACCGATTTGTCCGCGCCAAATATTGCCGCCGCCTACCACGATAGCCATTTCAACGCCTAATTCGTGTACTTCTTTGATTTCTTGGATGATTTCTTTAATAACAGGCGGTTTAATTCCAAAGCCTTCATTCCCAGCTAAAGCTTCTCCACTTAATTTTAAGACAACACGCTGATATTTCGGTGTGACCATGTTCATTCCTCCAATATTTTCTATTGCTATTTTACCATATTCAGGTAATTTAGCCACTAAAAGTCTAACTATTTGTACCTATGCCTAAAAAAAAGAGCTGTGACATACGTCGCTGCTCCTTTTTAATTCCAAATAAGCATACTATCTAATGTTGATCCAACATTTAAAAAGTGACTCGCAAAATGAATCAACATTAGATAACATATACTCAATTTTCAGAATTATTTTTTCACTTGGTTCATAACTTCTTCAACAAAGTTGTCTTCGCGTTTTTCGATTCCTTCGCCAACTTCAAAGCGTACAAAAGTTTTCACTGTAGCACCTTTAGAAGCAACATATTTTTCAACAGTCATATCAGGATCTTTAACGAATGGTTGGTCAACCAAAGCGATTTCTGCTTTAAATTTCTTCAAGCGTCCTTCTACCATTTTTTCAACGATATTAGCAGGCTTACCTTCGTTTAAAGCTTGTTCTGTAAGAACAGTTTTTTCATGTTCTAATTCAGCTTCAGGAATTTGAGTTTCGTTTACATAGCGAGGATTGATTGCAGCTACGTGCATAGCAACGTCTCTTGCTACAGATTCATCAGTTGTTCCATCTAAAACAGTCAATACAGCGATACGTCCGCCCATGTGTAAGTAACCACCGAAAGCAGCGTTATCTTCTTTTTCAACTACTTCAAAACGACGGAAGCTGATTTTTTCTCCGATTACTTGTGTTGCTTCGATCAAGTCAGATTCGATCGTACCTTTTTCTGTTTTGATCTTCATTGCAGCTTCCATGTCTGCAGGTTTGTTTTCTGCAACAAGTTCAGCGATTTCTTTCACTAGATCTTGGAACATTTCGTTTTTAGAAACAAAGTCTGTTTCTGAGTTAACTTCAACGATTGCTGCAGTATTTCCTTTGATTGCTACTGAAGCTAATCCTTCAGCTGCAATACGATCATTTTTCTTAGCTGCTTTAGCCATTCCTTTTTCACGTAAAAGATCTACTGCTTTTTCCATATCGCCTTCTACTTCAACTAATGCTTTTTTCGCATCCATCATACCTACGCCTGTCATTTCGCGTAGTTCTTTTACCATTTTAGCTGTTACATCTGCCATTATTGTATCCTCCTATAGTTTCTTTTTAAAAAAAGCTGTTTCAAAGGAGAGTGAGGCTTGTCGCCTAGCCTTTGAAACAGCTCCATCATTTAAAAATTATTCTGCTGAAGTGTTGTCGCCTTCTACAACGTCAACGATTTCTTCGATTGAAGTAGCATTGTTTTCTACTACAAAGTCTTCTTCAACTACTTGGTCTTCCCCTTGGTTACCTTCGATAAATGCATCAGCCATTTTTGAAGTAATCAATTTAACGGCACGGATTGCATCGTCATTTGAAGGGATAACTACGTCGATTTCGTCTGGGTCGCAGTTTGTATCAACCATAGCTACGATTGGGATATTTAATTTATGCGCTTCTTGAACAGCAATGCGCTCTTTACGTGGGTCAACGATGTACATTACATCTGGAATTCTTGGCATATCAGCGATACCACCCAAGAATTTTTCAAGACGTTCACGTTGTTTGTTCAAACCAGCAACTTCTTTTTTAGGTAGAACTTCAAAAGTTCCATCTTCTTCCATTGCATTGATTTGTTTCAAACGGCTGATACGTTTTTGGATTGTATCCCAGTTAGTCAATGTTCCACCTAACCAACGATGGTTTACAAAGTATTGTCCAGCACGTGTTGCTTCATCTTTGATTGCTTCTTGTGCTTGCTTTTTCGTACCTACGAATAAAGCTACGCCGCCTTCTTCTGCAACGCTCTTCATGTAGTCATAAGCTGCATCTACTAACTTAACAGTTTTTTGTAAGTCGATGATGTAGATTCCGTTTCTTTCTGTGAAGATATATTTCTTCATTTTTGGGTTCCAGCGACGAGTTTGGTGACCAAAATGTACGCCGGCTTCTAGTAATTGTTTCATTGAAATTACTGCCATTTTTGTTTCCTCCGATTTGGTTTTTATTTTTCCTCTCCCTGTCTTTTACCTCGCTGACAAACTTTTTCAAGCACCTATCAACGATCCAACAGGAATGTGGATTTATTGATACAAAAAGCATCTTCAAACATTATACAAGTAACCTACCTGTATAGCAATAGCTAAAGAGACATTCTTGCTCAACATTCAATATTTTACCTGACTTGCTAGTAAATATCAAGAGAAATCTCTAGTTGCCTCTGCATTTATTCTCATCTTTTATGCTTTACTCTCTCATTAACAAATGATCATAATTCCTAGAGTTATCTCATAAATCAGAATAATATTGGGCAACTCGATTTTTTTTTGATATGATACATGTGAAATCTTTCGTAAAGGAGAAAGAATATGCGTAAATCTGAGCGACATTTACTTATTAAACAAGTGATCGGGGAATTTACGATCCGTACACAAGAAGAACTCTTGGCCAAACTGGAGAATTATGGTGTGACAGCGACACAAGCTACGATTTCCAGAGATATTCGTGACTTAAAAATCGTAAAAGTACCAGATGAAAATGGCGTTTCCCATTTTGTTCTTTTTCAAGGAAAAAAAGGACTCGAAGCAAAAACAGATGATGAAAAACGGTTAGTCCAAATGATCGAAGACATCGTGTTAAAAGTGGAACGGGTCCATTTTCTGACGGTTGTCCATACCTTACCAGACAACGCACATCTTTTCGCTGCCGTTTTAGACGATATCAAACCACCTCATATCGTCAGTACGATTGCCGGATTCGATACAACCATTATCATTTCCAAAGATGAAGAAGAAGCAAAATTGGTGGAAGCCTTCTTACATGCTCCCAAAGAAACAACACTTTTTTAAGCCAATTAAATTTGATCAACGCAGCATGAATCAATGAATGAATGATATCTGTCCCAATCACTTCTATATAAAATAAACCGCCCCTCACGAAAGCTACTATTTATAAGTAAGCCTTTCGTAAGGGACGGTTTATTTGTGTACGTTACTTTTCTTACATTTTATCTGGTGCGTGTAAGCCAAGCAAACGTAAATCTTCTTTTAACAAGACTGTTACAGCATAAACTAATGCTAAACGCGCTTCTTTTTGGTCATCTTCAACTAAAATTTTAGTATGTGCATAATATTTATTAAATGCTTGAGCTAACTTGATTGCATGTTTCGCAATAATAGAAGGTTCGTATTTTTCACCTGCTTGTAAAACAGTTTCTGGGTATTTTTGAATCAATTTTACAACTTCCCAGCTGTTTTCATCATTCAAGGCGTATTCTTGATCTGTCGATGGCGTAAAGTCGGCTTTTGCTAACAAGCTGACAGCACGAGCATGTGTATATTGTACATAAGGTCCTGTTTCACCTTCGAAACGGACAACTTCTTCTAAATTAAAGTCAAATGTATTTAGGCGATCGTTTTTTAAATCATGGAAGATAACTGCGCCAACACCGACTTGTTTAGCTACCACATCTTTATTTTCTAAATCAGGATTTTTCTCACTGATCTGTTCTTTAGCAGAGTCAATGGCTTCATTTAGCACTTCTTCAAGTAAAACAATTTTCCCTTTACGTGTTGATAGTTTTTTACCACCTTGAGTAATCAATCCGAATGGGATGTGATGCATATCATCTGACCAATCAAAGCCTAATTCTTTAAGAACAGCTTTCAATTGTTTGAAGTGATAACTTTGTTCGTTTCCGACAACATACAATGATTGTTTAAAATCATAGGTGCGTTTGCGGTAAAGAGCTGCTGCTAAATCACGAGTGATATAAAGTGTTGCACCATCTGATTTCTTGATCAACGCTGGGTTCAAATCATAAGCTGATAAGTCAACGATTTCAGCACCTTTATCTGCTTGCAATAAATGTTTTTCTTCTAAAAGTTCTACGATTTCATCCATTTTATCGTTATAGAAAGCTTCACCATTTAAAGAATCAAAACGAACTTCTAATAGATCGTAGATTTTATTGAACTCTTTCATAGATTCGTCGCGGAACCATTGCCATAATTCAATGGCTTCTTTGTCGCCTTCTTCCAAACGTTTAAACCATGAACGTGCTTCATCATTCAATTCTGGTTCTGTTTCAGCCACTTCATGGAATTGAACATACAGACGCAACAATTCATTGATTGGTTCAGAACGTACTGCTTCTTCTGAACCCCATTTTTTATAAGCCACAATCAGTTTCCCAAACTGTGTGCCCCAATCTCCTAAATGATTGATACGAATCGGGTTGTAGCCTAATTTTTCCATGATAAATCCGATGGAGTTCCCGATAACTGTAGAACGCAAATGCCCCATTGAAATCGGCTTTGCAATATTAGGAGAAGACATATCGATTGGTACGTTTCCGTTATTTCCGATGGAGCTGTCGCCATAATGTTCTTTTTCTTTCACGACAGAAGCCAAAACTTCTTTACTGATCATCGCTTTATTCATAAAGAAGTTTAAGTAAGGACCAACCACTTCGATTTTTTCAAAGTTTGTTGAATCGATTTTTTCTGCTAGGTCAGCTGCAATTTGTTGAGGGGCTTTTCGATAGATTTTCGCTAATGAAAAGGCAGGAAAGGCTACATCCCCATGGTCTGCAGATTTTGGATTTTCTAATAGTTTTTCTACTTGTTCCATTGTAAGATCGTCTTTGACAACGTCATAGATCGCTTTTGATACAATATCTTTGTTATTCATTTACATTCCTCCTATAAATACTTTTGTTTGCTGAAAACAAAAAAATCTCTAGTGATCATAGATAACTACGATCACTAGAGACGAGATATCCCGCGGTACCACTCCAGTTGTCCTATTTGCTAGGACCAGCTTCATCTGATATCGGTTGATAGCCGTCTGTCTTAGACAGAGTTCTCCAAGTGCGCTTCATTGTATCCTCTCGTTTGGCTTTCACCACACCCAAACTCGCTTTGATCAAGTAAATACAATTACTCTCTTGTTCAACAAACTATGAAATTATTATATTAATTGAATTATAGCAGAAAAAAAAACTGCTGGCTAGGGATTTCTTATAAAAAATGTCCAGAAGGTCTAAAGGAGAAGAAATACCAACTGGACACTTTTTAACATAGTTCATTTCCTAAGAAAAAGAATTCTTAGTTATCCGCTACGATGATCGTTCCTTCTTCAGATGCGAGAAGGTTCTCGATATTTTCTAAAGAAGTAATAATCGCTTTAGCTTTTGGTTTTGCCTCAACAAAGGCAATTGCCGCTTCGACTTTTGGCAGCATACTTCCTGGTGCAAATTGATTTTCATCAATGTATTGCTTCATTTCTGAAACTGAAACAGTTTCTAGTTTCTTTTGATCTGGTTTTTGATAATTTACATAAACATTATCTACTCCAGTTAAAACGATCAATAGATCTGCATCGATGATTTCCGCTAATTTTTCAGAAGCAAAATCTTTATCGATAACCGCTTCTCTACCTTCTAAGCCAGTTGCCGTTTCCACAACAGGAATTCCGCCACCACCAACAGAGACTGTAATCACGCCTTGTTCTACTAGCGTTTCAATCACTCGTGCTTCTTTAATTGAAATTGGTTTAGGAGAAGCCACTACTTTACGCCAGCCACGACCAGCATCTTCTTTAAAGGTTACTGTTGAATCAGCTTTCATTTGTTCATTGGCTTCTTCTTCGGTATAGAATGGTCCTACTGGTTTGCTTGGGTTTTTAAATGATGGATCGTTTTCATCAACGATGACTTGCGTAACAAGTGAAACCACATCTTTATCGATGCCTTTTTCTTTCAATACTTCACCCATTGCATTTTGTAACCAATACCCAATTGATCCTTCTGTCATTGCAACACAAGTATCTAAAGGCATCGCTGGTGTCTTTTCTGAGTCAGCTGCTTGTTGTTGGATCAGCAAATTCCCTACTTGTGGTCCATTCCCGTGAGAAATGATCAACTCATCCCCTTGTTCAATGAATTTTACTAAGTATTTTGCTGTTTCCATCAATGCCTCTTGTTGTGCTTTTGCACTTGCATCTGTTGATAAAATCGCATTACCACCTAATGCGACAACTACTTTACGATTTGCCATATTTGTCTTCCTTTCTCCAGAGAGTTCTGAATTTTCTCAATGACAAAACAAGCCAGCCCATGATGAGGTCCATTAAAGCTGACTCGTTTTGTTCTTGAGATGAATGTGATTAACCGTTACACACGAGGAATAAACAAGTTACCAAGTGTTGCTGCCATGATCGCTTTGATTGAGTGCATGCGGTTTTCTGCTTGGTCGAATTGACGTGCATATTTACTGCGGAAGACTTCATCAGTAACTTCCATCTCAGTAATGCCGAAGCGTTCTTTCATTTGTTCACCATAGATTGTGTTTGTATCATGGAACGCTGGTAAGCAATGTAAGAAAATCAAACGGTCAGTATTGTGCGTTTTTTCGATCATTTCCATGTTGATTTGGTAAGGTTTCAACAATTTGATTCGTTCTTCAAATTTATCTTCTTCACCCATTGATACCCAAACATCTGAATAAAGTACGTCAGCACCGTCAACACCTTTATCCACGTCATCAGTGATCATTAATTGTGCACCAGATTTAGCAGCAAATTCTTCTGCCATTTTGACGATTTCTTCTTCTGGTTGTAATTCTTTTGGTGCTACGATACGCATGTTTGCACCTAAAATAGCCCCAGTCACAAGTAAAGAGTTCGCCATGTTGTTACGTCCGTCACCACAATATGCCACTGTGATTCCTTCAACTGTTCCAAAGTTTTCTTGGATTGTTAAGAAATCTGCGATCATTTGTGTTGGATGCCATTCGTCTGTTAAACCATTCCATACTGGAACACCAGAAAATTCTGCTAGTTCTTCCACCATTTTTTGGCTAAAGCCGCGGAACTCAATTCCGTCAAACATTCGACCTAATACTTTAGCTGTATCTTCTGTTGATTCTTTTTTACCTAATTGGATATCATTGGCACCTAGATATTCAGGATGCGCACCTAAATCGATTGCTGCAGTTGTAAAAGCTGCACGTGTACGAGTAGACGTTTTTTCAAATAAAAGTGCAATGTTTTTACCTTCTAAGTAGTGATGTGGAATGCCACGTTTTTTCAAATCTTTTAAGTGCTCAGAAAAATCGATTAGATATTGTAATTCTTCTTTTGTAAAATCTTTTTCTGCTAATAAACTTCTTCCTTGAAATACTGACTCTTTCATAACTAAAATTCTCCTTTAGGTTGTTTGTTTTTGTTTTAAAGAGGAAATCTAGTGGCAGCTGACAGTTAGACTGCCACTAGCATTCATATTATTTTAAATCTTCACGTACTAATGGTTGGCTCATGCAGCGTGGACCACCACGACCGCGTGACAACTCACTTGAATTGATTTCCAATACTTTGATGCCATAGCTACGTAATAATTCATTTGATACATAGTTACGGTTGTACGTTACGACAACACCTGGTGCGATTGCCAGGGTGTTAGAACCATCATTCCATTGTTCACGAGGAGCAACGATCGCATCACCATTACCAGTTGGGATCAAGACTAAATCATCCAAACCTAACGCAGCTTTTAATGACGCTTGTAAGTCATCTGAATGAGCGATCTTGATGTCATCGCCTGCTTGTTCGATCGTAAAGACATCCATTTTTCCTTCTTTACTTTGGATTGCTGGATGGATCGTGAATTTATCATGGTCAACCATGGTAAACACAGTATCTAAATGCATCATTGCTCGATTGTTAGGAATCTTGATTGCTAGGACTTTTTCAAAGCCTGCATGTTTAGCAAATAAATTACGTGCTAATTTTTCGATTGCTTTAGCGCTTGTTCGTTGTGAGATACCTACAGCGACGACTTTGTCACTTAGGATTAATTCATCTCCACCTTCGATGTGATCAGGGTTTTCACGATCTAACCATACTTCAACCCCTTTGTTCGCAAAACGTGGGTGATGTTTCAAGATGTATTCAGTAAACATTGATTCACGACGACGTGCTTCAAATGTCATCATGTTAACAGTCATCCCATTTCCCATTGATGCAGAAGGATCACGTGTAAAGTAAAGGTTTGGCATTGGGTCCATATAGAATGGATAGTCGTCATCTGAAGAAAGATCATACAGACTGTTTGAACGAACTGAAATATCTTTCGTGCGGACACCCGCCATAATTTTATCTACCATTTCTTGGGTTTCCATTGATAGAAGGAACTCATGAAGACCATCTCTTACAGCAGAAGATGCAATGTGGGATTCGTCTAACATTTTATTTAAAAATTGTTCTTTGACATTGCCGGCATCAATTGCTTCTGCAGCTAATTTTTCTAGATATAAAGTTTCGACGCCTTCATCTTGCAATGTCTTTGCAAAATAGTCATGCTCTTCTTGTGCGATTGGCAGATATGGAATATCATCAAACAACAGACGGTCCATAATATCTGGTGTTAAATTTTCCACTTCTTGTCCAGGTCGTTTCAATAAAACTGTCTTTAACTTCCCTATCTCAGAGAAAACGTGAATAGGTTTATCCATGTTGTGTTGCCTCCTTCGTTTTGATTACATACATAGAATACCGCCTTTTTGTAACCACTTTCATAATTTCTTCTCATCTAAAACGAGAGCAATTTCACGTTATTAGAAGACAATTAAATAAATACACGTTTTTACATTTTTTATTAACTTTTATCACTTTTTTTATACTGAAAACTCTCTCAAAAAAATATTTATTCATTAAAAAATTATTTTTGAATATTTTCTTTTTCGATATTTCATAAGGTTGATAGCGCTTGCTTTATGTAATAATTGTGTTTTTTATACAAAAATACCAATCATTAAAAAGAATTATGCAATCTATCTGTATAAATTATTCATAATAACAAAAAAGACTGATCACAAAGAATAAAATTACTTTTTTAACCATGATTTTTCTTCTAGGTTAAAACTTTACATTTAATCCAAAACCAGTCACAATATAGTATGTAGCTGAAAGTAAGGAGTGGGAGTTTTATGCGTATAAATAGAATTGATTATCATTTTTCAAAGTTACGCTATCAACCTGATTTTGAAAACTTTACTGACGAGGAATTTGAGCTCATTAAAGAGCATACGATCCTTCGTTCTTATAAAAAAGGACAAATTTTATTTGATGAAGGAGATGAACGACAACGTCTCTACATTTTAACATCAGGATTGGTTCGTCTAGAACGATATGATGAAAGTGCTACTTATTATTATTATGATTATGTCAATCCAAATAACCTTTTCCCAATGTCTGGTATTTTTGAAGAAGGAATTTATTCATACACTGCTCAAGCAATGACAGACATCGAAACTTTCTCTTTCCCAGTATCTTGTTATGAAAAAATTGCGAAAAACAATCCAAAACAATTACTCTATATGATCCATAAAATCTCAAAAGTAGTAGCGATGCACGAACTGCGGATACAGATCGGTTTAACTTCTAGCGCTTTTGATCGAGTGAAACAAAACTTATTCATTTTAAAAGAAGAGCTTGGCATACCAACCACAGATGGCCATGTCGAAATTCCATACCCTATCACACTAAAAGAATTAGCGGTTAATAGTGGGACAACGAGAGAGACTGCTGGACAAGTAATCAAACAGTTAAAAGATTCTGGTTTATTAGATTACCAAAAGAAACGGTTTACTTTTTGTAAAACTGCTGTGACGCCTGCTTTAAGAGAATAAAAAAACATACTAAGATGAGGCTGCCCTTATCTTAGTATGTTTTATTTTTTGTCTAAGCCTGATTTATTTGTAAAGGAAACAAAGAAACCTTTTCATCCTTGTTTGCGGTGCTGATGCCAAAATAGGAGGTGTCTAGGAATCATTATCGCTATTAGTGGTTTCAAGACATACAGATAATGAACTTTAGCAACCTGTAATTCTTTGAAATTACGATATTTCAACCGACTTTCCCCAAGGCGATTTTTCCAAGAAATTTTTTTATAATACTCTTTATCTTGATAGTAATAAACTAAGTTTTCTTGTAAATTATAACCTTTGTGTCCCTTCGCATATAACCGCATATATAGGTCATAATCTTGTCCTCTAACAGTATCTTTTGAAACTCGATAACCCGCTACAGATTCTAAGATGTGTTTTCTAAACATAGCCGATGGATTGATGAACGGACTCGTTTTCAAGAGATCTTTTATTTCAGGTCGTTCTTTGACCACCCGTTCACCATAGACACCCTCTTGGTCCCATAAATAGGCATTACTGCCAACAAAACCAAATTCTGGATGAGCCTCTAAAAACGCTACTTGCTTTGCCATACGTTCTACGTGACAATAATCATCGTCATCTAGTTGCATAATGTAGTTCCCCCGTGCATGTTTGATTGCCTGGTTGCGAGTATAAGCACTTTTAGAATTTCTAGCGTTTTGATAGATTCTGATACGTTGATCTTGTTTTTTTAATTTCGTTAAAAGTTCCCAAGTATGATCTGTTGATCGATCATCGACAATAATGATTTCAAAATCTTGATAGCTTTGTCTTAGTACAGAATTGACTGCTCGCTCAATCGATTTTTCTGCATTGAAAGTGGGGATAATCACACTAATCATTTGACTGCTCCTTTTTTCCATTTACTAGAGATGCCTGTTCTTTCACAACGAGTAAACCTACTAAGATCCATAGTAATCGTGAATTTTGTAAAGAAATACTAAAAGAAAAAATAATATTCGCTAATATTAAGAGACACAGCAACCATTTTTTCAGCAATAATTTTCTGACAAACTGACCAAATACCAACAACATTCCCATCATTGCTGGGACTATTCCCCATTCAACAGCTATTTGTAAAAAAGTATTATGAGCAATCGTCGGGCTTCCACTAACTGATAAAGCAACTGAAGAGTAGTCAACGAAACCGATACCCATGAAATGAGTCCGCGTTAACAAAAGTTGTGCTGTTTTCCAAGCTTCTGTTCTACCGGAACCTCCAGCAACGATTGCGCCATAAAAATTAGTGAAGACTCCCTCAAATCGGACAAATTGCGGAATGGAAAGAAAACGTGCAATTAAATTACTTACATAATCAGCAAAAAGAAAATGCGTACCGATAATCAATACACTCGCTGTCATGATTGTCATTACAAGATGTTTGACGTTGATATTTTTCCTAAATAATTTTTGAATTAGAAATAACAAATTGATTACTAAAAACGCTACAACCCCTGTTTTGGAAGCAGATAACAAAATACAGGATGTATAACCCATGAATGCAATCAGGTTCTTCCACTTACCTTTAAATGGTCTTAAGTACCAGATACAGTAGCCACATGTTTGAAGATAAGCAAAATAGTTAGGATCATTCATGAATCCTTTCAAACGTAGATCACCGAACAAAACAAATGATTTCAAACTTGCTGGAGCTACTAGAAAAATGAACATACTAAGACAGCCAAAAAAAAGTGTTCCGACTTTTACCCCAGATAAAAAATCTTTTTTCAACTCTGGATTTATATGAAGTATCGAGATCGTTAGAATCAAATAAAGGAGATTGACGAAAAATTTTTGTCCCGTCATGATGACTGAAAAAAGAGAAACAGAAGTATCCACCCATGAACTTAACAATATCGTGGACAATAACCTCCAACAAATAACCCCAATAAAAAATAGTACTAATTGTTTACTGAACACCACTTTTTTCATTAGTAGAAGGTAGCCAACTAATAGCACCATAAATACATCACTTATTGACATATTGATCCCGAAAAAAACACGCGAAATACAGAGTGTAAATCCCAGTAGGTAAAGTAACCTTCCTAAAATTTTTTGGTTACTTTTCGTTAATTCATCAATTGATGAGTACCCATTTGCTTCAATTGTTTTCATTTTCTATCTCCCCGTGCGCCTTTAACAGCAAAAATTCACTGATTGATTTATTTTTCCAATCATCATTTCTATCTTTTCTTCATTCATTAGAAGCATTTGCAAACGCTATAACTTTCTTGGCTGCTTCGCTTTCATCTTCTGGTAACTGTTCAATTAGCTGGGTGACTTCTTTTAAAGAAAAGCCTTTAATGTCCCCAACAAAAATCTTCTCAAAAATTTGCGTTTCTTTCTTTTCTTTTTCTAATAGCAATTCTTCATATAATTTTTCCCCAGGACGTATCCCTGTTTCGACAATCTCGATATCTTCTTCTGTATAACCACTCAAATGGATCATATTCTTAGCTAGATCCACGATCTTGATCGGCTTATCCATATCCAAAACAAAAATTTCTCCTCCCTTAGCCAATGCACCTGATTGAATAACTAATCTGCTCGCTTCAGGGATCGTCATGAAGTAGCGGGTCATCCGAAAATCGGTGACAGTGATCGGTCCCCCTCTTAAAATCTGTTCTTTAAACAGTGGAATAACACTACCTCTAGACCCAAGTACATTCCCGAAACGGACAGCCGAAAACTTGGTCTCACCAGATTGGTTCAGACTTGTGATTAACATTTCTGCGATTCTTTTTGTTGCTCCCATCACATTTGGCGGGCGATTTGCTTTATCAGAAGAAATCATCACAAAGTTCTTAACATGATTTTTTTTAGCTGCTTCAGCCACATTTTTTGTTCCGTTAATATTATTCTTAATTGCTTCTGTGGGATTATATTCCATCAGCGGAACGTGCTTATGTGCGGCTGCATGATAAACAATCGTGGGATGGTATTTTTCCATCAAATAAAAGATGCGTTCTCTATCTTGAATATCAGCAATGATTGGTAGAATCTCTACTTTCCTCTGAGGATCTAATGTAGTTAGTTCTCGATGAATCGAATAAATCGAATTTTCTCCATGTCCAAGTAAAATCAACTTTGCTGGTTCAAATGCCAAAACTTGCCGACAAATCTCTGAACCAATCGAGCCCCCAGCCCCAGTTACTAAAATCGTTTGTCCTTCTAATTGATGGCTGATACTTTCTAGGTCAAGGGAAACTTCCTCTCTTCCTAATAGATCGATCACATCTACTTCTTTTAATTGCGAAACATTGATTTTTCCGGTAGCTACTTCTTCAAAAGAGGGAACCATATTTACCTTGATATTCTTATTTTCAATGGATTGAACAAGCTGTTGGATCTTCTTTTTTGGTAACGAAGGAATCGCTATCGTAACCATATTGATACGGAATGTCTGGATCAATTGATTTATTTCACGGGTATTTCCCAGTACTTTTTTACCTAAAAGATAAGTTCCCCATTTGTTACAATCATCATCGACAAAGCCCACAACTTCAATATTATTCACAATTTGAGAACCTAAAAAACTTTGATACAGTAATTGTCCACCCTCTCCAGCACCAATGATCAAGATTCGTACTTTTTTTTCATTCGAACGACCATTTTTATTTTTCAATTCAACCCAGACCCGCCAGCCTAACCGACTACTAGCAATCAATAAAAGTGCCATTATGTAAGAAAAAACAACTAATCGCAAACTAATCTGGTACATGAGCTCCTGGTTAAACAAGTAAAACAAAGGAAAAATTGAAAATAACATAAAAGTGAGTGCCGCAAAGATCCCTAACAACTCATTAAGATTCGTATAACGATTGATTCTTGTAAATACTTTAAAGATCCCACCATAGAACAGATAACAAACAACTGATGAAATGAGTGTTATTGCCAAATAATCCCTATTGATGATAACAAATGGAACCATAAATATAAAACTGATGTAATTAGCAAGTATGATCAGAAAACTATCGAGTAGCACCAAACTAATCGCTTTGATTTTTCTATTTGGTTTAATCAATAAATCACCTTCTTTAGTACTTGATATGCACGATCTTGATCAACATTTTCTTTCAATCATTTTAACACACCATCTACTACCTCAATAATAGTAGTTGATATCTTTCGACTTCTTTACTCCATTATAGACAATCCCTAAGATATTTGCCTGAGCGATCGTCAATAGTTCCTTTGCTTTGAACAATTCTTGCTTTAGCGTTTTTCGTTCTCTCACGACAATGATTGTACCATCTGTTTTTGAAGCTAGTATCTGTGCATCCGTCACAGGCACAACAGGCGGTAAATCAAAAATGATCAAATCAAAATTTATGCTTAATTCGTCAATGATTTCATTCATTCGGCTTGACTCGAGTAATTCAGAAGGATTGGGAGGTTTTGGTCCACTGGTCATCGTCCACAAATGTGCAATATTTGTTTCATGAATGAATACGAAAGCTGATTCATTTCTTTTTTTTAACAGGTTAGTTAGTCCGTCACTGTTCGAGGTTGAACGAAATGTACTTTCTACACTTGGCTTTCTTAAATCTGCATCAATTAGGAGTGTTTTCTTCCCGCTATTTGCAAAAACAATCGCTAGATTCGCTGAAACAGTTGACTTCCCTTCCTCTGGACCTGCTGAAGTAACGACGATTGTCTTTATATCCTGATCAAATGAGCTAAATTGGATATTTGATCGAACCGTTCGATACTGTTCAGAGATCATGGACGATTGTTTACTAGCACTAATCAGAGGAACACCCTTTTTTTTCATATTATTTTTCACGTATTAGTCTCCTCATCTATTTTCGTGTGAACCGATTTTCTCTGCTTAGATGTGTACGCGCTCGTTGTCTATGTGTATGAGTTCCTTGTCGAGAGTATGTTGTGAGTTGAATCGATTGCCCACTTTCAATTTCCTTATTACTCATTTCACTAATTATCCCTAAGACTGGATACCCCATCGTTGCGAGAAAATGCTCATCCTTTACTGTTTTATCCAATATTTCTAACAAGACAGCCATCCCGATCCCTAGAAGTAAACCTAAAAATGCACCAAGAAAAAGATTCAACCGTTTATTGGGTGAAACCGGTAGCTGATTTGCTTGCGCGATTGATGTGATCGTTACTTTATTTACGTCTAAAACTTCTTTTACTTTTTCTTCAAAAGTATAAGCAAGAACATTTGCTATATTCGCAGCTTTTTCAGCTTCATCTGACATCACCTTGATATGGAACATTTGTGAATCTGAAGATTGAATAATCTGAATATTCTTTCTCAATTGATCTTTCGTTAAGTAATAAGCAAATTTATTTTCTAAGTATTCGGTTGCTTCATTAAGTACGATATCTCCTAAAATCATGTCTTTATATGTATTAATCAAGAGTACATTTGCATGTACTTCTGATTGTAAATTATGGTTGACGATTTCGTTTTTCGATTGAACGATCAATTCAGCCGATGAACTGTATGTTGGAGTAATAACAAAATAAGTTACTCCAGTCGCAACGGCGAAACCGCCGATCAATGAACAAATGATCAACAGTATCCGCTTTTTTAACCAGCTTAGTATCTCATTCAAATTAATAACCGCTTCCATCTTTTCGCCCCTTTCTATTCTATTTTTCACGTCGAACTATTTTCTTTCTGAAAAACTCACTTACGCCAAATAGGAACAAGCTCAACAGGATACTGAAAAGACCAAATTTCATAAACATAAAGAGAAAATTTTTCAAATAAGTCGTTAAAAATAAGTATAGAGCTTCAGAATGAATACCCAATCGTTCAATCAATCGAGTTACATACAAATAGGTCGGTAAAGCCCCTACCATTAATCCAGCTCCACCGATCACATAAGCAAGGTAACGGATAATTAAATGAAAGAAAGGTTTGTTAAGCGAAATGATTGCGGAAAATAAGATTCCAAAAAAAGCGACTGCAAAAATGAGCAACAGGTTAAGAGTGGATGTATAAGCCATTATTTTTTTGCCGTATAACGCAAAATAAGGGATTTCGATATCACGCCGAACTGTTTCAATACTCACTTTTTTTAGTTTATTTACTGTGGTTTCAAATTCTGCATTTCTTGGGTAATTCTTTTCTTTTCCATAACTTTCTAATTGGCTTTGGACTGTCTCTTCTATTTGCTTCTCCCCCTCTAATTGAAAGGTTGAGCCAGCATAGATACTATGAATATATTGTTTGATATTATCATTTACTAAGCTTTCTGAAACTGTCTGATTCAACCATTTTTGGGAGATATTGGCGCCTCTTCCTGCATCAGCAATTGTGTGATTGATCTCTTTAGTGATCGTTTCCCCATAATGTGAGGATTCCACTGCACGGATCATAAAATTTTGATTGAATAAAGTAATCTTAAGAATGCCCAAGACAAAAATTGCAAATAAACTAAGCGAACAGATAAAAGCAAGAATCATTTTTGGCACTTTTCGCCATTGTTTTCTTTTTTTCATAACTATTTTTACCAAATGTAAGAAAAGACCATAAAATTTCACAAACTCATTGCAGCTTAAATTGCCCCACTTCGAAATTTTTTATCCACTAACTTCATTTTTAGTGAGCCAAACAAGCGATTATTCGATTGATCATTTGATTCTTTTTTGGTAAATCCACCTCTTTTCAAAGCGTTTTGCTTAACACATGAGTAGCGCAATTTTTCAATTCATTATTTATCTGGTTGGATCATTGGCCCCTTAATGAGATCGCCTAGAATAAATAATCTTTGATCCGTCATTCCAATACTATCGACTGGATAACAAGTATACAAAATCAGTTTTCCTTGCTGTTTTTGAACTAGAAGTTGACTAATCAATTTCGCATTTTTATCTAAAATCTTTGTTTCGTATACTTGGTAAACATACTCACCATAACTAGTGGAAATGTTAATCTTATCCGTAATTTTGACAGCACTTAATTTTCCAAATTCACTACTATTATGCCCACCAATCAATGTAGTCCCATGTTCACCTGGATACACAGACCCCATGTATTGTCCAGCACCCTCTCGTAAAATATCATCTGAGTCTCCATAATATAAGGGCACATTCAAATTTACAGAAGCAACATCAACCTGTCCATATTGATACCCGCTTCTTGGATAATCGATTTTACTGGAGGGAATGTTCTCTCCTTCCAACTCAATTGTTTTCCGTTTTTCTTCTAACTCACTAGTTGACATACCTTTAGCTGATGGTTGTGTCTTTTTTTCATATTTTGGAATATCCGAAAGCAGAAACAATCGTAAGGAAGAAGTCGTAAACTGAATGACAGGTCGCCCAATAATATACATTAGCGAATAACCCATGATCAAAAAAAAGATAGGGGTAAAAATCATTCCGCCTATTCTTTTTATTTTTTTCTTTTTTTTATGCAAGTTTGACTTTCTTTCCTACGATGAATGCACCTGTCGCAGTCATCATTAAACATCCAATTGCAAGAATGCTTGAGATAGGGAATGTTCCCGTTTGTTTAATCGGTTGTTTCGAGTTGAACACTGCTGAAATCGAGCCATCAGAGTTTTGTGCGCCTAGCTCAACATACCCTTTATTCCAACTTAAAACGACTAATCCTAAAGCATCCGCTGTTGATGAAATCAATTGCTGAATTTCCAAAATTGTTTCCCTAGGGATAATTTTTATTAAATCATTTATCGTATGAACCGATGACAAATCAATGTCTAAATTAGTCAGTTTTTGCTTCACATTTTGGATATTTTTTACTGCTGTATCCACTTGTGACTTGGATAAATCATTTTGTTTTAAATAATTTTCAGTTTGTGTAATATATGTTTGAGGCATTTGAAATTCTTTGCCTTGAATTAAAATAGGTTGAGTCAATTCTTGGATGATCATTTGCTCATCTTGCGAAATCGCCCCGGCAGCATCAACATAAGACGTAAAAAAGAAACTACATAAAATTAAAACCATACTCTGTAACACATATTTCATCTTCTAACTCTCCTTTTCCTATCAAAATAATTAAACAACCATTAAAAAATAACACATAAAAGCATTTCTACCATCCATATTAGCATATGTTATTTCTTAAGACAATTAAATAAATGCCTTCAAAACAAATAACCATTGTAATAAAATCACTACTCGCAAAATAACAATTACTATTTAGAAATAGTTATTATAATAAGCGATTTTGCTGAGAACATAGTATTTACGTCATTTGTATTCTTAATCTCTAATCCATATTATCGCGAGATCTCTTATTAATATAACGATTTGAACAATAGAACAAAAATTTCCAAATTTAGAAATTTTAAGTCAAAAAAAGCTTGGAACAAATAAAAGATTGTCCCAAACTCTTTAATAGATGTAAAAATAAAAATGATATTCTAACTTTCGTATTTCATTAATTAATCGATTTCACTTACTACAAAGTAAGTTTTTCTCAACCGCTCTTGCCATGTATACGAAAATAAGGTGAATTTTACTCATTTCCTCCTTGATTCAATACCACACTAGGTTTCGCATTTAAACGAAGATCAGCGAAATTGGCTTGTTTCAACTCTACATGCGCAGCTGCTCCAATCATTGCTGCATTATCACCACAAAGTTTTAATGGAGGGATCAGCAGTTCAATTTCTGGATGTTCTTTTTTCAATGCCTCTTCGAGTGTTTCACGCAATCCTTGATTGGCTGCAACTCCACCTGCTACAATCAATTGTTTGACTGGGTATTCGTTACAAGCACGAAGGGTTTTATTGACTAAAACGTCCACAACGCTCGCTTGAAAACTAGCAGCTAAATTATTTGTATCAAGAGTTTCTCCACGTTGTTGGGCGTTGTGTACTAAATTGATAAAGGCGCTTTTTAAACCACTAAAGCTAAAATCATAATTACTTTCATGGATCATGGCTCTTGGAAAATGGTAGGTATCTTCACCACGATGCGCTAACTGATCGATTTCTTTTCCGCTTGGATAACTCAAACCTAAGACACGACCAACTTTGTCATAAGCTTCTCCAGCGGCATCGTCTCTCGTTTCACCGATGATTTGATAGTTCCCGTCTTCCTTCATATAGACCAGCTCTGTATGTCCACCACTGACAAGCAATGCTAGTAGCGGAAATTCAAAAGGCTTTTGAAAGCGTGCAGCGTAAATATGACCTGCCATATGGTTCACAGGTATCAAAGGCAAATTGTTCGCCCAAGCAAAAGCTTTAGCGGCAGAAATCCCAATCAGTAACGAACCAACTAAACCAGGACCATAAGTAACCGCTACAGCACTCAGTTGTTCAACAGAAGTTCCTGCCTCCGCCAAAGCATCTTCGATACATAAGGTGATTTGCTCTACATGATGGCGACTTGCTACCTCTGGAACAACACCGCCAAATCTTTTATGGCTGTTAATCTGTGAAGCAATGACATTGGCTAAAATCTCATCACCATTTTTCACAACTGCGACACTCGTTTCATCGCAACTTGATTCAATTGCCAGGATCAATTCTTCTTTCATTTCATCGTCTCCGTTTTTAACTTTGTACTCATAATGATCGCATCTTCTACTGGATCATGATAATAAGATTTTCGTTTCCCTAGTTCTCTAAATTTCTCTGATTGGTAAAGATGACGAGCTGCTAGGTTAGACGTTCGTACTTCTAAATAAACATTATATGTTCCTGCTTGTTTTTCTCGGTCTAATAAAAAGCGTAATAACTGACGTGCATACCCTTTTTTTTGCAGTTTTTTTGCCACAGCAATATTCGTGATCTCCGTCTCATCGATAACTTTCGAATAACCAATGAATCCTTGGAGTAGCGAATTTTCCACCAATAAGTAATATTGCGTATGTGGTTGTTGGATATCCATTAAAAATTGGTCTTTGGTCCAAGGAGAACCATGTTCATATGCTTCCTCACAAAGCGCCCATAAACAAGACGCTAACTGTTCATCTTCAAAGTCATTCTTAGTATAAATCAATTGTACCTCTCATTTTTCTAAATATTTGATCATTTCTAATCCATCTTCATTTGTTTGGGTATAATACCCTTTTTTTACTTTGTTCGATTGAAATCCTAATTTCCGATAGAGTCTTTGGGCATCTTGATTACTCATTCTCACCTCTAAAGAGAGTGTGTCACAGCGATTCATTATAGCAAATTTTTCAATTTCGTCAATTAACAATGTACCGATATTTCTTCGTTGGTACACAGGAATAACCGCAATATTTGTAATATGGCAATCCAAGCCAAAAATTCTCGCACCTATAAATCCAATTAACTGTTCACCGTCTAGTATTCCTAAATATAAATTTTGAAAAGGTGAATTTAATTCAGAAAGGAAGGCACTTTTTGTCCATGGTAATTCGCCATTGTATACCTGGCGTTCAATCGATAATAAATCTTTGATATCTCGAGGCATCAGCTCTTTTATTCGATAGCTTTTCCCTTGATTTTCAATTATCTTAGTAGCAAATTCTTTTTTTTCATAGAATAAACTTCTAGCATATGCTTTAAATTTTTTCAACATATCTTTCGTCTCCAGGAGTGTGGGTTTCCAACCACTTTTCCTCTGCTTCTACTTTTTTCAAATAACGTGGTACAAAATTGGTTAAATCTCTTACTGGTTCACGATTGGCCCCTAATGTTGCAATCGTACAGCCATTAGGAAGATCCCATTCAAGCACCTTATTTATTTCTGCTTCATGTAATACTTCCTTTATTTCATTCGTAAATTTTTGCGTATCTGTTCCGACAAATAAGATAGGTTCATCGAACTGAGACAGTTGCTTAAGCAGTTCTTCAATTGAAATATGTACATCTTCAAGAACTGTTTCTAATTTTCCATTTTGTCTTCGGTACACACCAGCATAAACATTTTTTCTTCTTGCATCAAATAAAGGCACGATCAACCCATTTACGTTCCGGCAATTAGCAGCAATTGCTTGTAAACTTGAAATCCCCACAAGTTCTTTACCCAATGTATATGCAAGTGTTTTTGCAGTAGTTACACCGATTCTTAGACCGGTGTATGAACCTGGTCCATCGGAAACAGCAATTCGATCGATAGCGGTTGGTGCTAATCCGAGTGCTGAGAATAACTGATCGATAGCCGGCATCAAACTAACGCTATGATTTTTCTGTTTATTGATTTGGATTTGCCCTAAGACAGTATCATCTTCAATCACGCCGATAGCTAAAGTTTGATTAGCGGTGTCTATCCCTAATGTAATCATTTTGATGCATCCTTTCTACTAACTTCTATCGTTTTATATTGTAGCATACTTCTTGCTAAGAAAAAGACAATTCATTTCAGAAAAAAAGAAAAAAAGTTGCAATCATTCGCAACTTTCTCTTGATTTGTTCTTTAGTTTTTTGTAGACTCACGCAAGATAAGATCCGTTTCTACAATGATTTTTCTCGAAACAGGTGCTTTTTCATTCATCATTTGTAACACGGTCTCTACCGCCAGTTCCCCCATCCATTCCGTGTGAACTTTGACTGTCGAAAGAGCTGGGGAAACATATTTTGCTACACTAATGTCATTGAATCCGATCAATGAGATATCCTCAGGTACTTTCAGACCTTTTTCGTTAATTGCCTTCAATGCACCGATCGCTAGTGTATCATTTGCTGCAAACAGCGCCTCAAACGAATACTGTCCACTATCTAAGTATTCTTTGACTTTCCGATAGCCAGATTCAACTGAAAAATCTGCTTCAATGATCGTTGTAGTCAATCCTTTACCAGCCATGATTTGTTGGTAGGCGGCAATCCTTGGGTCATCAATCCGTTGATGTCCTTTTTTGGTGTATTCCCTACCAGCAAGCATTGCAATCGTTTTTTTATCTTGGTTAAAAAAATAATCAATCACTTTTTGGATACTTGTTTGAAAATCAACGATTAATGAATTAATGTTATAGGGTGTTCCATCAAAATCAACTAATAACAGATTGCTTTGTGTCTGCTTCAATTCAATCAACTGCTGCTCATCGAATTTTCCTAGAGCAATCGTTCCATTTGTCGGTCTATCACTGATAGCGTCCCACGTTTCCTTTAGCAAAGTCACATTTGATTCCTCTGCCTTTTTCTCTATTCCCAAACGAATAGCAAGATAATAGAGATCCTCTAATTCTTCTTGATCATTGTACCATTGGATCAAACGCAACGACTTTTGATTCAACGATGTGTTTCTATGATGCTTCGTGTAATTCAGCTCTTCAGCAGCCTCAAAAATTTTTCTTTTCGTTGCTAGGCTAACTGATAACTCCTGATCATCATTTAAGACTCTTGACACAGTAGCAGGAGAAACCCCTGCCAACTTTGCAATATCTTTAATCGTTGCCACTTGTTTCTCCTCCTATCTATTCCACTCGGGCATTCTTCTTAAAGCGTTGCAGTAAAGCGTTGGAAAGCTTCTTGACCTTTTATATCGCGTTTGAATACCCCTGAATCTTCCAACACACGAGCAAAAACTTTACCAATAGCTTGCTGAACGATCTCTGTTACTGTTTCAGTTGTCACATTTGGATGGTCGGCTTTCAAGCCCTTCGCCCATTCCATGTGATACTCAGCTATCTTATTTTCTTGTCCAAGCAAATACTTTTCTACTTCTGCCATTTCTGATTTTAAACGAGGTGGTAAAACAGCTAATCCCATGACTTCGATCAAACCGATATTTTCTTTTTTAATATGCTGAATATCTCGGTGAGGATGGAAAATCCCTTCTGGATGTTCGTCAGAGACATTGTTATCTCGTAACACTAAATCGAGTTCAAAATAATTTTCGCGTTTTCTAGCAATTGGTGTAATCGTATGATGGGGCGTACCATCTTTAGAAAATGCCGTCACTGCTACCGCGGGATCTGAATATTGATGCCATTTTTCTAAAATACTATTAGCAGCTTCCACTAGGATTTCTTTCCCCGTCGCTTGCAGACGAATGACAGACATCGGCCATTTGACAACACCTGCGATTACTTGAGGATAATCCGATAATTTGATTAATCGTTCGATTGGAGCTTTAGCCATTGGAAATTCATGGCGCCCTGCTTGGTAATGATCATGTGACAGAATCGATCCTCCAACAATTGGCAGATCTGCATTTGAACCAACAAAGTAGTGTGGTAAAACCTCTGTGATTTTTAATAAACGTGAAAATGTTTCTTTCGTAATCTTCATAGGACGATGCTCTTCTGACAAGATGATCGAATGTTCATTGTAATAAGCATATGGAGAATACTGAAATCCCCAACTTTCCCCATCAAGATTCATTCTGATGATTCGATGATTGGTGCGAGCTGGATAATTTAAACGTCCTTTATAGCCTTCATTGTTCATACAAAGCATACACTCAGGATAATCAACTTTTTTGGCATGTTTTTCGGCAGCAATTTGCTTAGGATCTTTTTCAGGTTTGGATAAGTTGATCGTAATCTCTAATTCGCCATATTCTGAAGGATACGTATACCTGATATTTTTCGCAATCGCTCTGGTTTTGATATAATCATTTCTTTTACTCAATTGATAAAAGTAGTCTGTTGCTTCTTCTGGATTTGTTGCGTAATGTTGTGCAAAAAACGCATTGACTACTGATGGTGGTGGTGTTAAAAAATCCATTAATTGTGCTTCAAAGATTTCGATTTCAGCTGGTAAATCAGTAACCACTTCATTTTTTTTGGCTTGTTCGACTAACCGATCAAGTAACACCACCGATTCTTCTGAAACAGGGCGCACTTCAGTGTTTTCCAAAGCCTCTTCGCCGATCATTCCCAAAATTCGATTTTGTAAATAAATTCGATCCATTTCCATCCAGCCACCAGCTTCAATTGCTAGTGTCGTAAAATCACAAATCGTTTGACTGATTGTCATCTTCTCTCTACTCCTCATAACCATGGGGATGACTCACATGCCAATCCCAGGCTGTTTTAATGATTTCTTTTACATCTGTGTAAGCTGGTCGCCAACCTAAGATTTCTTCAGCTTTAGCACTGGAAGCGACCAACCGGCTTGGATCTCCGGCTCTACGTGGTGCCACCTTAGCTGGAATTTCTCGATTTGTTACTTCTCTAGCGGCTTCAAGCATTTCTTTGACGGAGTAGCCTTGATTGCTCCCTAGATTAAAGAAGTTACTTTCATTCCCCGCTCTTAAATATTCTAAAGCTAAGATATGGGCATCAGCCAAATCTTCCACTTGAACATAATCTCGGATGCATGTTCCATCGGGTGTATCGTAATCATCACCGTAAATCGCCAAAGAATCACGTTGACCTAGAGCTACTTGGAGAATAATAGGAACTAAATGCGTTTCTGGTGTGTGATCTTCCCCAATCGATGCATCTGCTTTTGCACCTGCTACATTGAAATAACGCAATGCTACATATCGCATGCCATAGGCTTGGTCACACCATTTCATCATTTTTTCCATCATCAATTTGCTTTCACCGTACGGATTTTTTGGATTCGTAGGAGTTGCTTCGGTAATTGGTGATTCTGTAGGTTCACCATAAGTGGCTGCTGTAGATGAAAAGACAATATTCTTCACATGATATTCATGCATCACTTCTAACAATATTTGCATACCATAGACATTGTTATTAAAATACTTCAATGGTTTCTCAACAGACTCTCCCACTAATGAACTAGCTGCAAAATGAAGGACTCCTTCGATCGTTTCTTTTTCAAAAACAGACTGTAAAAAAGATTTATCCCGAATGTCACCTTTGTAAAATTGTGCTTTAGGATGAATTGCTGCTTGATGCCCCGTTAATAAATTATCCACTACTACCACTTGATAGTTTTGATTGATCAACCGATCAACAGCATGTGAACCGATATAACCTGCGCCACCCAATACCAAGATTGCCATGAAAACACTCCTTTTTTTACAAAAGCAGCAAAAAGTACGTTTTGAATCGTTTGAAACTATGACTCTTTTGTTTCTGATGCCTTTGCTATTTATTTAGTAAATTTATAATAAAACATTTAGTAAATATTTTCAAGGAAAATTTGTAAAGGTTTCCAATAAATAGACGTCAGACTAGCCTTTTTTTTCAATTTGTTACATAATAGAAGCAACAACTAATAAACGAGGTGGATTTAATGAAAAAATTTGTATCTGGAATTTTAGTCGGTAGTCTTGCAACAGCAGCAGCTGTTGCTGGATTGGTAGCTTCAGTTAAAAAAACAGTAATCGATCCCATTGATGAAAAAGAAACAATGATCGAAGAAAATCGTAAAAAAGCGATGCGTAAACGTGTAGCTCGCTAATCTTTAAACGATTCAAGAAAATCATCCCTTTTATAACCCAAAGAATCATTATTAATTAGTAAAACACAACCGATCTTAAAAGTTAGATGAATGATCTAGCCTTTAGAGTCGGTTGTGTTTTTTGCTTCAATTGGTTGTCCTTCCAAGAATCAGCTGTGCCACTTTATCGATTTGCCTCAAATTCCAAGCATCGGTATATGGTCGTGAGACTGTAGCTGTCAACCAATCCACACCTTCGACCGGAATCCCTAAACAATATAAATTTTCTTCTAGCTCTCCCTGTTTGTTCCAGACTTGATTGGTGCTTAGTTTGATATCAATTGCACCAGTTTCATACACGCCAGTCGTGTCCTGATAAGTAAAAGGACGAATCAGCTGATGTTTTTTCAAGCTATTTAATGCTGGGTTCTTTGTTTGTGTCAAATCCGTCTGCGGGAGTCGGGCTTCAATCAAGTAGCGACTTTCAATCCGTTGTCCCTCGTTTTCTACGATAAAGAAACCGGCCTCTGTTTTGATTTCCAGCGGTGGGGAAACGATTGTGAAAATACCCGCATCAATCAGAGCGGCTAATTCTCTTGTCCGAACAACTGGCGGACCGATCGTGAGAAAAGCATTGAGCTTAGTAAACCAACCCCATAATACTTCTCTGTATTCTTTGGCAGTGAAGATGCCCCATTCAATGACCAGATGGACAGGATCACGCCAATCTTTTAACGCATCAAAAGCTGAAGCAAGCGCCCCAGTACAATTTCCTTTCATTGATTCATTGATTTGATAATCAATAAACTTTCGACTTTCTTTTTGAAAGTCATGCTTCTCATGATAGATAGGCGTTTCAAAAAAATCCCACTCCCATTGATAAGGCTGTAATTCAGGAAATTGTTTTTGCCAATCACTTTGATCACGTGTTAAAAAGATTTGTTCAAATAATACTGGTGAAATAGCTAGATGTTTTTCCTCAATTAATTTCTTATAATAAAAAAGTTCGACATCTTTTTTTAGCAAGTCGAAAAACAGTTTCCCAGTTAATTGTTGATTTTGATAAAGCTTTGCTAAATTTTCTTTGGTGATCAATTTAGGAACAGCCATTGCTCCTCCCCGTTTTTCATTTTTTCCTCGAGGAAAATAGGGCAACCCTTTTCTAGACCCGCAGTATACGATCGGCTCACGTCCAGACGGCAAATATACCAATTTCTCTCCTTGTTTTTCAAACTTACCTCCTCTATTCTCGGTAAGTAAACCTACATAATCAAAAAAACTTAGACCTAATCCTCTAAGAATCACTGTGGCTTTTGGCGGAATAGTTTCTACGGAAACATCAGCTGGATTTGCTGGCGGTTGGTAGAACAATTGCTCTTTTTCAGCATAGTCATAAAACCTTTTCTCGTCTTTGGATACTTTATTTTCCCAATGTCCCGTAGTAATCACTAACTGATCTACTACTAAATGCTGTTCGTTTGTTTTCAAGTAAAAACCTGTCTTTATCTTGTCAATCTCTTTCACTAAGGATCGAACGATAGTGAATGAATGCGGTGCTAATTTTTTTAATTGTTCATAAAACCACTGCTGGTACAAGCCATAAAAACATCTGGTAGCTGGTTCATTAGCCCGTAAGCGCCCGGCTTCTGCCAAAAAAAATTCTTTATTCACAAACTGTTGCTTTTCGATATACTTTTTCGCCTCTGTATGGCTCCATTGATATAAATTAGGCCCCGGTGAAATCTCTCCGCCACTTGTTAATGTTTCATCTGTAAAAAGCGTAACTTGCTGAGAGACTGAGTTCATCAATAACTCTGTTGGTTGATCGAGCCGCCAGACTCGACCACCAGGCCCATCAGGATCGAATAAACAGATCTGGATATGTTGGTTTTCCCGATTGTTTCGGATCAATCGTTCTACCATGCTTAGTCCTCTGGGGCCTGCCCCAACAATGCCAATAATCATCGATTCAGCTTCCTTTCCATCAACCCTTTTAGCACCACGGCTTGATTTTGCTGTTCATTCTTTGCACCATAAACTAAGGTCACGATTGGATAGTTTTGACAGAGTTCAGCTAGCTGCTTGACTGCCAATTGCTTTTCTTGATCTGTCATTAACTCTTCTAGGTATTTTTCTTCAAAAACAGGAAAACGTTCAGGAAGATGTCCAAAGAATTTTCTCAACTCAGTACTTGGTGCAATCTCCTTTAACCATAGATCAATCTGTGCTTTTTCCTTTGATATCCCTCTTGGCCATATTCGATCAACTAAAATTCTAAAGCCATCACCCTTTTCGCGCGCACTGTACACTCTTTTCAGTTTGATCATTTTCTCCACTTCTTTCATTGCTTATACATTGATCATAGCATAAATGATTAGATTCTCCTTTGATTATGTCATAGCAAAAAATTGTGACTTGATTTCTGTTAGTACTCCCTAAATGCTAAGTTTCAATTTTGCACGATCTATGGATACTTGCTAGTGATTCCTATCTCCCTTTTCTAGAGGGGCAATGTGTTGGTATTGATTATTATTATGACAAGCATCATTAGTTTTGCTCGATTGTCGTCTCAATATTTTTTTTAAAGGTACCCCACCCTTATCCATTTCAATTCCTTGACGATTTGTTATATTCTCTTGTTTATCTGTGTTACTCTTTCTGAAAATGTTTAACGATTGACCCCACTTCTTAATCCTTTTCCTGAACGTTAGCTTTTCAGTTGTCAACTTACTTGTTTTTTGTTCTTGAATGCTTTCTGGTTTTGAACTATCTTTTTGTTCGACCGATTGATCTTCTGTTATTATTTGTGGAGAATCTAATGCGCTCTCTATATTTTCTATAACCACAGAATTGGTTATAGAAACTCTACTTTGGCTTGGACCATCATGGCTGATTAAGCGTTTTATGTTATAGTCCTTTACGACCTGCTGATATAATTGGGCAGAAAGATCTAGTGAGTATAATACTCTCCCAAGTTCAGATTGCTCTACCTTCTTATTTATAATCTTAGACACAACCGATTCAACGATCTCCTCATATGTCTTTCCTTTTAATTTACCAGCTAGTGAAACCTCAATCGTTCCAACAAGTTTATCAAGTTCCTTTTTTCTTTTTTCTGTTATTTCTACTTTTTTTACTATTTCTGCAGGTTGTTGCTCAGCGAAAGTTTCATTAGATATTTCTGGCATTGTCTTTTCTCCCCCATTGTTTGATTTATCATTGAATCATCATACATGACGTACGCAATGGAGATAGAACTTTTATTTCTGGAAAGAATAAAATTTAGTATTTTATCTTGTGCGATCTAATGAATTCTTTTTATTCCCGTTGCCTAATCGAATAATCAGTCATGCAATTTTCTAAAAAGTATCTGTTACTTTATATACAAAAACTTCTGATAAATTGGCTCTATCATTTGTGGAACTGGTGAATGTATCAATCCCAAAAAGTAAGACCAAAATCTAACTTCTGGTGGTTACTACAGAATCAAAGTTGATCCTTCAGCCCCATTTTCCTTCCAAATGAAATAACAAAAAATCTGAGACAGAATGAGGTTCATTCTGACCCAGATTTGACTTTACACGACTCATCAGGATTGACCGATAATTTGACGTCATGACGTTCTATACTTTTTTACTTTTAATCTTGCCAGACCAGCCATCATATCCACCTTTTAAGATATAAATATCTTGGTAGCCAGCTTTTCTTAACTTATTCGCTGTACGAATACTTAAGCTTTTCTTTTGGTCGTAGATATACACCGGTTGATCTTTTCGGATAGATCCTAATGAATCTTTTAAAACAGTATAAGGGATATTTCTTGCCCCTAAAATATGTCCTGCATCAAACACGTCTTTTTCACGAACATCAATGACTTGTGCCTTACGCATCCCATCACGAAATTCTTCTTCTTCCAGTGTTTTTGCAGAACGTTTTGCCATTACTCGTAGATAAACTTCCCAAAACACAATAGCAAGAATAATCAATAGCAAAATGATGTTAATTACCCATAAAACCATGTCATTCCTCCACGTTATTCCGCAAATTTCAAGGCTAATGAAGCAGCACCGATCACGCCAGCTTCATTTCCTAATTCTGCTAATTTGATTTTTGTTGATTGTTGTACTTGAGGGAACGTAAATTGGTTGAAATATTTTTCAACACGACTACGTAAAAATTCCCCGGCAGCAGATACTCCGCCGCCTAAAACAATACTTGATGGGTTCATAGTGTTCCCTAGATTACCGCAAGCTAATCCTAAGTAGAAACAAACACGATCAACGACCATCAGACCAAATGGATCGTCTGCTTGTGCCATTTCAAAAATATCTTTACTTGTTACTTCTTCTCCATTGTCAAGCATTGCTTTTAATTTTGAATCTCCGGCATACTCTTCTGCTAAGAAACGTGCTAAGCGAACTACACCTGTTGCACTTGAAACTGTTTCTAAGCACCCTCTTTTACCGCATGTACATTCAAAACCTTCTGGGTCCACTGTAATGTGTCCAATCTCGCCACCTGCACCAGCAACGCCGTGGATCAAGTTCCCAGCAGCAACGATTCCGCCACCGACACCCGTTCCTAAGGTAACAAAAATAACGTCAGGATCATTTTCCCCTGCACCTTTCCAGCGCTCACCTAAAGCAGCAACGTTCGCATCGTTATCAATAGCAAATTTGATTCCAGTTCCTTCTTCAATTTGTTTTTTTACGTATTGAAGTTCAGTCCAATTTAAATTGTAGGCTCCGATCACTGTACCTGCTTCACTATCGACACTTCCTGGTGTTCCCATACCGATTCCGATGAAATTTTCAGCATTCATGTTATATAATTTGATACGATGATTTACTGACTCGATAATTTCCGGAATAATATGTTTACCGTCATCCAATATATTGGTATCGATGCTCCATTTTTGTTGAATCTCTCCTTCTGGTGTTAGAATTGCAAATTTTGCTGTTGTTCCACCTAAATCAATCCCAATAATTTTTTTGTCCATTACAAGTTTCCTTTCTTTCGGCTTTCTTCCACTCGGTGCTCTCGTTTTAGTATGCGCCACGCTGTCATGTATGTATCATGATCGATCAAACGACTGTCATGAAGATTCTTCAATTCAATCGTCATTAATTCAATATCATAGATACGTGACCCAACATAGACAAAGATGCCAAATCGTTTGAGCAGTTGTTGCACGTCATATAAGCTCTCCATCTCAAAGCACTTCCTTCACATTATACAAGTAATCCGTAGTTTTTTAAACCCAATAAAACACATATTATCAAAAGAAATCCAAAAACAAGCGTAGATAGGATTTTTTGATGAATCGAGTAATTGGTCACTTTCTGTGGTAGGCCGATGATATTTCCTATAAGCAAGCCACCAACAATCCCACCGAGATGCCCCCAGATATCGACTGAGGTATCCGTCAAACCAAATACAAAACTGATAACAATAAACAACATGTAATGACGAATCAATTGGCGAACCTGAGAGTTATTTTTGAAATGAAATCCAAGAATGAATAACGCACCAAACAAACCAAACAAAGAAGTACTTGCTCCACCAGATAGAACGCCAAGATCGTTGAATGCAAAACTCGCTGCATTCCCAAGGATACCACTAAACAAGTAGATCAAGAAAAAACGCCAATGACCGTAGAGTGTTTCAATTTGGTCTCCCATAAAATACAAAATCAAAGAATTCATGACAAAATGCACCAGTCCAAAGTGAATGAAAATCGGTGTAATAAACCGCCACCATTCATTTCCAACTACAATAGACGGCCCAAACATGCCTAAATATGCAGGAATATTTAAAAATGGAAAGAACTCCATCATTGCAAACACGATGGTTTGTATCGCTAAAAACAAATAAGTCAAAATTGGTCTTCTTAGCCAAGCGTTTAATTTTAATTTCTGTTGATAATTCATGTAACCCTCCTTATTATTTATCGATAAACAAGTGTTGCACTTTTTTATCAAAACTTTCTGGTACCCATTGATTGTTTATTTGTTCTTGAAAAACCAGACTACATGTCTGGTTCGGATAATTGGCTAGATAGCGATCATAGTAGCCTCCACCAAAACCAATCCGATAACCATTTTGATGATAAACAACCCCTGGAACGATCAGCAAATCGATAGCGTCCGGTGAAAAAGAATGATCAGATAATGGCTCCAGTACGCCAAAAGCGGTGCGTTCAAATCGGGTATCCGGATCAATTTTAAAAAAACACATTTGACGTTCAGGCAATGTCTTAGGAACAAGTATGGTTTTACCCTCTTCCCATGCCTTTTCAATAATTGGGGTCGTAGCCACTTCTATCTCATTTGCCATCGTCAAACCAACCACTTTTGCTTGCTGCCATTCATTACTTTGAAAGAGTTGTTGGTAAATTTTTTGCTCTTTTTGCTGCTTCTGTTCACTTCTAGCAATCTTTTGTAAATTTTCAATGCCAAGTTTTCTAAGTTTTTCTTTAATATGACTCAAACGTATCAACCCACCTCTCGTTAAAATGGTAGCGGAAAATAGTAAAAATAGCAATTTAACTTTTTAAATAAAAAGAGTTTTATAAACAGAATTTAAGACATCACTCTCACTCTTTATTCTAAAAACGAGTAAACGGTGTTCACGCATCAGCTCCTTGAAATAAGCCTCAATTTTTCAAAACATGAGAAGCTGTTTAAAAAAATTCTTTCTTATTGTCATCGGAGCTTTCCGATGCCTTCACGACCTCTGATTCACTCTTTTCATTTGAATAGACAGAATAATCGTAGTCTCAAAATAACGAGAAACTACTTTGGGAAACACTGCTTACTCAACACAATCGTTTCTTCCCCGTATTTATTTTCTAAGCAATCGTTTGTTTGGAAAATAATAAATATAAGAAATATGGAGCTCCTAGGACCGCAATTAAAATCCCAGTAGGAATCTCACCACTTGGTAGAATCACTCGTGTAAGAACATCTGCAATCGTTACAAAAAATGCCCCAAATAATCCACTCAAGATCAAGGACAGTTGATTTTCTCTTCTGACGACAAATTTAGCCAAATGAGGAGCTAACAAACCGACAAAAGATAAGCTGCCAGCTACCGCAACGCTTCCGCAGGCTAAAGCAACAGCGAGTATCAATAGGATTTTTTGACTTTTCTGCACGTCTAATCCTAGACTTTGCGCTCTTTCTTGACCAAAAGATAATAAACCAATTCGTCGACTGTAAATCAGCACGAAAGGAAGCAAAATGACTGCCCAAGGTAACAATGAGAAAACATATGGCCAACTAGCTCCCCAAAGTGAACCTGCTAACCAGGCATTAACAAAACCATAGTTTTCTTTCGACAATTTAATCGTAAATAAAAGCATCAATGCAGACAATCCAGCATTGACTGCAATTCCTGATAGTAAAAGCCGGTTCATCCCTAAAAAACTATTTCTCGTATAAGCAAACAAGTACACAAGTAAAGCTGCAAGCAAGCCGCCTAGAAAAGCCACGATCAATAGTAAAAACGGAAAAGTTTGGTTGGCATAAAAGCCCAAATAAATCATAACGAAAAAACCTGCTCCAGCGTTAATGCCCAATATGCCAGCATCAGCTAGTCTATTTCTGGTAACTCCCTGCAAGATAAAGCCTGAAATACCTAAACACATACCAGCAAGAAGACTGATTAATAGACGAGGGGCACGAAATTCATAAACAATCAACTCTTGGATTGCCGAACCCTTCCCTTGAAACACCTCAGCTAATTGATCAAATGGAATAAATGGTGTGCCAATCATTAAACTTGCAACTATACTAACAACTAATAAAAGAAATAAAACAACTAGTGATTGGTAACTTCTTTTCATCCTTGTTCCCTCCTTACTTGGAGTAGTAAGAACGGTACACCGATCAAAGAAATAATTAAGCCGAATGGCGTTTCAAATGGCGGATTGATCATTCGTGCAACATAATCCGCCAACATCACTAATCCTCCACCTACTAAAAAAGAGGCTGGTAAAACATACCGATAATCGGAACCAATGATTCCTCGGACGATTGGTGGAACCATCAATCCAATAAATGAAACTGGTCCAACTAACGACACCGCCATTGCAGCTAACCCCGCCACTAATACAAATGCAAAAAATCTGATCCGTCCAGGGTTGCCTCCTAATGCCAAGGCATGTGACTCACTTAAGTTGACCAACGAGATGGAGCGACCTAGCAAAAAAGAGCCACTAACTGTCAACAGATAAATCGGAGCCAAAATTTCCAATTGATGCCAAGTGACATTCGCAGCGCCTCCCACGAACCAAAACGCCAAGTCTTGTTGCAAATTGAATAGTTGTGTCAGCGCTTGACTAATAGCTGTAAAAAAAGTACTGATCGCAACACCTGCTAAAATCAATTGAAGTGGATTCATCCCCATTTTTGAAAAACGTAAGAAACCAAAAACAAATAACGTAACTACCAACGAACCAAGTAATGACAGTAAAAAAACAGAAAAAGCAGAAGCTTGTGGCCAAAACGCAAAACAAAGAGCCATTGCAAGTGATGCTCCTGCATTAATTCCTAATAACCCTGAATCAGCTAAAGGATTCCGTGTCACCCCTTGCATCAATGCGCCACTAAGAGCAAAACAGCTTCCGACTAAGAAAGCCCCAAGCACTCGAGGCAACCGAATCGTTCGGATAATCAACTGCGATTGAACTGAGTCGTCAAATTTAAAAATCGCTTGCCACAAATTAGAAAAGTCGACAACCGCCGCTCCATTGGCTAACGCAAAGAAAAATATACTAACTACTCCTAGCAACAATAGGGAAAGAATCATTCGTTTCCTCTTTGTCTTCATTGTTCATCCTCCTTACGATCATTGATTAAATCGTAAGACAAAACAACGGGTTTATTCGTTTCAGGCAATTCGATGATCTGCGCTTCAATTTCATAGATTTCCCTCATCCATGACGTTGTGATTACTTCATCAGGTGTGCCTTGAACCACTATTTGTCCTGCTTTCATCCCAATTAAATAGTCAGAAAAGCGAGAAGCGTGATTGATGTCATGGATCGACATTAAAATGGTTGTCTGTTTGATATGATTGATCTCTTTCAGTAAATGTAAGATTTCCAATTGATGCGCAGGATCTAAAAAAGTGGTTGGCTCATCTAAAATCAAAATATCCGCTTCTTGGGCTAAAGCCATCGCAATCCAAACTCGTTGAGCTTGTCCACCTGATAGACTCGAAAGCTCTCTTTCTTTCAACTTAGTTAGTTGCGTCGCTTCCAACGCCCATTGGATAGCATGTAGATCTTCTTCATTTAATCCACTAAAAAATTTTTGATAAGGATAACGACCATAAGAGACCACCTCTTCGACAGTCATGCCTAAAGGGTGTTCACTACTTTGGGCTAACAGTGCAATTTTTTGCGCTAACATCTTAGGACTATATGTAGAAATTTCAGATCCATCTACGATAATCTTTCCTTCTTTGACAGGTAACAGTCGAGTAAAACTTTTTAATAAAGTTGATTTACCACTGCCATTAGGACCAATCAAACTTGTCACTTTTCCTTCTGGTATCTTGATAGACATTTTTTCAATCACTTGTTTATTTAAGTAACCCGTTGTAATATCAACAGCTTCAATCGTCGTCAAATTTTTCATCCTTTCCCTGAAAATCATTCTCAATTATGAAGCTCCTTCACAAATTCGTCAAGTTTTACTCAAAATGGCTCTTTCCCGAAAATAGTTGACATGACCACTATTGTCAGGAATAATATCAATTGAGAATGATTATCAATGAAAATCCCTTCAGGAGGAAAAAATGAAACTAAAAAAGAATATCTTTACCATTGGGGCCACAGTGTTGCTGCTTAGTTTACTTAGCGCCTGCTCTTCTTCAAATAATTCATCCAATTCAACTGACACAGCAGGTAATGAAACAACTGCAAAAACTCACCTAGTGACTGATGCCTTGGGTCATAAAGTCGAGATCCCTAATCAACCAAAACGAATCATCGGGAGTTACCTCGAAGACTATCTTATCGCTTTAGGTGAAAAACCTGTTGCTCAATGGACAGTTGGTAGTGGATCGATTCAACATTATTTACAAAAAGAATTAAAAGATGTTCCCACGATCTCTTATGATCTTCCGTATGAAAAAGTCTTAAGTTATGAACCCGATCTTTTATTGATCTCTTCTTCGGCTACAGTTGAAGGAGGTAAATACGAGCAATACAGCAAAATTGCGCCAACCTATGTCGTAAAAAATGGGAATGATGTCACTTGGGAAACCCAACTAAAAGATATCGGAAAAGCATTAAATAAAGAACAAGCAGCCGAAAAAATCATTACTGATTACCAAAAAAAGGTGAAAGCCACTAGACAAGAACTCGCAGATAAAATCAACGGCAAAACGGCTGCTGTTTTATGGGTAACGAATAACTCAGCATTTATGGTTAGTGAAACACGTTCAAGTGGAAGAATCATTTACGGTGATCTTAAATTTGGTGTGCCAAATCTAGTTACTGAAATCTCTAAAAGTGCAACTTCAGATTGGTCAGCTGTCTCTGCAGAAAAATTAGCAGAGTTAGATGCAGACTATCTCATCTTAGTCAACAGTGATGAAAAAGCTGCGATGTTTAATGAAGCAACTTGGCAAAATTTAAAAGCGGTCAAAGAAAATCATGTCTTAGAATTTGGTCCTGAATCTAGTTGGCTCTATAATGGTCCAATAGCTAGTCAAAATATGGTCAATGATATCAAAAATAATTTGAAATAAATCACCTGAACAAGAATAGACGTTCACCTTCCTTTCTTTACAAATTGGAGTGAACGTCTTTTTTTATTTAACTATGTGCTAAACCACTTTGCTCATTTTTTGCCATTTCTGAAATCGATGAGGGTATTGATTTTCTTGGTTGACAATTCCTTCATGTTCTTCCACTAATTCAAAACTTGTAAAATCGATTTCTCCAATAAATGTATCCCCCTCAAACTCTGCATCAATTAATGTTCGCCAGATGATTTTTGTTTCTGGTAACAAAGCTTGAAAAATTCGACTTCCTCCTGACACATAGATATCTTCAGGTATATCCTTGGCATATGCCAAAAGTTCATCAATCGAATGAAGGACTTCCGCATTTTTTTCTACTTTAAAATCTTTTTGAATAGTTAACACAATGATATGCCGATAAGGAAGAGACAATTTGCCCATGCCTTCATATGTCTTTCTTCCCATCACTAATATTTTATCCATCGTATGTTCCCGAAAAAAACGCATATCGTTTGGTAACCTCCAAGGAAGCAGGCCATCTTTTCCAATCAAACCATTCTTGTCTTGTGCCCACATTGAAATAAACATGTGTTTCATCCTCTCAAACTGAATTTGAACAAACGATTTCAATCATACAAGAAAAACGACCCTGTTACAAGAAAAAGAGTCGCTTGTCAGGTTTATGGTTTCATTCAACCTTCACTATTAAAAAAAGTCTAGCTTCCTAAAAAGGATTCTAGACTTACGCTGAACTAATTATTTAGTTTCACGGTGTAAAGTAACTTTACGTTCGCGTGGGCAATATTTTTGTTTTTCCAAACGATCAGGGTTGTTACGTTTGTTTTTGCTTGTTAGGTAGTTACGTTCTTTACAAGAAGTACACTCTAAAGTAATGTTTACGCGCATGTTTTTCCCTCCCATTTTTTACTAGAATCCTCTAAGATGACTCTCAGACTTGATTATCTTACCATGATTTCCACTAGATTGCTAGCCTTTTTACAAAATTTGTTAAGTAAAACTACTTGACGAAAGTTATCTAAATAACTACTTGCTAAACAAAATCTTTTCCTTTTCCAACTATTGCGCTTACACTTGAAATATAAATAATTTTTGAGGAGGAAGATTTTATGCCTTGGAATATGAAAGATTATCCGCCTGCAATGAAAAATTTAGAAGAGTTAACACGAAAGAAAGCAATCGATATCGGTAACGCCTTGCTTGCAGAAGGCTATCCTGATGATCGTGCTATTCCGATTGCTATCAAACAAGCCAAAGAATGGTCAGAAGATGCTACTTCTACTGAAAAAAAAGAGTTTTCTCAAGAAAAAAATCCAACAAAGCATGATTCTCACGACACAAATCCAAGAGCTTCTAAATTATTGACAGCCAAAGTGATCGTAAAATTTGAAGAAGATAAGTGGATTGTCCAATCAGAAGGAGCTAAAAAAGCAAGTAATCATTTTGATACGAAAGAAAAAGCGATTGAAAAAGGGAAAGAAATTGCTCAAAACAAAAACACATCATTAATTATCTACAAAAAAGACGGAACGAAAGAAAGAGAAATAAACTATTAATAAAAAACAACTCCTCCACAATAAAGGAGGAGTTGTTCACTGTTAAAAAGGAATAAAATCAATCCGCTCGAAGCGGGATGTTCTTTTGCTTCGCTAGCTGATTACTTTTTAGACTGTTACATAATCGATTGCTTCAGCCTTAGGGATTTCTTCGTCAACGAAGAAAACTTTATACCAAGTTAAAAAGCTGAAAATCGTCCAAATTTTTCGTTGCTCTTCATGACGCCCTTCATGATGGTCATTTAACAACTTCATGATTTTTTCTTGATCAAAGAATTCTTTGGCAAAATCAGCCTCAAATAATTCTTTGACTTGTTGATAGCCATGGTCTTCTTTCAACCAAGCTTTGATTGGTACAGGAAAACCAAGTTTTACACGGTTAGACCATTCTTCTGGCAAATGTTTGTTTGCTGCTTGTCGGAAAATATCTTTGGTATTATTTTGATTTAACAGATACTTACTTGGGATCTGTTCTGCCAATCTCATCACTTCGATGTCAAGTAACGGTACGCGTACTTCAAGTGAGCTAGCCATTGATAATTTATCCGCTTTTAATAAAATATCTTTTGGCATCCATTGATGAAGGTCAACGTATTGCATTTTGTTCACTTCATCTTCGATTTTTTCAGTTTTAGCATAATGGACTGCCATAATCTCCTGAACGGAAGGAGCCTTTTGGTATTCTTGTGTTAAAATATCTGACGCTTCGTTTTCTTCAAACACTCGGGCATGACCAATAAAATATTCTTTCGCAGGAGCTAAAGATTCATATAAATGGATTCTACCGTGGAAGTTTTTCATCTTGCCAATTTTTCGTCCCAAGTTATAACGTGTTCCTTTTGGTAGTTTCTTCAACCCTTGAGCAATGACACGAATAACTTTTGAATTCGTATGGAACCCATAAGTTTGGTATCCCGCAAATAGTTCATCTGCCCCTTCACCTGATTGGACAACTCGAACACTTTGCGAAGCCAAGTTTGCTAAGAAATAAAGTGGGACACATGAAGGATTCGAATCTGGCTCATCTAAATGGTATTGAATCAAAGGAAAAGCTTTAAATGACATATCTCCATCGATGACAGCTGCTGTATTATCTAAGTCCAAAAGTTCTGTTAACTTTCTAGCTTCAATAGCTTCATTATATGTTTTATCATCAAACCCAATTGAAAAAGAATGATCAGGTTTTAATACAGAAGTCACATAGCTTGAATCTACCCCACTAGATAAGAATGAGCCAACTTCTACATCGCTGATCGTATGTGCTTTAATCGATGCTTCAACTGTTTCATCAATCTTATCGATCCATTCTTTCCGTGAATAGTTTTGTTTTTCTTCAAAATTAGCATCCCAATATTGATGAATCGCTAACTTATTATCTTTGTAAGTGAAATAATGACCTTCTGGCAAACGGTGAACCCCTTTAAAAAAGGTTTCTCCATTTAATGGTGAATATTGAAATGTCATATAAGGTTTCAAGGCTTCTTTATTCAATTCTTTATGAAAATCTGGATGTGGTAAAAAGCTTTTGATTTCTGATCCGAACATAAATGTGCCGTTCATTTCCGCATAATAATATGGTTTGATTCCAAAATGATCCCGAGCACCAAATAATTCATTGCGTTTATTGTCCCAGATTGCAAAGGCAAACATACCCCGAACCTTTTGTAATAGATCAGTTCCCCATTCTTCATAACCATGCAACAATACTTCTGTATCCGCATGTGTTTGAAAAACATGTCCAGCTGCAATCAGCTCTTCTCTAAGAGGTTGGTAATTATAGATTTCCCCATTAAAAATGATGACTTTTGTTCGATCTTCATTATAGATAGGTTGTTTTCCACCCTCTAAGTCGATAATACTTAATCTTCTAAATCCTAAAGCAACATGCTGGTCAATATAATCACCCGAACTATTCGGTCCCCGATGAACGATTCGATCCATCATGTCGTTTACGATTGCTTTTTTATTGTCTTTGTCGTTAATAAATCCTACAATTCCACACATTTTATTTTTCACATCCTAGATAATAATTACTATTACTTTGTTTCGTCCATAAGCATCTTATCATAGAGGCTATTAAATCTTGAAATAATAGCTCTCTTACAGTTTCGTCACATGAAATAACAGTGAATATTTTTGAGTTCTACTATAAAAAAAGTAGTCCTATTAATTAATTTAACATGTTTTGACTAAGGAAGCTATTTTGTTTAGCAAAGACTTGAAAAATATTCATTATTATTTAATCATCTCTATCATTTAACCAATCAAAAGATAGTCCTTACTAAATAATCCGCTCTAATTAAGTTACGAGCGATTTCCAATAAGACTTGTTTGATTTTACTCTTAAACCTTCTTGTCGTGAAAGAAATTCCGTTGGAACAATCTCGTTTAAAAACAAGAATATATTTTCCACTTACAAATAAACCTAACTAGATCTGACCTCATCTCGCCTAGTATCTGGTTTATATTTTCTTTTCTATTTCTTCGAACATAGCTGAGAAGACTTTGTTCGTTTACTTATCTCTAAAACTATATTTTTTTTGATTCATTCATGTTATTATTATGAAGGATCTTTATTGGAAAGGGTAATGTTATGAAAGTATCAATTGTGGTTCCATGCTATAACGAAGAAAAAACAGTTCCTCTTTTTTTTAACGAGGTCGAAAAATTTAAGGGAATACATGAATTTGAATATTTGTTTATTGATGATGGTTCAAGAGATAATACATTACAAGCAATCAAAGCATTAGCTAATGACCATGAATATGTACGCTTTATTTCCTTTTCTCGAAATTTTGGGAAAGAAGCTGCTTTATATGCTGGTTTACAAGCTTCTACTGGCGACCTTGTCTCTGTAATGGATGTTGATCTACAAGATCCACCTGATCTATTACCAGAAATGATTGAAACAATTATGCAATCTGATATTGATTGCGTCGGTACTCGTCGTTCGACTCGTGACGGTGAACCACCGATCCGTAGTTTTTTTGCTAAGAAATTTTATCAGCTAATCAATAAAATCAGTGATACTGAAATGGTTGACGGAGCGAGAGATTTCCGTTTAATGACTCGCCAAATGGTTGATGCTATCTTGGAATTAACTGAATACAACCGCTTTTCGAAAGGCTTGTTCAGTTGGGTTGGTTTTAAAACCAAGTATATTTCCTTTGAAAACCGTGAACGAGTAGCTGGTGAAACCTCTTGGTCTTTTTGGAAATTATTTAATTACTCTATTGATGGAATCGTCAACTTTTCAGATGCACCATTAACAATTGCTTCATTCGTGGGAGCATTATCATGTATTGGTTCAGGTCTTGCTATTTTATTTATTATTTTACGTGCCCTGTTGTATGGTGATCCTACAGCTGGTTGGCCTTCCATGGTCTCTATTTTCTTGTTTATCGGAGGTATCCAATTATTGTGTCTTGGAATAATTGGCAAATACATTGGAAAAATCTTTTTAGAAACCAAACAACGTCCAGTGTATATTATCAGAGAGACTGAAAAAATTAATCCAAAAAACTATCAAAGCGAGAAATAAAAAAACTCAAGTTGTAACGATCTCAATAGTTAGTGATCTAACTGTTGGATTTCCTACAACTTGAGTCTTTTTTTATTTTCATCTATTTATGATGGTTAAAACAATGGTCCCAATCCCCAGCATAGTCAAACTAAATTGTACGAGTTCTGCTTTTTGCGGATTCCAGGTTTTCAACAATTCTTTTACCAGCATTAACACTAAAATTCCTACAACAATATATAAAATATAATAAGTTCTCATTCCTGAAGCCCAGATCGTAGGAGAAAATCCCATAATTATTCTTGAACAAGCGCCCATCATCATTAACAACATAAGAAAAGATGCTGTTTTTTTATTTTCAAAACTTAAGTAGATCCCTAGGAGCAAACAAGCCAATAAACCTAAAACAAGTAAAGTCGCTAGCCATGATCCAGGACGAGTAAGTGACAGATTCGTTCCAGTATCGGTAAATAGCTTTGTTAAGTGACTGCTATCCCATATTTGTGCACGATTATTGCCACGAATGTGTATAAAACTTTCACCCATCGTATTCCCTAGATAGATAATCAGATTCAAGAAAAAAGGTATAGCAGATAATAAGCGGCCATAATAATTTTTGCACTTGTTATAAGAAAGTAAAAAAACAAATAAGAACAAAATTAAGAACAATACATTTGTATCTAGAAAAAAAGGCTTTCCAAAAGAAGAAATACCCAAATCCAATTTAGTGATAAACCCAAATTGATCATATTGAGGAAACCACTTGCTAATTTCTTGAGATGTCCTGATGGCATTCCCCGGTGTTGTCAACGAAAATAGTAACTCAATAAAACTTATGAGCAATGGGAGAATCAATAAGCGATGATATGCTCTTTTATATAATAAATAGCCAGTTATAATGGCCGTTAAAGTAAAAAAGCACGCATTCACTTGTTCTTGGTTAGCAGCAAATATCAGGAAAGGCAAACTAAACCAATAAATACTAGGAGTGATAGCTCTTCCTTTTAAGCGTTGGAAGAATGGGAAAAAAGCGAATAAGCAAAATGAAACGGACCATTGATAATTCAAAGTTGTCGACTCCCAGCCTGTTTCCCCCATCACGGTAAGTGGGACTAAGCAGTAGACAGATGTAACTAGCAACACGTTCTTACCATCCAATTTTTCAAAAACATACTTACAAATCATCAGGACCGTGCCCAACATGATGATTGAATTGACAAATTTCCACAGCAGAAAATGTTTAGAAAAAAACATCATAAACAGCTCTATGATAATTCTCGAACTCCAAGTTTTATAATGTTCGATCGAAGCTCCTAAATACCCTAGTTGGTCTAATCTATTTGAGTAAACTAAATCGTCTGCTCTAAATGATGGCATATATAGATTGAAAAATAAAAAACCAAGCCAAATAACTAAAAGCAAAAAAAATATTTCTTTATTAATTCTTTTTTTATTCCAGTACATTATTAAACTCCTTTTTATAATTTATCCCAGCAATTATAACACAGAGGCATCTGTTTCCTATATTTTTTTCATCCTTTTATTTTTAAATAATGAACAAACTGGTCACTTTATCAAAAATAAACATAACGATTAACAGGTTTCATTCATTGGTTTTCCAAAGCGTTTGATCAACCATATTTGGCTAAAAAAGTATTCATTACTTGTTAATAAAACTTTACAAGAAAAATAAGTACTCCAAACAAATAACACCGCATAATTTTTGAAACATTCATAAATTCCCCCTTCTAAATGATATCGTTCATGAAGAGACAAAAATTACAATAACTATCGATAGGCATCTGACGGAAATTCGGTAGGAGCATCTTCTCTTTGTATTCATCGAGAAAACGAGATGCTCTTCGTTCGCTCTCTTCACTAGCTATACGTCTTATTTCCTCAATCAATGCGATTGACAAGTCTAATTCGTCTATGCCCAGCTTTGCCATTTTCCCCCTCCTTTAAATTAGACGTTTCCCCCTAACCAGTTCTTTATTTAAACCCCTTTGTGCATTTTTAGAACAGATACCGTAAAAAAATAATCAGGAAAAAACTCAGAAATTGGTTTATTTAGCTTTTCCGAAAATTTCGCAGCTTCATCCAGCCCGATGGACATAACCCACCTCTCTCTTTTTCCGCATTTTTTCAAAAAAAGTTTAATTTGGTCGAAATGACTCTTTTTTATTTAACATTGCATTTTTGGAACAATAGGCATAATATTAAATAAAAACTAATGAAGGAAGTATCCGAAATGAGTGTTTTTTCCGATGAATTATCGAAATTAATGCGAAATAGAGACATGTCAGATGAAGACCTTGCTTCGGTGGTTAATGTTAATAGGACCACAGTTTCAAGATGGCGGTCTGGTGAAAGAAGTCCGAAAATAGAGAAGCTCCCAGAAATCGCATCGGTATTCAATGTTGATCCGAAAATTTTCGTGGGAGAAAACAACGAATCAATCACTTCTGCCTCTTTTATAGAAACTATCTACAACAAATTAAGCGAGAATAGACAAGAAAAAGTGGCTGAGTTTGCAATAAATCAACTAGAAGAGCAAAAACAAGAAAATTCACCCACACCACTTCGTAAAGAAAGTAGTGAGAAAGAAATTTACACACTTGCAGCTCATGCATCCGATCCTAATCATCGATTCACAGATGAAGAAGTCGCTGAGTTAGAGTCGTATTTAGACGAGTTGGATAAAGAGTATGACAAGAAACAAGCTAAGCGAGATAAGTGTCGAAAGCAGTCAGATTGATATGAAACTTTTGCGAATGAACGCAGCGCAACGCCTCCTGTCGTCAAGACGTGTTGCATCCCTTCTCAGGAACGATATTATAATATCCTTTAGAATAATTGGAGGTAAAAACATTGCGAAGTAATGAAGAAATAGTTGAGATCGTAGATTCGTTACGAACGGAACAGGGATTGTCCGTTAGCGAACTTGCCCGAAGAGTAAACATGTCTAAGTCAGCTTTGTCTAGGTACTTTAACAAAATCAGAGAATTCCCTTTGAGCAGAGTAGAAGATTTTGCAAGGGCGCTAGGTGTATCTCCTGAGTATATACTAGGATTTGAAGAAGATATATTGATAGAAAAAACTGTAACTACAATGAAAAAAATCGATGATGAAAAAAAACTAAAAGTCTATGATTTCGCACATAAACAATTAAAAGAGCAAAAGAATGAGCGTGTAACGTCGATTGGTAAAAGTAGTCAACGTGGTTAGCTTGGTATGAAACCCTTGTGAATGAAGCTTAGCGGCGAGTTAGTCGTTATTAAAACTCCGTTTAAAGATAGACACGGGCGTATAATAAAATTTGTCGGTGGTGAGAATATGGACGTTTTAAAGGAAAAGCGCCTAGAAAAAAATATGACATTAGAAGATGTCGGCAAGTTAGTCGGTGTTGGAAAGTCCACAGTAAGAAAATGGGAAAATGGCATGATTGAAAATATGGGAAGGGATAAGATTGTGTCTCTATCAAAAGCATTGGATATTTCCCCTCTGGAGATATTGGGTATGAATGAACAGGAAATACCTAAATCTAACACATCGTTTAAGGATTTAGAAAATAAAGAAGTGATGGCTAATAATATTAATCATTATATGAAAAAGTATGGAATTGATAGAAAGAAACTTTCTAACGATTTAGGCATTAGCTATACAACTTTGACGGATTGGATAAAAGGTAAAACTTATCCACGAATCGACAAAATCGAAATGCTTGCGAATTATTTTAATATATCTAAGTCGGATTTAGTCGAAAATAAGTCGGAAGAAAAAAATTTATTGATAGAAAAAACTTTATCTACAATGAAAAAAATCGATGATGAGAAAAAGCAAAAAGTCTATGATTTTGCACAGAAACAATTAGAAATTCAAACGAACGAGCGTGTAACCTCGATTAGCAAAACTGATGACGAAGAAATCTATACTTTGGCAGCCCACTCTCCTGATCCGAATAGAGAATACTCCGAAGAAGATATTGAACATATCCAGTCTGTTTTAGCTAAATATAGAAAGAAATACGAAGATAAAAACAAAAAGTAATCGTGTGGTGTTGAGATGTGAACAGCTATGAAACGTTATTAAGTAAAGTTGTACAAGAGTTGCCTGTTTTAGAAGTTGAATTACTGCGAGATATCGGAGAAGAAGCAATTTACGAAAATAATTATATTTACTTAGATAAAAATTTAAGCACTATTCATAAGAGGATACATCTATCAGAAGAATTCTCTCATTATAGAACAAGCGTCGGCAACATCATCGACTACACCCACCCCAGAAACAGAAAACAAGAGATCCAAGCACGTCGAGATTCGATCGAACGTCTTGTTTCTCTTGATAATCTGCTTGAGTGTTACAAATGCGGTTGTCGCTCAAAATACGAATGCGCAGAATTTCTAGAAGTAACAGAACCATTCTTCGCTGATACGCTTAGGCACTACTTTGCTAAGTATGGTTCATTCTACATACATAAGGACCATCTTTATGTATTTGATTTAGATTCACTTGTGATTATTCCTACAAACGATAATAATTATAAATAGGAATAATTATGAAATAATCATTTTTTTATTTTTTTATTTTGTTAATAACCATAACAATATAAGAAATTAAATGAAAATTTAGGAATAAAAAGGAAGTGAAACGATGAAATTTGGAATGAGGAAACCAAGTTTAAAGAAATCGATTAGCGCTCGAACTAAAGGGAAAGCTAAAAGGAAATTAAAAAAGGCGTTGATTCCTGGGTATGGTAAAAAAGGAACAGGTTGGATTAAGAATCCAAAGAAAGCAGCTTACAATAAAGTTTATAAAAAAACTACTTTTAGTTTTTGGGATTTATTCAAATAAAATAGAAACGAGGAATGAAAATGAAAAAATATATGGGTGCTTTTTTTGCGATTATTTCATTAATAGTATTTGGTGCTTGTAGTAATAACGTAACTGTTGATGATTTAAAGGCAAATGATTGGGTTATAGAAGCTGCTAAAGATGATGATGCTGATATGATTCTTTCGTTTTCTGATCACATTGTGACGATAAAAGTAGATACTTCTAGTATGAAATCATCTGCTAGTGACGAATGGGAAGCTATGGGCGAAGAATTTGCAAAAAATATGTTTAATCAAATGGATTACAAATTTGAATATACATTGAACGGAAACGTAATGACGTGGAAAACAGATGAGAATAAAGATGCTAAATATACTGTAAGTAAGGATGCTAATAATATCAAATTAACACCTGATAAATCTAATGATTCAGATAATAAAGAAGAGTTGATTTTAAAACCTCAAAAACAAAAATTAAAAGAATCGCATTCTTCTGTTTCCACCTCTGCTGAAGATACTTCAACAACCAGTGAGGAAATTTCTTCCTCAACAACAGAAAGCTCAACAGAAAGCTCAACGGAATCATCAGTTGCAATCGCTAATAGCTCTACGCAATCGTACGAAAGCACAGAAAGTTATTCTGAAGTACCAAGTTCTAGCGTAGTTCAAACTGCGGAAGCTACTAGCTCATCAGAGCAACCAGTTCCACAAGATTATATTCCATCTGAGCAACCTCAGCCTGAAACCCCACCTCAACCAGAAACTCCAGATGTTTTGACTTTGCTACCCGGTGAAGGTCCAAAACAATTAGCCGACCGCGCAGGAATCACTACTGACCAATTATTTGCGCTGAATGGCTTAGATCCAAACAATTATATGCTTTATCCGGGACAAAAGCTAAGAGTTAAATAGGCTAAGAAATATTCTTATTGATAAAAAACACGCCCCACCGACCAAAGCGAGAGCGTGTTCTAGTTTAAGAACTACGGTAAAGTAGGTCTATTTATTGTACCCTATTTTACCATCTCGAAATCCGCTGTACAACCGAACAAACGTACGAAAGGAAATATAAAGATGGCTAAACGTGAAATTGATCATCGAATTAAAAGCTATGTAACAAAAAAAGAGGAAATAAAATACATGTTCTACATTTACGCTGGTGTAGATCCTATGACTGGCAAGAAAAGAAAAGTAAAAAAAATGGGATTTAAAAGTGCGCTTGAAGCAGATCGAGCTTTAAGAAGAATTGAAACTCAAGTAAAAAATGAAGGTGCTGACTCAGTAAAAGTAAAACAAAGTAAAAAATTCTTAGAAATATATAATTTATGGTTCGAAAATTATAAAAAAACTGTAAAAGAAAGTACTTGGGCATCTACCGAAGAAATTTTTAGACTTCATATTCTGCCTGTCTTTGGAGAAAACTTTATAAATAAAATAGACGTATTTTTTTGCCAGAAAGCTGTGAATGAATGGTCAGGACAATATCCAAAAACATTCAAAAAATATAAAAACTATACTTCCAATGTTTTTGACTATGCTGTTTCAATTCAGGAAACAGAAAGCAATCCTATGAAAATTATCACAGTACCAAAGGGTGAAATCCTAAGCATAGAAAAAAAGGATATTGAATTCTACACTAAAAATGAGTTACTAGAATTCTTGAGAGCTGCTAAGCAAGAAAAAGACACGATTTATATTTTTTTCTACTTATTAGCTTATACTGGCTTACGTAAAGGAGAAGCATTCGCTTTGACATGGTCGGATATTAATTTTAATACAAATACACTAACCGTCAATAAAACTATCACAAGGGGCAAAAATGGGCGTTTAATTGTAAATGAACCAAAAACGAAAAATGGAGTTAGAACGATATATTTAGATCATGAGTTATCAAACGCTCTAAAAAAATATAAAAAAAGCAGTACTAAACTTACCCATATTTTCGATAGTGCAAATTTAGTTTTTGCCAACAATGGAGAATTGTACAATCCAACAATCACACGTTTTTGGTTGAAACAAATTTATAAGAAAAACGAACATCTAAAACGAATATCCGCTCATGGATTTCGACATACACACGCAAGTTTACTTTTTGAATCTGGTGCTTCTCTAAAAGATGCTCAAGCAATATTAGGACATGCAGACATACAAACAACAGCGAATATCTACACGCACGTAACAGAAAATAAAAATAAGACCACTATTTCTAACTTCTCAAACTATATGAAAGGATGAATGGGATAAAGTCAAAAAGGGTACTAAAAGGGGTACTCTTTTTCAAAAAGAGAGCTATCCAGCAAACGCCAGATAGCTCAGAAACGTTGGTATAAAGGAAGGTACAGGATTTGAACCTGCGCGCCGGTATTAGCCGGTTCGCCGGATTTCGAGTCCGGTGCATTACCACTCTGCCAACCTTCCATACCTATTATTTTTAAACTTTTTTTAGTAAAAAGTCAAGCCTATTTCCCGATAGAAATCAAAAACCGGCATATTTATTTTATGAGAAGACAAAAAAACACAAGAATCATTTTCTGCTCCTTCTTAAATAGTGCCCAATGTGAAGTAAGAAAGAGTATTGGAATGAACCTTGTGTTATCACACTTCATAAGTAGATCTAACTAATTGTTTCAGGATTTTCTAAAGAAAGAATAGAATCAATCGTTCGCTTGATGAACGAAATAATTTGTTCTTCAGTTGGGTGCATGATGTTTGAAGACATTAAAGATGCGATTCCGGTAACTGCAACCCAAGTTCCAGTGTGTAATGCATCAACGTATTCATCTGACAACTGGTTGTATCGATGATCTTGTTTGACGATTTCACGGAAATAGTTATAAGAAAAATCATGCATTTTTTGTCCATCGCCATGTTCGTCGATATATAATGCCATGTAAAGACTATGATGTTTTTTTGCAAAGTAGATATAGTTTAATCCTAGGTCAATAATTTTATCTCCAGTACGTTCAACTGGAAAAACATTTTCTTTGAGTTGTTCAAAAATTGAGTCCAATAAAGTATTTTTTAGATCCTCCATGTTTTTGAACTCTAAATAAATAGGTTGTGTGGATATACCCATTTTTTTAGCAATATTTCTCGCAGTAAACCCTTTAAAACCTTCCTTTGCAACAACATCATAAGCAGCTTTCAGAATTTGATCTTTAGTATAGACTTTTCTTCTCATTAAAACTCCCCCACTTCTTACTGCAGTATATGTTGTTTTATTGTAACCGATATACACAGTTTTTGGCAAATAATTTACTCAAAACGTTATATTTTAAGTTTTTTTCTTATTTATTTTTAACAATGATACAATATTATTTAAGAATAAACAAAAATACTGTTTCCCCTTACAAAAATTGATTTTTCTGTAACTGTTAGTTGACCAAAAGATTTCTTTCACGTTATAGTTAAAGAAAACGACAAAGAAGGTATGTAATGGTTAATAAAAACGACGTTATTTATATTCACCCCATCAAAAAAAAGCCATCTCAAAAAAATAAGTATTTTTATTTAACATTTACTGGCTTGTTTTTTCTAATAATCGGGCTTGTTTCTGGACATCCGGTTGAAACTATTGAGGGGCTCAACAATATCCTTACTTCTCCTAGTAATCTGATGACCGATTATTTGGCAATAGGTGGTTTTGGAAGCGCATTTATCAATGTTGGTGTCCTGACTTTGTTGTCCGTACTTCTTTGCTATCATCATAAAGTCTATCTAAATGGACTAATCTTTGCTTCTGTATTAACCGTCACAGGCTTTTCTTTTTTTGGAAAAAATCTGTATAACTCTCTTTCCATTATTTTGGGTGTCTATCTCTATGCACGTTTTGTACATAAACCATTTTCACAGTATATTATGGTTGGCTTATTTGCTAGTGCCTTGTCACCTGTAGTTAGTTATATCACTTTCGGTATGAACTTACCATTGGGCTTAGGTATTTTATTTGGTAATCTGACTGGTATACTCGTTGGTTTTTTACTCCCTCCTTTGGCATCGCATACCCTTATTTTTCATCGTGGATTCAATTTGTATAATATTGGTTTTACTTCTGGATTGATCGCCATGGTCATGGCTGGTATCCTTCGGTTATTTGATTTTTCAATTGAAGTTCAATCGTTCGTTTCAACAGGCTACCATCAAGAACTTACATTAGTCATTTTTCTTTTTTTTAGTTTAACTACGCTATTTGGTTTTTTTATTAATTCATGGAAGCTCACTGGTTTACATGACATTTTTCAAACTTCAGGAAAAGTAACTACTGATTTTATGGCGATCTCAAGTATCGGTGCCACCTTACTAAACATGGGGTTAGTAGGGCTAATGCTTTCCATCTATGTTCTTCTTATTGGTGGTGAATTCAACGGCCCGATTATTGGTGCAATCCTATCTTCAGTTGGATTCAGTGCCTTTGGTTGTCATCTAAAGAACAGTTTCCCCATACTTATAGGGATTTATCTTGCTTCATATCTGGCTACTATCCATGATGCCTCTCAAACAACAATGATCGTAGCAGCGATATTTGGTACTGCACTTGCTCCTATTAGTGGTTTTTATGGTAGTATTTTTGGTATTTTGGCTGGATTTTTGCATATTGTCTTAGTCCATAACGTCAGTGCATTACATGGCGGATTAAGCCTATATAATAGTGGATTCTCAACTGGATTCGTTGCAGGTTTTCTTGTACCGATCTTAGACAGCCTGACTGTTGGCAGAAAGGAAAAGGATGACATTGGAAAAAGAATTATCAAAAAGAATCATTAGTGAATTTTTAACCTATCTTTATTCTCACGAGATCACTGAAATAAGGATTGGGCTAGAATCAACACCCGAAGGATTATATATTGAAATTCAAGGAACTTGTTATTCTCCTCCTTCTGATTTGCATGAGTTAGCGGAAATGCTCAATGAACCAAGAAATCCTACTATGGATCTATATTACCAAGAGCTTGGAAATGTTTTTCTGGATCAATCAGATTTCCGATTACTTGGAAGTCTGATTGATGATGTGGAACTCATGTACGAACTTCCCATCTTAAATATAAAAGTATTTAGACGAATCCTTTGATTCAACAGGCTTAGTGAAAAGACAAAATGAGACACTGATTTTCACTCCCCTGAGATATTCCCTTTAGCTTTCATATAGTTATGGCGTTCAGAGTATTCTATCCACGTAAGTAAGCTAGAAACGCATAAGAGGTAAAGCAAAAACTTCTTCTTTTAGTTTCCTCAGCTTATTTTAAAGATTTAATACTTGAACGCCGATTTTTCATTTAATAGAGGATATTTTTCCTAAAACTACAGGCACAAAAATAATACTTCAAATACATCTTTAGTTGGATGTTTTTGAATCGTTTTTAAATTATACTTATTACAACTTACAAAATTGTTTGATAACTGTCATTTAAAATAGTGGCACAAAGAGTCACTAATAAAGTACATTAGTAATATAAGAAAACGTATCAAAGGAGTTGATAGACGTTGAACATTGCGGCATCACGAAAATTGATCAATTTTATATCTATCATTGGATTAGTAATTTCGATAGGCTTAACGATTTATTTTATCAATTTGGGTGTATTTAAAGATTTAAATTCTTTAAGAGGATTAGTTGGAGATTCAATTATCTTAGGTCCTATCATTTTCATCTTAATCCAAATCCTGCAAGTTGTTATTCCAATCATTCCTGGAGGGATAAGTACAGCAGCCGGTGTATTAATTTTTGGACCTTATGCTGGTTTTATTTATAATTATGTAGGAATTTGTATCGGTTCGATCATCATCTTTTTACTTGGTCGGCGGTATGGTAAACCATTTATTTTATCTATGGTCAGTGACAAGACGTATAACAAGTATGTTGGTTGGCTCGATAACCAGAATCGCTTTGAAAAGTTATTTGCTTTAGCAATTTTTCTACCAGTGGCCCCTGATGATGCGCTTTGTTTAATGGCTGGTCTAACAAATATTTCTGTAAAAAAATATACTTGGATCATTTTATTGGCGAAACCCCTCTCGATTTTCTTATACAGCATGGCTTTGATTTATGGTGGACATTTCTTAAGTGGATTACTAGGATAGTTTATTATAAGTGGGCGTACTGCGTTAAGTATTTGCGCAATCTGTCCACTTATTTTTATTTTTACGTTATAATATTTATGGTAGGTGATTGAATGTTAATTTATTTAAAAAGAAGTTTAGGAAATGCTTGGGACTTTCTTAAAGGAACTCAAGCATATTTTCGTGATGTTTTGATTATGCATTTATTTATTTTATTTATTTGTTTACCCTTATTGAATAGTACGACCAGATTCATCTTGAATCGAGGAGCCATTGATTATATATCTAGTGATAATATCTCTACGATCCTTTCACAGCACCCAGGCGTCTTATTGTCTTTGACTGCTGTCTTATTAACTATCTTACTCCTAGTTTATTTTGAGTTTACTTTTTTATTGATGAGTGTTTACTTTATTAAGAAACAAACACCTATCTCGTTGAAACAGTTACTTCAAGCAACGTTTCGTCAATTAAAAAAAATACGCCCATTGACTTTTCTTTTTTTCTTAGCTTATTTCGTACTTATTTTACCGATTAGTGGGTTAAGTTTTAATTCTGATTTACTATCTAAAGTTAAAATCCCAGCTTTTATCATGGATTTTATTTTTACTAATCGTTGGATCGTGGTTAGCAGCTTCATTCTGTTTTATATCTTTTTAGCTTACATTGGTATCCGTCTCATTTTTGCCTTACCAGAAATGATTCTACGTGATCGACCATTTAAACAAGCGGTTAAAGAAAGTTGGTATTTAACCAAATCACGTTTTTTTGCAATCCTTGGACAGTTCATCATTATTGGTGGTAGTATTTTACTCATTTCATTTGCCGGCTATTTAATTGTGCTCCTCGCACAAATAATTGTAGAACAATTTTTCCCTAATTATTCATTGATTAGCGCTGTTTTTGCAATGACGATTCTTCAAGCTATCCTTTTATTCAACATCGTTATGTCAACAGTCGGAATTTTTTACATTATTATTGATTTCATGGATGATGAAGGTTTTCTTCCTGAGACTCCTAACTGGTTTCGTTTAGAATCTCCTAACAAACGTTTTTCTGTTCTTAAAAATTCAAGCTTAGTTTTATTTGCTGTATTTTTTGGTGTAGGTGTTTGTCTCTACAATATGGATTATTTGACTTCTGCTTCTCAAACGAAACCTGTAACGATTTCTCATCGTGGTGTCAGTGGAGGTAACAGTGCCCAAAATACTTTAGCTGCTTTAGAAAAAACAAGTCGTACCTACCATCCTGATTATGTGGAGATGGATGTACAAGAAACCAAAGATGGTCAATTCGTTGTCATGCATGATTTTAACTTAAAAAAATTAACAGGGATAAATAAAGCACCGCAAGATCTAACCTTGAAAGAATTAGAAAAGTTAAAAGTAACTGAAAACGGTGCGAAAGAACCTGTCGTTTCCTTTGATACTTATTTAAAGAGAGCCAATGAATTAAATCAAAAACTTTTAATCGAAATCAAAAATTCAAAAAATGATTCTAAAGATATCATTGATCGCTTTGTCAAAAAATATGAGGAAAACATTTTAACTCATCAGCATATTTTACAAAGTCTTACGTATCAGACGGTATCTGATCTGAAAAATGCCAATCCTAATTTTTATGTAGGCTACATCCTACCATTCAATATTGTTGGACCACCAGTTACTCCGGCCGACTTTTTGACGATGGAGTATAGTACGATCAATCGGAATTTTATTGATTCAGCTCATCAAGATGGTAAAAAAGTGTATGTCTGGACGGTTAACGACTCAGATGGAATCAGTCGTATGATGTTTTATGGTGTTGATGGGATCATTACTGATCAAATGACTATCTTAAATGAAAATATCAAAGCAATGGATGAAGAGATCACCTATTCAGATAAATTATTGAATTTCGTTTTAGGTGTTGGTTAAAAAAGAGCCCCATGGATTGAATCCATGGGGTTCTTTTTCAATTACTTTATCTTTCTCTCGCGCTTTTCACCGCACGAACCACTGCTAAGATTGCCGGAATAGCAGAAATAACTGCTAAGATAATGCCCATTTTACCTGAACTCTTTCTTTTTTGCATGTTTTTTCGCTCCCTTCTCTCTCCTCTAATTATAGAGAAGTTTACGATATTTCTCAAAAAAAGTGTTTATGAAACCAAAGCAGATTCTGCTACTGTATAAATTTCGTCCAGTTTAACTAGTAGACGAAACTTACTATCGTAAACAGCTAACCGATCTCTCTGATCATAGCTTTCTACAAAAATAACAGCCGTATTAGTATATGTACGTTCCACGCAACCAATCACTTCATAGTTCACTCCAATCGGTTTGCATATGTATGACTTGCCTATTTCTAATTTTAACATCTCTCAATTCCCTCCTTTATTTTGTTAATCTTTAATTTATAATAACAAAAAAAAGATGATTTGAAAACGATTTATTGAATTTTTTTATATTTTTTCTTAGAATTACACGATTTCAATCTAGTTCCCCCTTTTTCTCACATAACTAATACCAAGATATAATTGTAATTTATAAGTGACAGATTTGTTTGAAACTGTTAGCCTTTTGTTCGTGTAAACCTCCGAAAAAGCATCTAAACTATTCTGTGAGGAGGGAATTTCATGATTGTTATTCAAGCTACTGTATTTATCCTGTTATTGATTGGATTGCTTATTGGACTCACAGAAAATTAAGAATCCCTTGTTGACATAGCAATTAATTGCGAAAAAAAAATAAGGGTGCTACACTGATTACAGGAAGGAAAATTTAACAGAAAATTCCAACCACAATTTACATTAATAAAAAAAGAGGTGACTTACATGACATTTACTAAAACAAATATTGAATACCGAGTTGCATTTGATACTGTATCCAATCAATTTATGGCAATTGATGCTACAAATGAAAACAACGTGGCATTTGGTATCACGATTGAACAAGCTGTCCGTGCATTAAATGAATCCAAATAAGGAGTGAATCATTTCTAATGACCGAAAACAACTCGGGATCGAAAAAAGAATAAAGACGTTTGCAACTAATACAGTTAGCAAACGTCTTTTATTATTTATTCAATTTGAGTTTGTGCTTTATTTTCCCCCATGAAATTTTGCTGATTCCCAGAAAGATTAGAACCATCGCAATTTGCATGATTGGTACTCCTGCCCCCGTATACACACTTAGAAAATAATCTTTTTGCTCTGGCGAGTAGGAACAAAACCATGAAACCCCAAATAAAAATAAAAACTGGGTCAATATCAAACCACTAGTAATGACTAGTGCAGAACAATAAAAACCACGATCTTTTTTAGCATAGATTGAACCTAAGATCAAAAATAAAAATCCTAAAATCGCTAAACATAGAACAACACCACTTGTCTTTTGATAAATCGCAATCATAATATTAGAGATTTTCGCTGTTTTTGATAAAACTAAAATCGGCGGTTGTGGATCTTCACTATTAATCCAATTATTCAATAAAGGAACCCGCAAAAAGTTTTGCGCTGCTTCTACATCCGCATGGGTTCCAAAACTGTAATTCCCTCCTTGATGAAAATCTTTGTAAAATAAATTGTCACTATAAGCTGTCCTAAAAAAATCTAAGAGTACTGGAATATCCTCGGCAATCTTCCCATCTCCTGTACTCATTAAGTAGACTTCACGTTTCTTCTTCAAATCTCCCTTACGATAAGCAGCCCTTAACTCTTGATTGACTTGTTTCCAAAATTCATTGGTTTCTTTTGCGTTATTTTGATAGTAGCCAGACTCATTCAACACATCTCGCAGTGCCCAAAAAATAATGTCTCCCTTTAATTCCTTTACTTTTCCTGCCTGAGTCCAAGCATGTGTCGTATATAATTCTTTGATTCTAGCAGCTTCTTTAGCAAAAGCAGGTGACACAGCTAATGCTTTATTTAACGCTTCATGAGAAACCCAAATCCTACTGTTCTCTTTGTTTATGTTCGTTCCATCATCTATTCGAATCAAGTTCTTCATCAATTGAGCAAACTCTCCGCTCGTACGATCATTGACTACTGCAAGATGATAGACTTCTTCATTTTTATGCTTAATCATTTGATTTGTCACGATAAAGCTGATCATAGGAAGAAAAAACAAACTGAGCTTGATCAGTTTTCTTCGATCAAGGGTAATTTGTGAAAAAAACTTTTCAACAGTTTTCGTTGGTCTAAAATCCACTCCTAATAAAATCTGAACAAAACTAATGATTAAGGCTGCCAGAACAAAAGGCAACAACCAGAGTGAATCTTCGCGAATATACCAGTAAAATGGAAAGATTAGAGACAACAAGAAAAACCAAGGTAAAATAGTTTTTGTTGCACGATATTTACGATAATAAATAGCTAATAAACAAGCAACGATAATTACGACAGATGGAATTACAATGGCGTTTCGATAAATACGTGTCGAATATTCATGGGTAAAACCGATTGGTGAAAATAAAAAAAAGACATAGATAAAAAACAAGATACTATTCTTTTTAACGATCGGCTTTACACTCAGTGTAATCAGCACGCTAGCTAAAATATTAAACCCACCTAATAATAGCGAGTATGGTAGCTGAATTTTATTGGCAAAAGCTAAAAATAAGCTATAAGAAATACCTTTTGATAAAGTTTTAGCATTGTACTCTCCTAACCACTGCCCGTCCACTAAATTACGGGCATAATGAATAAAAAGCTGGTCATCATAGCTAGCTGTCATATCGATGCTGTAAGTCGCTTTGTAATAGAGATAAAGACGTATTAGTGTAAGAATTAGAGCGATACCACAAATAAAATAAAGTTGTTTTTGCCTAACATACTGAAGCATTTCCTTTACTCTATCCATGTACCCTAACCTTTCCTCCGCCTTTCTTCTTGATACTAATCATATTTGATAATTTATTTTTAACCAATTCACTCAACTCCTTATTCAATAAGCCTCTAATAAGTATAGCAAAAATTCATTTCATTGATATTAACCTTAAAAGATTCTTATTAACTTGTTTGATTGCTTTTTTAGCAGGTTCTAAGCGTTAAAAACAAGAATTATACTGTACTAACTTAATGACTGATCTTTTCCACTTTGTAACTATCGTAATCTGCTGTTGTGCAAATCATTTCCTTTATATATCTATTTTTATCAATAGGTGATCAAAAATTCACATTTTTTATTTTGTAATTTAATTTTTAGATAAAAAACAACTTTGTATATCTTTAGACAAGTATTACAGAATGATATATTTTTTTATTAGGAGGTTTATTTCTTTCATTCCTACATGGAAGGAAAATATTTTTATTTTTGGAGGAAAAAAATGGGAACTTTTTTAGTGTTAGTAGGTTTAATTGGTATTTGTTGGGGGTTAGTAGGACTGATTCGATCATTTTTCAAAAAAGGGAATAAAAAACGAAACTTTATTATTATAGGAACAGCATTTATTCTTATGATTTTCGGAGCGTCTATCTCTCCTACCAGTCATTCCGATAGTTCAAAAGCAAGTACACAATCTGAAAAAAAGATCGAAACAAAAAGAACATCAAGTACTTCTAGTGAAGAACAGCTGAAACAAAAAGCTGAACATAAAGAAAAAGAAAAACGGAAGCTTGAAGCTGAGCGTAAGAAACAAGAAGAAGAAAAACAAAAACTTGAGGCTGAGCGCAAAAAACAAGAAGAAGAAAGACAGAAACTTGAGGCTGAGCGCAAAAAACAAGAAGAAGAAAAACAGAAAATTGAAGCTGAGCGTAAAGCACAAGAAGAACGTCAAAAACAAGCTGAAAATGAAGCAACAACAGCACTATCACAAGCTGAAGCTCATCCAACTAGAGAAAACTATAACTCAGCAGCTACTTTAATCCAGGCTATTCCAAACGGCAATCAACACTTGTCTGCTCGACTAGCTACAGTAGATGCAACGATCAAAGCAAATGAGGCAGCTGAAGCAGAACGACAACGGCAAGCTGCGGCCGCACAAGAACAAGCCAATCAAGTTGCAGCAGCACAAACACCGCAACAAAACAACGAACAAACGGTTTATATTGCTCCAGATCATGGTACAAAATATCATTTAAATCCGAACTGTTCGGGACTTAACAACGCAAATTCTGTCGTAGCTATCTCGCTGCAAGAGGCCCAAGCACGTGGATATACGTTGTGTAAGCGAGGTTAATCTAAAATAATAAAATGAACTGTGACAGCAGTGTCTAGCTCTGATAACTAAGCCGGAGAATCCGAAAATAGTCTCTACTATTTTGGACTCTCCGGCTTATTTCAAGTGGATGGCGCTTTACCCCCATCAATCAGAGGTTGTGAAAGCATTGGGGAGCTCCGATGACAATAAGAAAAAATTTTTTGAAATAGTTTCTCATATTTTGAAAAATTTAGGCTTATTTCAAGGAGTTGATGCTTGAACACCGTTTATCCATTTTCAAAGCACAATGTAAGATTTGTCTCCCTAATTTATTTTTTATTGTGAACATTTCCGGTGTCCGGTCTCTCCTAACTTTACTTAAGCATGGTCATACAAAAAAAAGAAAATTTTTACAGCCATTCCCCTGATATTAATAGTCGGATATTAGCTTAAATACCATAAATTTTTTTGCGTTTCTCCTTTACAAAAAGAACGTTTGTTCGTTTAATGCTATTAAAGAATATTTACGGATTGTCATCCTCGAAATCGCTCATAAGGGAGAGTCCACAATGATTAAGAAATATGGCACAGTAACAAAAATAAAAATACTACAAATTGGGGCTCGTCCCTTGATAAGATTTAGCTTGAATGATACGAACTGTTTAATCGCTGGTCATGGTTTAAACTTTCTTGCTGAAGTAGATGAAGGAATGAAATTAGTAATCAGTGGCTATTATAATCAAAGAAACCAATTGGTCGTCAAAGAATATCATGTGCTCGGTCCCACGAAAATACTGATTGATTTTAAAAAAATCAAGAAAGAATTTATTGGTAAAAAATAAAAATTAGTTTTGAAGTATATAACTCCCGTCTAAAAAAATCAGAACTTTTTTGTAAAAGAAAAAAGGTATCCATCTGTCTCAGCGAGTAGGTTTGGATACCTTTTTAAATCAGCAAAATTAGGTTCATTTTTTATTTATATATAAATGCTGTTCTAGGATTACTTATTGTTCCTGTCTCTTTGGTACCTTTCTATCTTTAAACGGATGATATGGTTAATTGCTTACTTGATTAAAGTCAGAAATGATATCATTCAACTCCGTTTGAAGTGTCGAAACAATCAAATGAAAATTTTCTTCATCCGTTTTATCATATGGGGATGTTTTTGTTACATAAAGTAGCTTCTCGTTTTCTATTTTCATTAGAACCTGTGTTGCGGTTTGTACTTTGTTTTGATAATTAAACGCAGACATTCCACTTTGAATAATCGTTATGATTGCGGAAGCAATCGAAACGACTAATAACAAAGACTTATGATCAGATGCCTCGTGAATTAAAATAGGGATAGCAGCAGATAATACGATTTTTATAATATTCCCTATGCCAATGATTCTATTATACGATTGAATATCTTTTTTTAATTTATTAATTGTAGAATCAATCGATTCAATAAACGCTTTTTGATCCATATCATTTCTCCATTCACTTTATTAAAATTTGGTCATAAAACTATTATAATTGGATTTACCTATGTTTCAGCTAATTACAAATCAAAACAAATGGCTATTAAATAACAATTATTATTTTATCAAAATAATGATATATTTGTCAATGATAGTATTCGTGCACGGATAAAAGCTATTGAAAAGATCTGAACAAAGATTTAATCATTACAGACGACATAAAAATCACATTTGATGTATGCTCACAATCTCTGACCAACCGAGCAAAGTAAGCTTGATTGATTTAAAAAATTAAAACTGTGAATACTATTGCCCACAGAATTGACAAATGTGCCCATCTCTCCCCTAACTGTCCATAATGGTAGATATGTGTAAGCAGTGCCTAACCGAAAAGTTGGCATGAAGCATGAAGATATAAGTCATAAAGATATCTCTATTATTCAACTATATGATCAAGTGTCATATGAAAGTATTGAACGAACTTCGATAAGTCCAATGACTATATCAATAATCAACAACGAAAATTTTCTGGACAAAATATTTCTCTGCCAACAAACCAAAAAAGGATGGCTATAATTAGCCATCCTTTTTTATAAATACCTCAATGAGTATCATTTTTCATTTTAAAGGCAAATTGTTTTGGATAATTATTTTTTAATAATTACCTATAACTCCTTATCTTAAAGACGTTCGTTCAATTCTTTGGCAAGGTCTTCAAAGCCTGGTTTGCCTAGAAGTGCGAACATGTTTTTCTTATATCATACATACATTTATTACTTTTTTCTCTTTTGCAAAGTTAAAAAATGCTGAAATATCAGCATTTTATCTATCTCCTGCTTTTTCTATCTTTTCTGATTTTTAATATCACTATCACCAAAACTATCACTAGTTTTTCTATTATTTTTACTTTTTTATATGTATATTGAAATGGGAGTTAGAAAAATTAATAGGAGAACGAAAAAAAGACCTCAACCAAATTTAATTGGCTGGAGTCTTTTATATACCCTGTAGTCCTCAAATCCACCGTTTCCAATTTAAAAGTTAGTTTAAATTTGTTAAATCCAAAAATATCATGTAGATATGTCGCATTATATTAATTTAATTTTTGCTAAGCTACTTAAAAGATTATTATAAGCATCTATCAATAAAGAAAAATCTCCAATGATCATTAACGTGATAAATATTATTATTATAGAAGAAATCCAAAGAAAGAGTATATTTTTTCGTTTTTTTACCATGATTGCTTTGCTTAACTCCATGTCATTGGCAAAAATGCGCTCAATGTCTTTTTCATTTAATATAGAACTATAATATTTTTTATTTTTTTCGTATTGTTCGTTTAATTGATCTATTTGATTGTTTATTTCAAAATTGCTTATTATTAAGTAAATAATAGATATTATTAGCATAGCAACTGTTATAATCGTTATCTCAGGAGTAAATATATTTTCTATTTTCCCAGTAGATAACGTATTAAATAATATAGTGGATATTATAAATGTAAAAAAACTGGTGAAGTTTTTTTTGAAATCATCAGAAAAAGCTGTTGCTTTATCTTGAATTTCTGTATCTAAATTTTGAATTAGTAAAACTACATTATTCAATATTTGGACATATCTATCTACATTTTCTTTTAGATATATTTCATAATTAGATTTAATTGATGGTAAGATATTTTGAATGTTATTAAAAACAGAATTTCCATCATAAAAAAGCGTTATAATATTTCTAGTAAGGCTGATTTTTTCATGTGAATCTTTGTTATAAAAAACCCAGCAATATATTTCATAAAAACTATTTACAATATCTTTATCAGTTACTAGAGTAGAAAAGTTAATCTCTTCAACAACTGTTTTTTGACCATAAAATTTAATATTTAGAGTGTCATCTTCTAAGACAGAAATATTTGCCAATGAACTTAAAGATAATAGCAGGCATAATCTGTCAAAAACCTCAGTTAAACCTATATTTTCTTGGGACTCCTTAACAAAAAAGTCACTAGGGGAAAAAAAGGGTAACGGAGAAATATTGGTATACTCTGTCAAATTGGCAATATTTTTTTTCTCAATTGTTAAGTTTTCTTTTTTTAATTGTCCTAACTTAGAACTAAAAATAAAATGATCAGTTCTGAGTTGTACATCATCATTAAAAAGATCAAACAGGTATATAGCTTCAGTATCATAAAAATATCTTTTTAATTTTCCAAGAATCTCATTTACATTAAGTTTTCGGGAACGGTCATCATTATAAGTTAGAAAAAGTAAAAAAATGTTTAAATCATATATAGATATAGTTATAAATCCTTGAGATTTTTTTTCCTTTTTAGAAATATAAATCTCACATAAAAAGAAATCTTCTTCAATTAGTTCTGCTCTATCCAAAAACTCCTTAATATTGCCCTCTAAATTTTTACGAATTTCAGAAAATTCATTTTCAAATTCTATATATTCTTTTTCTTCGCCGGATTTATCTGAAAAAGTAATAGTAATAGTATCCCTGGCTTGATTAATCGATTGATATAAATTTTCTAAAGTATATATTATTTCTTCAAAGTTTTTGTTGTCAACAAGAAGAGGTTCAAACATCACTTCATTTAGATTTTCTTTTTTGACAGATAACTCTTCCTTAAATTTTTCCATACGAAGCAACCCTCCTATCATTTTATCACCTATTTACCAACGAAAACTTTCAAAGGTCTTCTCTTCGGTCGATTTTATTTTGATGAATTTTTCACCATCAACTTCTTCTGCAGAGATGTTGTTTTTTATTTGATCTGAAGAGCCATTCAATGTGATGTCTACAAATTGATTAACAGCTTTTGTTTCTTGCCATTTTTTTTTATTTATTGCTTTGGATTTAATACTAAACTCAGTATCTTTAAAGTGACGATAATAGCTACGAGCGAAATTCCCCTTCACCTTATCAATATCTAATTCTTCGGATTCTGGAGTATAATCATTAAATAAGCTCTCAACTACATCTTGTAATCTAAAAGTTGGTTGAGTTTTATAAAAAGATAAAAGATTGTTTCTACATAGGATATAATCAGCTGGATATTTTTTTTCTAAAGACGATTTTAAACTATTAGATAATACAGTAAATGATGCTTTCGTATTTTCCTCGTCTGTAGTCATTGGTTCCAGTTCAAGGAATAGATTGTACCAATAATCTGATATTTTCTTATTATTGTCAGAAACTATGACTTCCTCAATTTCATTTTGTTCATTAAATTTAAACACACAAGTTTTCAATGATTTATTTTCAAAAATCAGTCCTTCTCTTGAAACTAAATCATCCTCATCTAAGAAACGATTTGAATCAATTTTAGCAATAACAAAATACGTAAATTCACTGTCACAAAATAAGGATTGAATTAGACTACCCTTTTTTATTTTTTTACCTAATTTACTAATTTTTTCTTGAGTTTTGGTTTCTATATCTAACAATCTTTTGGCTACTGTATCTCTTTCTTCATCAGGAAGTATTTTTTTTATGAAAGATGACCGAACAACTCTAACCACTTCTGTTCCATCTCTTCTGATAGAAAAATGCTTCTTATTAGGATTAAGTAATACTTCATCAGTTAAATCGGATATATATTTTTGTGCATCTTCAGCCTGAATTTTCTTGAAAGTTACACTAGCGCTTATTAAATCAATATGATGCATTGTAGTAAAAAAAGTTTCCATATGTATATACCTCATTTCATATCTGCTAAATTAATTAAACCAAAAGAAAGCCCTAAAGACAATAGCCTCTGGGCTTCTTAGCAGATATAATCTTTGAGGATTATAAAATCACTTTAACACACGGGGAACATAAGTTCAAGTTAAACGTTTATGATATTAAAACAACATTTTGTGATATTCATAACATTAAATTTGTAACAAAAATGTTATATATAATTTTATGTATTTCCCCTCATCGAGGGGCTTTTAGTTTACAAGGTTAAATAGATGTCCTTAATTCGAACATCGTTGACTGCACCTTCACCATTTGCCTGATTACAACGACGGAAAATGATATTGATTTTCATTCCTTTTTTCACCCAACTTAGATCCACAGTAACGTCCATTCCTAAAGCATCGCCACCTTTGTATCCATAGGTTTTCTTCACATCAGGGCGTTTGATCCCTTGTGAAGCCACACGAGTAATTTCTTCATTTGTGCCATGCTTCATAATAAGAATATAAGCACATTTTCCAATTGGACCATCTGGTTTATCTGGCACTAGCCAACCAGCAACTCGAACTTTCCCTTTACCTACTTCATTGAACTTATCCAATTTCGCCCATGCGTTCCCTTGATGAACAGCTTTACTTGCTGCTACTGCTTTGTCATGTTCGGATGGTGTTTGTGGTTTTGTGACTGGTTTCACTTGCGTTACTAATGGTTTGGAACTAGAACCAAAACCATTCGCTATATCTCGTGCAAATTGCTCTTTGCTGATTCCCATACTTGCTAAATAGCCGTATGGATCCGTGTGGTCACCACCATAATTTTGTGTTACCCATTGATGGCTTTTCACTCCTTTTGTGCCTTTTCCGCTTGCATCAAGTGTTTTAGGAATACCGAATTGATTACATAAGTCGCGAATCAATTCCACATACACACGGTAATTTTTTTCAAATAAAGCTTTATCTGTCGTATGTTGTAATTCGATTTGCGCTGGTGCATAACAATTGGCATCTAATGCGCCCCAAGAAACATAGCCTGGTTCTCCAATCAAATAAACGATACCATCGCCTACAATATGAGTCGTATAAGCGTTACGCCAATTTCGTTTCATATAATTTGCTTCATTACGTCCAGTTGCTCTTGGATTAGCTGTTTCATGTGCAATAATGTACCAATTTTGAGCTTTTCTTGAATCGCCTTCGTTTGCTGCTAACATAAATTCTTTGTTAATTGTGTAACTCATTTTCATCGTCTCCTTTATCTAATTTTTTGATTCCATAAGTCGTTTGTTTCCATAATTGATCGCCATACACTGTAATTCCTACAGCCACAATAGCTACAAAAAAGTTAAACACGTTATACCCACCAAATAATAGTGGTGTACAAATACAACTAATTATCGTAAGTGCTAAAGGAATTCTCCAGTCGGGGAACTTAGGAATTTCCTTTAACACTTTTCCTGCCACATATAACCCACACATAGCGAGTATCATTTCAGTTGAGAGTGATTCCACGACACCTCACCACCTTTCAACCATAAAAAAGAAGCACAGAATTATTTCCGTACTTCCTTCTCGATTTCAGTAACTTTGTCATCGATTCGCTTCACATCTGAACGTATAAATTCAAATCCTTTATTCAACTCATTCAACGTAGCCAAAAAGTCTCGTCGGTCCTGTTTTGAGCTTTCTCTTTCATCATGTAGTTCTTTTCGATAGTAAATATTGATTCGCCAAGAAGCGAAAATAATAAACCCGATCAATATAACTGTTAATGGTAAAAAAATAAGCCCGTCGATTGCGACTAGCTTGTTAAAAATCTGATCGATACCTTTCATTTTTTCTCACCCTCTTCCTATTCAGTGAGAATTTCTTTCACTTTTTCATCTTCTTTTTTATCCAAAATTGCTTGAACTTTCTTTTTTAATGTTTTAGGTACGTCATCAATCGTTTTCTTTCCTTTTTTGATTAGGTCTGCATAGATGTTTTCCATGTTACTCACTCCCTAATGAAGATTCATAAATTTCGATCATTGCCACTTGTAAATTCGTAACTTGTTCATTTAATGATTGATTATTTTCTTTAAACGCTTGATTTTCCTCTTGAACTTGTTCAAGCTGTTGTTCGGTCTTGCGATGGATTTCTTCCAACAACTCTAGTTTTTTAGAGAAATCTTGTGTGACAACTTCTTCCCATTTCCGTTCACTCGGATTCCAAAACTGACGATCTAACGGAATATCTGGTAATGGCGGTACCAAGGTATACGGCACTCCTTCTGGAAAATCATCTGGCATGTTTTCCCATACCTTGCAACCTACCGGATAAATATGTTCATACATTGTTTTCATCATTCATTCCCCCTATTAATTTGGCCACGCATCATTTGTAAAATAGCTGACGGTTCCAGAACACTCTTGATTTTCTGGTAAATTTGTAGTAGAAACCATCACAGCAATTCCCGAAGCATTCGCATAAACAGATAATGCAGGATTTCGATTGGTTTTATTCGCCAAAGTTCCACCCCAATCCTTTAGCGAAGTTGGAGTATATCCTTTTGGAAAAGCCATTAAATTTTTCCATCCAGCAAAATTTGCTGATTTATTTGTAATCGCAAAATTAGCCACTACACTTCGTCCACATCGTTCAAATCTGACTGAACTTTCATTGGTAAAATCTGTTGTATTCGTTGTTTTTACTGTTTTTGAAACAAAACGATCTAAAGCTACTGGTGTATCATTCACTGTTGGTGTTTGTAAAAAGTTTTTAAAACCATCAACTGACTGATTACCAGATGTTTGTACTAATGCTTCAGCTCCATCAATTGCTCTAAAATGAGTTTTTAAATATTTAGGAACACCATTTTCTTTTAATTGCACAATATCAGACATTAAACTTCGCCTACTTTCTCAAATGTAATTTTTGCTACTCCATCTAATTTTGCTTTATCTTCTTTGGACATCAACCCATTAGCGTTCGTCGTAGCTACAGATGTCGTTGTTGCATTAACTCCAGGATCTCCCTTATCTCCTTTTGGTAATACAAAATTGAATCTAGCCACAGATGAGGTTCCTACATTTGTAACAGAAGCAGTAGATCCACTAGTAACTGTACCTACAGCAATAGTTGCGGACTGTCCGGGATCCCCTTTATCGCCTTTAATTGTTGTGGGTTTGCCTTCTACAGCATTCCAATGAGTTTGAGGGTAAACCTGAACATTATTCTGTTTTACTTTTACAATATCTGTCATTAGTTTATACCTCCCCTATTTTTTCAAAAGTAAAGTTTAAGCTTTTTTCATTTAGTTCTTGGAGCTGTTTATTTATATATTCAATAGTCATGTTCCAAATATATTTATTTGGATCTTGAAAGTCTTCCAGTCCTATCCCTACATATTTATATTCTGTCGTTAAGCCAGCTCCCTCATCTTTTGTTAGATAATAAGGTGATTCAAATAAATTAGGCTGATATGGCGTAGCTATTGAAGCTTCTTCTAACTTGATATATTCTATGTTGATTGATCCATCTACTATTTGGGAATTACTATCTAAACGTAGATAAGTACGCTCTACTTGTTTCATTTCTACCACGCTACCAGTAACAGAAATAATTTTTGTTTCTCCCGCTAACATAGCAGATAAGTTCGTTCCCAGTAGAATATTGCCCCCGGGAAATTTTCTATAAGTTAGTCGAATTTTTGATAAGTCTCCTAAAAAATCCTCATTCACTGTTACCTTAGCAGAAAGCGTATAGGTTGTTTTGGGTTTAATTTGCACAACATTACCTGTTTCAGCACCAAAACCAGAATTTCTGAATGTCAATTTTACACCTCTATTTTCGTTGACAATTGTTACATTATCTTTTGTTGTAAAATAATCACTAGTTATAGTACTTAATAGATTTGGGTTTCCACTATAATCATAGTCTCCAAAGTCGATGCTGTTTGAATAAACTTTCTTAATTTGAGAACAAGAAGTTATTTCATTATCGTTTGTTGTACTAATAGTGCCATCTTCTGTAATCGAAATATTGGCTCCTGCTTTCAAAATTTTCAAAGACTCTAGCTTCTGTTTCAACTCTTTAGTAAAATTAAAATCTGTTTGCTTAGTTGCAGACAGAATACCTTCTTCAGTGACTTCTAAAAGTTCACCAACTTTTATACCTCCTAATTTTTCAGCAGTAGCAATTGGTAAAAGATATGTTCCACTTTCACCATTTACAATCTTTTGAAACATTTCGGCAGTTAAAATACCATCAGTATCTTCGCTTGCGTAAGGTAGTTTGGTAATCGCATTTTCTAATCCTAAATCAGCCTTCGTTAGAATGACTGCTCCAGATTTACCGTTAACCGAAAGAACTTTTGACTGTCCCGAGGTAATGTTTTCTAATCCTAAAACTGCAGAAACATGAGTAATTGGCATAAATTGACGTTGAACTCCTGTGTCGTCTGTTTCCATCATACGTTTAACCTTCACCAATTGATTCACCTTCTTCCTGAACAACAACTGATTTTCTTGTTAATTCTATAGTCATATTGTCATACAGTACGACTTGTACTTGATCACCTAATTGAATTGTTTTTCCAGTGTAGTATTTAAATGTGCCATTTTTTAATTCATTGGAAGGGACGATATCTTTTTTCTTACCATTTATTTCAATACCAATTTTTGTTGCATCAAATACTTTGCATGTACCAGTAATCCAATCTGTTTTTCCAGCAATATATGGATTAATAGTCAAAATCTTATCTATTACTACTTCCTCCAGAGTAAATACACGCTGTTCTTTATCATCAATTGTGGCTACAATTAACGCTCCTTCGGATATATTATTTTCAATACTTTCTACTTTTTCTATCTCATGATTCCTAGAAAATAAATCATCTTGTAGAATATCCACTACTTCAATTTCAGCATACGCGATAGTAAATAAGCTTGTTCGTAGTTTTTGATATAAATAATCCATATCGGCAAGCAAACGTTCAGAAATTGAATTGTGTCGTTTTCCTTGAATATCTACTCTCGCATCCATTAATTCCGCAAGCATCGTTCCACCAGGATCAATCGTCTTTAAAATATCCTTAATTGATTTAAACCATACCAAATAGTCTGATTCTTGTCCTTCTCTCCAATCTTGGAAACTGTGTTCCTGTTCTTGTCTCCAACGATCAAATTCTTCTTTCCTTTCATTCATCCAGTCCGTAAAATCGCCTTTATTTTCATTAATAAAGTCCGTCATATCCGCGATTAAATCTTCGATTGATTGCCAATAAGAACCCATTTCTCCTTCTGTTTTTGAAACAGCATTAATGACAAAATAAGAGAAGTCTTGAGTTGTTCCAATCAAGTCTTCTCCTTTAAATATAATGAAATTGGCTGTTTGTCGATGTAAACACTGCATGGAATATTTATCAAAAATATAGTTAATTTTCCCTTTTTTAGCATCCACAATTTTTGTTTCTAATTGGACTGGATATTTCCCACCTACAACTGATTCAAAATATACCTTACATTCTGATAAATCGTAGGGAAGACCATTTTCAACTATAATCGCTTCCATAACCTCTGTATTCTTATTGCCTTGTCGAACTTGAATCATCCCCACATAATTATATGGTTCTGTTGTACTTAAAACGACATTCCATTTACTCATAGAATCACCACCTTAAAATTGGATATAATTTCTTGGATTCTCAAAATCAACAACTGGCTGTGGCCAATAATTTTTCATAATTTGAAAATGTAGATGTTCTCCTGTAGATGGACCAGTTGTTCCCATCAAGCCTATTTGAGCACCTTTCTGGACTTTTTGTCCAACAGAAACATCAATACGAGACAAATGAGCATAACCTGTCCACTTCCCATTATTATGTTTAATAACCACGTAATTACCATACCAGTCATAATAATTAGCACCAGCCTGAACAACTTCCCCATCTAATGCTGCAAAAACAGGTGTATTAGGATTTCCATTTACAAGATCAATTCCATTATGAAATTCTTGGCCGCCATTTATTGGACTAGTTCTCCATCCACATTCTGAAGTAACTGTCACTGGTTTTTGAATTGGACAAATGAAATTCCCTCCAGGTTCTGGACTAGTTAATCCATGTAATTTGTTATACCAAGATTGGGCATAATTTTGGCGTTCTGGATGTGCAGAAGCTGGGCGTTCGAAGTTCATTTCAAAAGCATACGCTGCACTTTTGGCATCATTGATCGATTTAAATCCTGATACTGTGGTTGGATTTACTTTTCCGAGCCATTGACCGTTGAACATACACCAATCTAATAATTTTACTTGGGCTTCAATACTTCGATAATCTTCTTGAATCCCTGCGGTGTTCATCAAAAGCTGAACATACTCTCGTCCGTTCCAAGTTGGTGATCCGACTAACGGATAAGCAGAACCATCCCATTGAACAATCCCATAAGCTGGACCACCAAGTTGTTCTGTATCAGGGTTCATACTTGCTCCAACCTCCCCCTGAATATTTCCTAGAATACCTGCAGCTGCATATTCAGAATAACCACGAGCTTTCAACATTGTCCAAATTTTCCATGCTCTTTTTTCAGCTTCCGTCGTCAATTGAGGAGGAATAGTTCCAGGATCACTTCCTCCACTGTTGTTCCCTGTGATTTCTTTTCCGTTGACTGTGAGTTTGCCTTGTACATCTAAGTCTCCAAAATAAATTGCTTTACCATTTCCTAATAAAACTAATCCTTTACCAACTTTAGGAGAAATCAAAATATATTTGCCGTCTCCATTTGTACGAATAACTAAAGAATTATCTTCAATAGGTGTGGGAGTAGAAGCTCCAGGAAAAGGATTACCAGCAGAATCAGTTGTTCCAATCGTTCCAATTGAACTATTAGAATTCCAAAACTCCATTCCTTTTTTGGTTAACTCCATTGTTTTCTTTTTGTTATTCCAAATTTGAAGTAGTCCATTAACTAATTTCAATACATCTCCAGTTTTATTAAAAGAGTTTTGAAAGATATCTGCCTTTATTAATCCTGTTTGAATAAAATTAGCATTGAATATACTATCCAATGTCCAAGCGGAATTAAAAGGACCATTCCAACCATTTTTAGAAAAGGCAATTCCATTTTTGTTCATTCTTAATACTTCTTTTGCCTTGTTTAAATCAGGACTATCCATTATAAAAATATTTGAAGGTTTTTCTTTTGGCCATAAAACTACATAACCGCCTGCATTTCCTTGACCTGCAATCATAGAGGACACATAATCATTAAAACTACTCATATAATTATTCGTAGCATAATCTTTTAATTTATCTTGAATAGTTACAGCTTGTTGTTGATAAAAAGCAACTTGAGTATCCCCAGCTTCCAATTTCAAAACCTTTTCAGATAATGAATCATATTGAACACCGCTAACTTTCGATTCAAAATATAGTTTATATTTTCGATGATATATTTTAAACGTATCAAATAACCCATAATTTCTTATCTTAGCGAATTCTTTTCCTTCTTCTGTGTCCGTTAATTTATCGAACTCAACGGTAATAGAAATCTTCGGTTTATCACAGCCTGGATTAATTGTTTTGAAATAATTCTTAGCTATTTTATTTAAACTATTAACATCTTTAACTCCCTGTTCTTCTGTGAATTGAACGTGTTCTGTATATACATCAGGATAATTATTAATATATTCGCTATCTACTGGCAATCCATAAATTCGGCTAGTTGTACCTGTATCACTTTGAGGATCAGCATAAGGAATAATTCTTGTTTTCACGCCTGTCCAATCTAACTTAACTTTTAATCCAGATAAATCTTTTCCATATCGGATTGTTCCAATATTGTCACGGCCTCTTCGTTTTAATAAGGATAGCTTAAATGGCTCACGTTTAATTTCTCCGCCCCAATACTGAAGTAAAGAACCTTGTTCGCCAGCAATACAATTTAAAACATTTCTTGCTTCAAAAGTTGTACTTGATACAGTTGTAATATCAGAATATAAGCGTATATCTGATTTTTTATCCATATTGTTTTCAATAATTGCCATTGCTTCTCGACCAGTTTTAGAGTCGACTTCAGCAAAAGTAACTGCTCGTCTTCCAAGCCGATTTGTACGACTCTGGGCATAAATAGTTACGGTATCTAAAAAGGTATCGATATCTTTATCATCAATAAAAAAGATATGATACTCTTCTTGGTCATTTGGTTTTGCTTTTATTTGATAGTCATTTTCAAAATATTCATCAAATCGAGTGCCTAATGGATACTCCAACTCTAATTCATATTTTCCATTTGCTACTTCATATATCTCACATTTAGTGGTGTCCTTCAAAATCCCTAAACCATTCGTAGAAAAATCTGTCTCGGTAGGACTATATATTCTTGGTATCATACTTTTCTCCACCACCTAGGTATTATTTCAAACGAATGTATATTATTCGTCCATTTGATTTCATTTTTTCCAGGATATAGAAATGGAAAATCTAAAAATAAAGTGACATGATCTTGATGTTCTAAATTACCATCTAGTTTTCGATAAGACTCTTCTAATTTAGAATCTATAAATAATTCTCTATCTAATAGTTTCAAATCATATTTGTCATTATTAATATAAAAAGAAGCATCTCCAGAACCACTCAATTTAATAAGCGGTTTTGAAGCATACTTCTCTGGATTAAATAACTCGAAAGCTTTTATCTGTTGAATAGCAAAACGACCACTATAATTTTCTTTGAATGGTCGAAGACTAACTGTAAATTCAAATGGAACTATGTTCCCTGTTTTTCTTGTTCCTTTAAATTCTGGCGCTTCGGTTACTATAGCTTGATAGATATATTGTTGATCGTAATAAAGAATAAAATCACTGTAAGAGTTCATATCTAACCATTCAGTAATTCGATCTTCCCATTCCTGCACTAAATCAATCGATGGTGCTTTGTAATAACATTCAATTTTTCTAGTAACGTTTTTGTAATAGGCTTTATCGATAATAATTGAGTCATTGCCTTCACGTTCTCTCAATTCAATTACACGACTAGCTGAAACAGAGGCAGGCCTATTTTGAATATATACGTTAAACTCAGAAGAATAATGTTGATTGATAAAAAATTGTCCTCTTTTAAGTTGCATATAATGTCCCTCCTACTGCATCAGCATCTCGTTTCATTTGTCTCGTCAATTCTGTTTTCATCTTCTTGGCGATTTGTTTAATCATCGAATCAGGTAGATCTCCATAAACATTTAAATGCAAGTGAATTTCATTCACTGCATTTGAAGATGTATTTTGTTTAGCTTGAACCACTGGTTGACTATTAGACCCTGTAACAACTGGTTGAACCGACGGAGTTTTCACTAAATCAGTCATTGTCTGATCCAATTTACTTTTTTCTTTATCAATACCAACGATAATACCTTGAACAATATTTTTACCTACCATATCCCTCATCCATCTAGATGGAGAATGAATACCTAATGCACCCTTAATAGAATCTTTGATACTTCCAGCTATTCCTTTAATAGTCTTTTTCAATGCATTCCATTTTTCTACTACACCATTGATAAGTCCATCAATGATATTCTTACCGATTTCGAATAAATTGATTTCCCTTAATGAATCAAAGATTTCTTTCACCCGATTAATTGCTTTTGAAACACCCTTTTTTAGATTAGTCCATGCATTTTCAGCGGAGTTAACAATTCCAGTAACAATATTCCAGAAAGATTCCTTGATGTTATTCCAAGTATTGATCATGGAATTCTTTATAGAAATCCAGGTATTGTATGCTATATCTTTAATGTTCTGCCAAGTATCTTTGAAGAACTGTTTAATATTGTTCCAAGTAGTAATAGCATTATATTTTAAATCAATCCAAGTTTGAATAATCCCGAATTTTAATTCAATCCATTTTTGAATAGCAAAATACTTAATGTCAATCCAAAGATTAATAAAAAAGTATTTTACATTAATCCAAATTGATTTAGCTTGACTTACTACTTCATTCCAAATATTTATCAAAGTAAGTTTGAAACCTGTCCAAATATTAAGCGCAGCAAAATAAATATTTGTAACGTAACTAACAAAAATATTTTTTATAGACTCCCAAATATTTAGAGCACTTTCTTTAATATTATTCCATACACCAATCATGTTGTTTTTTGTTTCTTCCCATCCACCAGAAATCATGGAGGTAATAAACAAAACTGGCGCAAGTATAACATTTTTTAAAATCTCAAAAACATTTTTACCAATCTTAACTAAATTATTCCATAAGGTCTCTAAATAAAAAGTGACATGTAAGAATGCGTTCTTTAAACCTATAATCAATGGACCAGCAACTTCCATAATAGAACCTTTAATTTCATTCCATTTTTCAGTTGCCAATTCTTTTATACTCTGCCAAATATCAGAAAACCATTGCTTTGTATTTGACCATGCGTTTTTTACACTATCAACTGCATTAATAGATGTTTCTACTGTTTTATCAAATAAACCTGTTGCTCCATTTTTAATGTCTTGCCAAGTATTTGAAAACCATTCCTTTATTCCAGACCAAGTATTCTTGACACTCTCAACGGCATTTGATGCCAATTCTTTAGCAGAACTCCAAGTATCAATTCCCCAATCTTTTATATTCTTTAATACACCAAGTACGGAATCTTTTACATCATTCCAAACGGATATAACTTTGTTTCTAAACTCTTCGTTGGTTGCCATAAAATAGCCAAATACAGCAATCGCTCCAACAACGGCTCCAACAATCAAAACAAACGGATTTGCGGCGGCTATAGCCCCCATAATCTTTAGTGAATTTCCAACACCGATTATGGCATTCTTAAAATTATTGAAGCTTTTTATAATTGTTGGTATTCCTTTAAGTTGAAACATTAATGCGCCAAAAGCAGTAGTTGCAGGAACCAGAAATGGCATCATGAATTTCAATGCAGAGCCAAATTTTTGAACTGCATCAAAAAGATTACTTAAAAAAGACACTGCTCTAGGAATATTCGCAGCCATCACTTTCAAAAAAGATTCCATGGAACTACCTACTTTATCAATAATTCCTTTAAATCCACCTAAATCTTCATCCACAAGGGCTTTATTTAATCCTTCTATTACTTCGCCAACACCACGAGTAACAGCTGTTTTGGCATTCTGGATAGAGGTTTTAATCCCTTTAGTTGAATCTTTTGCAATTCGATTTAATGATTTAAGTCCTCCGCCACCTTTAGTATCCATTTCTATTAATTGATTTTGGAACTCTTCAACAGAAATCTTACCTTGAGACAAACCTTCTTTAAGCTCTCCCATTGTAATTCCCATCTTTTTAGCGATAGCAGATAGAGTAGGACCAAGTTGAGCATTAATCATTGAATTCCAAGTTTGTGCATCTACTTTTCCGTTTGAGAAACTTTGAGATAGCTGAATAACAGCTTCATTTACTTGATCAGTTGAACCACCAAACCCAAGAATCCCATCATTTAATGCTTTAAATATTTGAGTCGAACGAGTCAAATCCCCAGTAGAAGAAGCAAGAAGTTGTACATGACTTATCGCATCATTCAAAGCGGTAGGAAGTCCTTGAATACCTTGAGATAAAAGCCCATTCTTTCCGATATTTTTCATAATTTCTGAATTGCTGAATCCCATATTTTGGAAATTTCGTAGAGCATTATTCATCGTATCTACTCGATCAATTGCTCCACTAATGGAACCTTTAATTAGATCAAAACCAGCTCCTAAAATTCTAGTCACTCCACTGGCTAGAAAGCTACCAGCAAATATTTTCCAAATACTACCTAATGAACTGCCACTTTTTCTACTCGTTCTTTCGATAGTTCCATCAAAAGAACCTAGCTTTTTGACAGCATTATTCATGCCAGCAGTAAAACCTGATTCATCTAATATCATCTTCAGAATTAGGTCATCGTTATTCAAAGTATCACCTCCTAAAATTGGGTGAAGTTATCGTAGTACTCAACATCCTCATGCTCTTTTACTGCATCTCGAAAAGCAAAAAGACGCATTAACTCATCAAAGTCAGTACGTTCAATTTCTGGTAACGTCCAACCTGCTTCGAGTAATTGCGTCTTTAAATCTAATTCTCGATAAGTAATCGAATGTTTAAAATAAGGATACTTGAGAGCTTCGCTTACTTTTTTTTCGTCTCCGTATAAGTTTCATCAAAGCCTGCGGTAACAGATTTTAATAACTTGCCTGTCAATGGAGCAATTTCTCGAGCATCAATCCCTTGACGATAATCTTCACCAGTAAATTGCCCTTCAAACAAAGTATCCGCAATAAATGAATAAGCTCGACTTAATGCTTCTGATACTGTTTTTCCATCTACAGCATTTTGCATTCCTTCCATCACTTCTGCCGCTTCTTCTACAACTGGACCTGGTAGAAATTCAGCAGATTTGAATTGCACTTGTTTATATTTCCCATCCTCATTTTTTTTCATTAATTTAATTGTAGTTTGATATTTAGACATTATTTTTTACCTCCTGCAAGTTCTTCTTGTTCTGCTTCTTCAATTGGAATTGCTACTTTTGTAAACCAGTTTTCGATCATTGTTTGATCAACGCCTTCATCATCTTCATCAACTGAGTACATATATCCAAGTCCTGGTACATCTACAAATGAACCCTTCCAAGTTGGATGAGTAAAACTTACTTTACTTCCTTCAATAGTTGAAGTTTCATCTGAATCTAAAGCAAACTGCCCTTTATAAAAGACTGTATAACGATATTTTCCATTCGACTTTTTACGCCGATATGCAAAAGCCCCATCTTGGGCAATATCTTCTCCAGAGCGCAACGCACCACCTTTGACAAGTTTTCCTCCAGTGATCGCTGTTAAAACTTTATGACTATACCCATTTGCTTCTAATTCAACTTCTGCACCACCAAACGCAGTGAATTGATCTTGAACAACTGAATCACCATAGTCTTGTGTTGTTTCGTAATTAGCTGTAGGTTTGATACTAACTGCTGTTCCCATCGTCATTGCAGTATCATATACTGGAAGTTCTCCTGTCTCATCTTTCAAAGGAAACCAAGTAGGTTTTTCAACAGAAATAATTCCAGTTTTACTTCTTTTTTCTCCCATTTATTTTTCACTCCATTCAATATATTGTGGAAATCCTAATGTAAAGCGAATGTGTTGAACACCATCTGTTTCATCAGGTAAATAGTTTTCTGGAAATAGTGTTTGACTATCAATTGTAATCGTATTAAAAAAAGCCCCACAGCGTGAGACTAATTCATTCACTAATTTTTTATCAGATTTATTATCAATCAATGCAATATCAATTAAGAAAGAAACATTTTGAACATCAATCCCTACATTTTCAGTCCCAGATTCCATTACGGATAATACAAAGTAAAAATCTTTAGTTGACTGCATAACTGAATCAAGATATATTGTCCCATCTGGATATATTTCTTTTAATTTACTACTGATTTCAGCAATGATTTTATCTTTCATGTTACTTTCCTTTCTTAACGATTTTTATTGCCATTTGTTTAAATCTTCGAGGAATATAAGACATATTTGCAAGATTCGTTGCACGGGTCAACATAAACCGTCCTTTTACAAATCCACCATTTTTAGTCCTGTGTCCTTCTTCCACATACTTAAAGTAATGTTCATTATTTATAACTGCTCCAACAATACGACCAGTTGAAAGCTTCCTAGCTTTTACTACTCGATAACCACGTCTTAAATCACCTGATTTTACAGGAGTTAAAGGTTTAGCTAGGCTAACAACTTTATTCATCGAATCATTTACAAAAGATATTCCTTCTTTTTGAGCAATTACAGTCATATTTTTAAAATTTTCAATGATCTTTTCTGCATTAGATTCATATTTGAGATCACCCATTTTTTTCACTTCCTATCAAATTTACTTCACAATGACTAGGATAGTAAAAAGGCTTAGTAGCAAATAGAGAAAAAATTAAGCCACTGGCCTTTTGAGTTATTGTTATTCGATCTCCTTTTTTGAGTTTAATCTTAGGATGAATAAATAATTTATATGTGTCAGTCGAAACATTTACCATTTCTCCATCTTCTATGACTGCTAGTCCATCGATTTGACCTTGTGAAAGAGCGCAAGGGATAGGATTATCACATACTTTTTTATAATCTTGAATAGTAATATTTGTATTAGAATCTTCAATGTCCATTAGTCTTTCGATAATACAACTATCTTCGTAAGTAGTTTCTAAAATATCTGCTTCATTCATTAAAAAAACTCCAATCCTCCACAACCAATAACCCTTCGTATCAAATCGCCATATCCTAGAAGTAACTCACTAACAGCATTCGCTGTTGACGCATAACTAATCGTCGTATCGCCACGTCTAACTGAAGATACTTTTTTTTCTGATTCATTTTTTATTATTTGATACAACACTTCACTAATCACGCTTTTTAACTTTTCCCATGAAACATCATTTTTACAACTATTGTATGATTCAATTTCTAGCAAAATTATTTCTAATAAATTAGTTATGCGTTCTTCACTCAAATCTGGAAAATCTTCTTTTATAGACTCAATGATTTCCGTTTTTAGCGATTCATCCATCAGATCACTTCCTAAATTTCATTAACATCAATTGCATCTTCCAAAATTGCAATTGCTTCTTTATCATCTATAGAAATGATAAATTCGTTATTTGAATCTGCTGTGATAAATCTACGAGTTTTAGGATGAACAAACCCAACAAAATTTTTAGTTTTACCTACTCTATATTTCACGACTTCATCTTTTTTAGTTTCATCTTTTTTTACCACTGTAATTCCTCCTATCAAAAAAGGGAGTACTAACTCCCATTTATTCAGACTTTAAATTTAAAATTGCCCCAGAGTTTGAAGCGTTGTATTCAAGAGAATATTCACCTACAAGACCGATACGTCTTGAATCAGTTGTTTTTGCAAGTTCTTCTGCTCTCCATTCACGTAATGGACGTAGTTTCACATAATTAGTATCGATTGCGGCAATTGTTCCTTTTGGCAATGATGGTTCTAGTAAAGCAATACCTGTGCCGTAATTAGACACGATATTTCCAATTTGCAATCCAAAAGTTACTCTTTCCCCGAACTGAACAATTTTTGTTGAATTTCCATCTAACTCATCAGTCATTAACTCCTGCATATCTGGAGAAATTAAGCATAGTTTTTCTCCCATATAACCTTTTTCATACATCAATTTAAATAAACTATCGATATCTTTTCTTGTTACCGCACCCGCAGTAGCTGTTTCTGCCTTATTTGCTGAATTGATCAAATTCAAAATTCCATTCATTCGACGACCTTTAGAACTATTTTCATCAGCTTTTACACCAGTAATCAATTTTCTGTTCAAATCAATTTTCATTTCCATACCACGTAGTGCTACTTGATTAGTTAATTCGTTTCCGACACCATTCACATTAATAGCATCTAACGTACCAGATACAGAGGTTGATTTTCTAAAAATTTCTGTATAGTTGTTAAACCAAGTTCGACCAGATTCAACATCTGGATAATCTCCGCCCTCAAGCTTTTCAGAAGAATCATCATTATTAATATCATATTCACGCCATTTAATTTCCGATGATTCAGCTCGTTCGGTCTTTCCGACGCCAAGTAAATAGCTTAAAAAAGGTGTATTTGGTATTTGCATAGCATTAATCGCTGGTGAAATATCCAAATACTCTAAATTATTTAAAGATGTTTTTTTCATAATTTGTCACTCTCCTAATTAAATTGTTGTAACATTTCGCCTAACTTACCCATTGGATCACCAATATTTTCTTGTTTATTATTAGTTGTTTGTTTCTGTTTTTTCGTACCAAACGCTGTCTGCATTTCAAGACTTTTAATTTCTTCGGAGTGTTTTTCTTTAATAGATTCCAAAACGTTAGTAAAACCTTCAACAGCTTTTTTAGTGAATTCTGTATCAGAACTAACAAGATTATTTAACATAAATTGAGAAATAGAATCTTTTAATTCTCCATCTAGTTCTAGCCCAGCAATTTGTTCTGCAACAAAAGCTTTATTATCACTTGTCACACGCAAAGCCTTCTCAGCTTCGAATTCAGCTTGTAATTTTTCTAGTTGAATTTGTTCAGGTGACTTATGTTTCTTAGATTCCTCATATTCCTTGATAGTTTCCTGTTTAATTTTATCTAGGTTATTTTGTTTCCAAGCTTCCAATTGTTTATCAGCAACACTTTGAGATTGTGACTGAAGAAATTTTTGAGCTTCTTCATTGGATTCCACAAAAGTTTTGAAATCCTCAAAAGAAAACTGTGGATCGTCACCTTCGGCAAAGTATTGCAAGTTCATCGGTATTAATGATATGTGTTTCATGCTTATTCTCCTTTCGCCCCACGATTCGTTTTCACGCCCCGCATTTCTTTGAGTTTTAATAGTTGCGCCCCACCATTCAACCAAGCCCAGTATTGCGCTAGTTTAACGTCATTTTGGACAAAATAAAAAAGCCTAATTACTAGACTTTCCTTCTTTGTAGTCAGTTCTAACAACAATACAACCCATCTTTTCATACCAATTAACTGTTTCTTTTAAATTTGGTAATGTATGAGATAATAATTGAATCGTTAAATTAATGGTATTCTTATGAGCTGGAGTATTATCTCGATAATTAACAATTTGATTGCCAATAACCACGTAGGCATAATTACCATTCCAATGATCTCTCAAGCCATTAGGATGGTTCTCAGACTCAATAGCTGTTTTGTAGGCTTCTGCAATATCAGCATTTACATTAATTGTTAGTAGCGCTTCATAAAAATCTTTCATTCTACTTCCTCCGTTTCAAATTGATTCCAAAAGAATCATGTGCAAACTCATCTAATAAATCGCCAAATAAACGGTCATATTCTTCATCAATATCCTTTCCTAATTTTGGTAAATTAGGAACATCCGTACATCTGCAACGACTATGGAAAGGCGCTCGATTCTCACCTATGACAGCATTTTTCAATTTATAGGGATTCTTACTTGCCTTTCCTCCACAAATTCGGCAAACTCTCTCATCCTTTGCAGTTAAAACATTGTATTCCTCAATGCCTGTTTCTAAATATGATTTTTCAATACCGTCTTGAGCAAATTTTGCATACTCCGTTCGAACGAGATTTTCTATCGCTTTGTTATACTTTGATTCTTCTAACTTAAACATGTCACAAATTTCTGAGTCTAATCGCATGGTATTTAAAGCTTCTATAACGCCTTCTCCACTAGCTACACTTTTTACAATAGCGTTAGAGAGTTTCTGTTCAAGCGATGAAATATTTCCCCACAGCCTCCTAGAAAATGTTTTACCCGACCAAGGATAGTTTAGATAACTCTCTAATTCCTCTTGGGATAAATAATTCGGCAAATCAACGCTTAGTAATTGAGCTAACACATTTGCATTTGAAGCATATGAACGTTGCAATATCTCTTCCAATCGATCTGAAAAATACTCGTTCAGATCTGCATTTATTGCATGGTATGCAAGGATTTTAAAGATATCAGAACGTATCTGTAGCAAACGATTAACCTTTGCATAATCAAAAGATGGAAAAAATTCATCGATAAACTCTTTGTATTTTGAATCATACATTTTGAGAGATTTATAATTTTTTTCCACATATTCACGATATTTTTTTTGGTCACTTTTGCTGTAAAACTCCATCATTTCAGCATAAGTAATATCATGTAAGTCTGCTTGAGATAATAGTTTTGCTTGTATCTCTTTCAGTGCTTCAGGAAATACACTAGTTAATTTTTTAAGTGTCTGATTTTCTTGTTTGAGCCTTGCTTGATCCTCCAGTTCTCGACGTTTGGTCCAATACTTCGTTTCTATGGTCATTATTGCCACCTCCACCAAAATTGTATTCACTATCTGGATAAGCATTTCCACTTTCCAACTCCATTATTTCATTTTCATAATCAACGTCTGTCACAAATGGAATTTGTCTTTGAATGGTTCGTTTGGATACATAAGGTGCAAGCTTAGGTAAAGCTTCAGCTAGATAACTCAAATCAGTAGGTAAAGATCTGGAGAAAGTAAAAATAATTTTTTCAGGCTCAATCTCTACTTTGTCATTGAATTTTAGAAAAGCTGCAATTGTTTCTGCGCATTCTTTCAGTCCTTCTCTAAAATATTGCTCTTTAGTATTTGTTTTTGCTTCTAGGCTAATGATTTGCCACTTACGAGCTTCTCCAGAACTGTTTGATTTAAACACCTCATCGTTAAAATCGATTGCTTTACAAATGGTGTAAAATTGTTTTTTCAATAGATCCATATGATATTCATTGAAATCTTTCGCTAAATCTTTGGTGACATATTCTGCTTTTGCTGTAGGGTCTTTTAAGTTAATAATCCCTAGCTGATTCATCATTTCTTTAGCAGTGTCTTTGCTCATTGTCGTACCAGTAACAAGCATGTACGCAAGCTTAAATTGTTCGATTTCGTTTTGCTGATCAGACAAAGCACGATCAATTGCATCTCCAATTTCCTCGGCTACTTCAAAATCACAATAACGATTCGTATTATTTTTAAATTCGGATAAATTAATCACTTCTAAAGGATTTTTTGTTTCATCGATTTTTTTGAACGTTCCGTTAGTAATAAAATTTAAATCGCCATAACAAGCATATGTCGTAATTTCATTTCTAGTTATAACTTTCATTTCTTGGAAAAACTTTTTCTGATAAGAGTCATACTTTTCTTTAATATAGATTCCAGCATTTCCATATCTTTCAGCTCTCCAAGGCTCAATATTGCTTGCTCTTAACTCCCAACCATCATCTCCTTCCACAGGCTCTAATAATCGGAAAGCTACTCCACATGCACCTTGGAAAGTGGCTGTCTCAGGGTCAAGCATTGCAAATCTCATGGAATCAAGATTGGTTGTTAATTTGTTAAAAGCTTCTGGAACTGTTGGAAGCTCTGTATCATTTTTTAAGAATTTATCTTTTAATTTTTGAATGAGTGTTCTTTTTTGTTCCGATACATCGTAATCCCATTTAATAGGTATACCAGTAAAATGATTGACTGCTTGATCTACGACAATCGAATACATACCAGCATGAAGTTTATTATTAACCTTTACAATATCAGTGTTAGGCTTTGGTCTTTTGTCTATTTCATTCTTTTCGCTAGTATACGCTAGATATTTTCTTTCACGATCAGCAAAAAATGGTTTCATATCTTCTATAAAACCATTCGGATCAAACATTCCATCTTCAATTTGTGTTGCATATTTAATACGTAGCTTCTTATATCTCTCTAAAGATAATACTGTACTAATCAAAAGCTCACCTCCTAAAATTGAATAAATTGATAGTGACTTGGTGGCTCATAAAATGCTAAAGCCAACGCATCAGCAATATCTGGACTACCAATGTTTCGCTTTTTCATATCATCTTTACTTTCTAAACGAATACGACTTCTACTCGTCATTTTGAATTTACGTGTACTCAGTTCTTTAATCAACGATCCATCATCAGGCAATTCAATAATCGGTTGTTCACCGTTAAGATTTGCTGTCATATTTTCTTCTAACATTTCCTTGATGTTTCCCCATAGTTGAGTACCTAAATTATCGTAAAAATCGTCTTCTGATGTTGAACCATTATTCACTCCAAGCACCTCAAAAGGATACTGATTGTCTTCTATTAATTCTTCTAGGCGGTCAGTTACACCACCTCCGACACCAGTGTCATCAACTTTAATCATCACTTTATCAATACTTGGATATTGACTCATTAGATTCTTGGCCATATTGATGACATATCCTGTTGTTTCCATGGTGCTACGTTTTGAATATTTCTCATATTCTAATGCCCTAGTAGCAATTCTAGGGAAAAGAATCGTAGAATCATCACCATACCGAGCTACGTCGACACCAATATGAGCAACCGTTGTTTTATTGACTAAAGAATCACTAATTTGTTTTTCTGTAGCCAATTCAACCGTTTCAAGACTGATAAATGAATCCAACGCTCCTTTCGGAAATTCTCCAAAAATACGCACACGAGCAACGTCGCTTTCTTTTCCATACTTTTTAAGGATCATCTCTATGTTATCTTTGTTTGTGCGTTTACTATCATAACTAGATACTTTATGGACTCTGTATTTATCACGGTCTGAATTGTGGGAATCGTAAAAAACACCTTCAATATTATTTGGGTTTCCACACATCAATAGCTTATTATCAAAACCTGATAGCGTACCAAGAATAGCTTCCATAATTGGATCAGATACACCAGAAGCTTCATCTACAACAATCAACATATGGTCCTCATGAAAACCTTGCATATTTTCTGGCTTCGTTGCTGTTCTAGCTGTAGCAAACCAACGCTCTGAATCACCAACCATATAAATTTTGGTCTTTGTCCACTTCAGTAAGTTTTTGATCAAGCTATCATTTAGCCATTTAGCTACTTCTGCCCAAAGCACATCGTAAAGTTGTTTCATGGTTGGCGCTGTAGCAATCACTTTTGCGTATGGTCGACAAGTTAAAAACCAAAGTATTGCTCCTGCTTCCAATGCTGTTTTTCCAACACCTTGTCCAGAACGAACTGAAACCTTTGGAAATTCAGCCAAATCATTCAAAACACTTTCCTGCCATTCATCAGGATCCAAGCCCAATATATCTTGGCAAAAAGCTACTGGCTTATCATAGTAATAATCAATCGCAGCACCTATATCAGCAAAAGGAATAAAATCATTACTCATTCTCTCTCACCGCCCGTTTATTTACTGCATTCAAAACTGCTTGCTTCCATTCTTCCACTTCTTCGCCAGAATTATTACCGCCAATATCTGCTATTTCAGCTTGAATTTTCTCGGTTTGTGCTTTCATTAAATCAGTCTTGTAATCTGTTATATATAGTTCATTCATTTGCTTAATGGCTTTAGTTAACTGATTGCTAATCCGAGTTAATGAATCTTCAATTGAAAGAATGTCATCAATTTTGCGATGTATTTTTCTGCTAACTTGAACATCTTGCATAACCTCTCGCTTAATTTCTAGCTTTCTACCGTCTTTTTCAATCGGCGTTTTGATTTTCCTTAACTGTTGCAGACGTTCAATTTCTTCATCATTTAAACCAGCCTCGGCTTGCTGTATTCTTTTCATCATTCGCAGCTGTCTTATCTTCAGCAACCGAATTTCCTCAGACAAAACAAAAGAAGGATTATTATTCAAATTAGAATAGATGTCCTTCTCTTCATCGCTTAATGTTTCGTAAAATATAGTTTCATACTCGCCAGTTTTCAAAGCGTTCTTGTTCCCTACTGGCGGTGATGCTCGGCTATTGCCTTTATTCCCCTTTGCATTCTGATTACCAAAAGGAGCGCCACCTTGATTGGTAACGTTACTTTTGCCAATGGTAACATTACCTTTCAATTCAGCGCTCCACTTGTCTTGAGATTTCCATTTTCTAATTTGAGAATCTGAAACATTTAATTCAGATGCAATTTCTTTTAGTTGCTTTTCTCCGTTAGATTCTAACCAAATTTTCTTGGCTTCGTCACGCCTTGAATCACGCTTTCTTGCCATTCAATATACACCACCTCACATTCTTTTTGGTTGAGTTTTGTTTTTCTATTTTTCAATATCTTTTAGCATCAAATCGGCTTCAATTAATATCTTTAAATCAGAAAATTAATTAATTCAATTGGCATTTGTATCCCTCAAATTCTTGTTTATGTTTTCTTGAATATTCTGCTCACTAAAATACCCACGTCCACAGTAACGAAGGTTGTATTTGTCAATTTCTTTCGGAGTCGCTTCTCGTGTCATTTCAATAATCGAATACTTCTTTTTGATTTGTACTGATCTAACCATTCTCACCGGATCGGATTTGTTTTGTTTAGGGTATCTATTTGAAAATGATATGTACCAATAATTCCTCATATATAATTCTTCCTTTCAGCCAAATAAATCAACTCAAATATTTACCTATATAAACTACAAGCTTATCTATATGAAACGTCTTACCAATTTTAATTTTGAATTCATTCCAAGCTATTACAAGATCGTCTAATGTTTCACTGAAGCTACTACTTTGTTTCATATTTATTCCTTCTTCTTTCAAAATAAAAAGACCACTCAATGAGTGATCTTACAGTGTACAATTATTCTTCTAGATCTTTCCCTTACAGTCCGCATGTTAGTTTTACCTCAGGGTCCGATTCTAAATATTTTTTGTAAAAAATTTTTAATTGATTCAAATCCATAGCTTTCTCTTCTCTTTTACCTTTTGGAGCTACCTCAAGACGGATTTCTTTAAATTCATTATCCTTGACGAAACAACGTAATTTATTTAAGTAATATCCTGCTATGCCTCTGCATCTCCATTCGGATTCAGTCTGGATTAACTGCAGCTTCATATAGTCTACTTCTTTCTTAAAAGCACGGTTAATGTTCTCGCTATTTGGAAAAAATTCCATTCTAAAGATTACGTCTTTATTACTGTTTTTCAAGAAGGATGTTATACCCACAATCCTTCTTACTGTTTTTGCTGAAACAAAACTCTATGCCTCGTTCCTTTAAATTATCAGGCAGTCTCCAAGATTGTATTTCTTCGTTTTTCATCATTTTATTCACCTCATGATAATATTACCATAAATCGCTGGTAAGGATTTGAACCTTACATAACCATGCCGAAGCATGATAATAGGACTCATCTATAGCATCTACCTTATTCCGCCACAGCGATCAAAAAACAACTTGCGAAAACGTTTTCTTAGTGTATACTTTAGTTATCAACGTAAGGGAGCGTTGAAATTATAATACAAGGTAGTGGATAAATATGGAACAAGTAAAGATCTTTGCGCTAGAGTATGCAGTTAGTGTTTTTAATGAGATTATTTCACAAGATTCTGATAGCGGAAAATTTAAAATTGTTTGGAACACTGATAAAGGTTTTGCAACATGTGAAACCCTTTTATGGACAGACTACGATTATGTAGTACTTTCCGAAGAACTAGGTTATGAACGATTTATACAAAGAACCTTAGATCCTTCCTCTGATAGCGAAAACGCACTCAAAGTTGTGCGGTTTAAATTATTTGACTACTTCAGAAATAGAAGTGCTTCGACTTTTACAAAAAGACCAGATCAGCTTTTATTGTTTTTACTAGACATTATTGATAATTCCGGAATAGAAGATTTAGAATATCCGAATTATTCTACTATACGGAATTTTAAAACATTGGACGGACTAATAGATTTACCATTTATATTAAATATAGATTTAAATCTTTCGCCTGTCAGTCTAATTAAAGAACAGACAACAACCCCATAAGTAGAAAATAAACCATTTTGATTTGATTTATTTGTAGCTGTTGTCTGCTTATTAACAATTTTTAGAATAGACAGCGATTGTATAGAGAAAACACATGTGAGTAGTTTTTTTAGATTGCTGTCTATTCAAAAGAAGAAGTTTTTAAACGATGAAAGGAGACTACCTCCCTTCATATTTTTTTGCCGATTTCTGTTTCCTAATTTTTCGACACTATCATAATAAAACATTTGCTAGGTAGTTGATTGGTACAAAAAAGAAAGTATTTGGGTAGTAAATGGGTATAAAAAGTGTAAAAACTGGCTACTTAAAAGCAACCAGTTTTAAGGAAGAAGCAAATTGAATGATGATTTTGTTTGATTCTGCTTTAACAGATTCCTCGCTCGTATTATTTCTTTGGGCAGTTACATAAATCGACATACCGTTGATATAGCGATCATAGAATATCTTTTTTCGTCTTTCTGTTACATCAGGTTTATGCGGATGCTGAATTGCTGAATAGCCACGAATGAACAGTTTATGCAAATACTCAAATTCTTCTTGTGCTTCCTCTTTCTCGATCATCATTCGTTCTGCTTCAAATGTATTATTTGCTGTAGAAGGCGGAACCAAGGAGTAAGTTGCTGTTACTTTAGGTTCACGAGGCTGACCTACCCTACACCTAGCTGACAGATATGCGGAAAGGAATACAGCGACATTGTGTTTCGTGCGTTCCATATCCACATCTTTTGCCTCTGGTGTCTCATACTTCTTTACATCGAAAAGTACCATCCATTGATTCCTCCAATTATGATATAATAATTGTGTCAGAATTATTATTCATAGTCGGAGGAATCCGGCTTTTTTTACTTCCCAAATAATTATGGATTCTAGAACCATAATTTATTAGCTTTTTACTTATGCATCTAAGTCTTAATCCCTAATACCATCAATTCATGTAATGATTCACGTTAAATACATAAAAAATATTCTTTAATTTTTAAATATTATCATTACTATTATTTGATATAATCTAATAAAAAACGAAATGAGGTTATTTTATGAAAAAATGTTTTTTTGTCACTCCTATAGGAACTGATGATTCTCCTGAAAGAAAAAATTCCGACACAGTTCTCAATCACATCATAAAGCCAGTATGTGAAAGTATAGGTTTTGAAGTAGTTCGTGTAGATCAACTACATACTGTTGACAGAATTGATCATACTATTACAGAGTATTTATCTACATCTGACCTTGTGATTGTCGATTTAACTTATCATAATGCCAATGTTTTTTATGAATTTGGTTACAGACAAGCATTAGGCTTGCCTCTTATACCACTGATAACTGAAGGAGAAAGTATCCCATTTGACGTAAATACACTTAGAACTATCTACTATGTTACAAATGATTTAGATAAAGTAGAAAATGTGAAAAATAAATTATTGGAAACAATAAAACATATGACATTCGAAACTCCTCAAAAGCCAACAACTAATGAAACAAATATTGATAACACTTTGCTTTTAAATATTATTGATAAACTTGAAGATATAGAAACTGCTGTTCAAGTTAGAAACGATAAAGAAACAGAAAGAATTGCTGAACTTATGTCCAAGTATTCTCATCCTCAAAAATCTGCAGAAGCAGAAATATTTAGCAGTATATTTGGTCCTATGATGCAAATGGCAGCACAGGATCCAAATTCACTAAAAAATATTAGCGATGCTTTCGGAAACACCGATTCTTAAGTTTTTCGCCTTCGTACAGTCCTTTATAATAAGCTATAAGGGACTGTTGTTTTTTGATTTCTTGTGATAATTTTTCTATTATTGATAATAATATTCTAGTCACTTCAATACCTCCTCACTAGGCTCATAAAGCACCGCAAACTTCCAATAATCAGGATTCACTGACTTAATCTGTTCTTCAGTCAGCAACTCATGCCAGTCGTCCTCATTCTCATAATCCCAAATGATGTCGTACTCTCCTCTACGCTCGACAAGTATCTTTTTGTTACCTTCTTTGTCTGTTAGCAATGGGACCATGTACAGTGGCTCTTTCTCGACCTCGTAGCCGTCCTTCATGTGAATGAGAGTTTCGATTGGTTTGTTTTCAGCAACATCTAACCAATTCTCAAAATCTGTCTTGTGTGGCCATTCTTCATCATCTAATTCTCTGATTGCCATAAAAATCGCTAAATCCAATGTATCTTTATTATCTTCAAACCACTCCGCCACGAACGAATCAACAACTGGCTTCTGCGGTTCGTCTAGTTGTTTCATTACCGTAATACCAGCATTTAAACCGTTATTGAAACAATCAGCTCTCATGTCTTCACTTTTCATTTTAATGCTTTCTAATACCTTCTTTTATGTTCATTGCTGTACCTCCTTATGTGTTTACTTCCTACATTGAAAAAACTGGAATTTATATCCAACTAACAATTTTGTCATCTTTATTTTTTTCTTAATATTTTTAGTTTATATTCAGCATATCAAAGGAGGAGATGTGGATGAAATCATATACAATTCCCATTATATTTTTTACTGTCGGTTTACTTTTGTTTGCAACTCATTCATTTGTCGGTTCTTATGTTGATTCAAACGGTTTTTTGATTGAACCAACATTCTTTTGTGTTCCTTTAGGTTATTTATCTTTTATGCTCTCCATTTTTACCGCAATATATAGTTTCACCAGAAATAAGTTCTACAAAAAATCAGCAAATTAAACGACCAATTGGTCGTTTTTTTTAGAGAGATATCTTCCTACTTCTTCCCCGTTACCGTAAATAGCACAATACTTTCTGGCATGTAATTTACTTCATATTTGTATTCATTTACTTTAACGCCTTCTAAATATTCAACCACATTCACATTCCAATTAGTCATATTCACAAGATGTCTTTTGTACTGTTTCTTTCCTGTTTCAACTAGAATAACGAGTTTATTTTTATCTTCCGTATCAACATCTGTCGTAGACTGTCTTTACATATCATACAAATAGATAAATCCATGGTGTCTCATGTTCTGAGTCACACCAAAAGCATTCAACCTCTTAGTTAACTTCTGGAATGAATTTCTTTTTTCTGCTCATGCTTACTCATTTCTTGTTTCAACCAAGCCTGATTTGATTTTGACTGTTTTTCTTTTCTCAAATTTTTCCTTTTAAGTGGATTGATTTTATTAGTTTTTTGAGAATAATCTTTTACCTCCACTACTTCGCCATTACTCACATAGGCAGCTAATTCTGCCATTTCCTTTGATTCATAACGTTTAGCTCCTTTTAAGTTAGGAACTCCATATCCTTCTGAATCGACATAACACATTGCTTTTACAACGTATGCCACACTTAACCCTCCAATAGCTAATTTCTAAATGCTCTGCGTACTGTATACGCTTCGTTAATGATTTTCTTTAACGTATCCGATGGATAGATTCGATGACTTGTATTCTTGGTATCTTGTTCATATAACCAAGCAAGCTGTGCTAGAGTATCATCATCAAGAGAAAATCTCGGTCTTTTCTTAGGTGTCCCACCTGTTTGCTTTGGCTGTCCCACCTACACGACTACTCCTTTTGGTTGATTTTCTAAATATTTCTGTAACCCTTGATAACACTCTTCGAATGACAAAAGAGAACATTTCATCTTTCGTACATGAAGCTCTTCCTTTTTCTTTTTTTCCTTTACCAAAATATGTTCCAGCTTTGTTCGGTCTACGTATAGCGCATAATAAACACGCAACTTACTCCAGCTTGAACGATCTTTTTTTATTTGGTCTTCGGTCAAATCTTTTAGCTGGCTATAAACTGCTTGCAAACATTGACGTTCATCACCTTGTTTGTATTCCCCCAGTTTTTTTACCAGTTTGAGATAGTTATATTCTTTCAAAATATCACCTCACGTTTAGAAAGGGACATCATCGTATCGATGCGCTTCTCTTTCTTTTCTGAGCCTTTCTTGTTCTTCATAGTCTGCCAACCATTTCGGGATAGGTTCTTTTCGTGTTACGTTACGACTTGGCTGAGAGTTAGAGAAAGTCCTTTGGCTCTTCTTCGCTTCCCAATCTTCTTTTGCTTGGACTGCCTCCTGTAACGTAGAAACATTGTTTGACTTCCACGTAGCAAGAATTTTATCCACGTATTTTTTTAACCCTTGCATTTCTACGCTATTCTCATAAGCAGATTGAAATGCAAATAAAATCATTTCTGATCCCCATTCACGAATCCACGGACCTAATGCGCCTTGCAAAATGCCAGTAGGTGGTTTTCCCCAAGATTTTTGAATGAACTCGTACACGCCCATATCTTCTTCATAATCTTTTATTTCATTTACTTTACTTTCTTTTTCTATTTCTCTTTCTATTTGTGTATTACGAACACCGTTAACTACAGTTGAAGTAGAGTTATTACCTCCATTAACTAAGTTATTGTCGTCATTAACTAGGTACTCTTTTTTTATGGATACTTCTTTTCGTTTTCTTGTTATTAATTTATATCTTTTTTGAATGCCATTTGATGTTAAAATTTGGTATTTTTCATACTTTTCCCGATTAAAAAATCCTACTTGAATCGCTTTAGATACAACTTCTTCTACTAGACCCTCTTTCGCCCCGACATCGTCAGCAACTAAGAACGCCGAATCTTCGTCCCACCGCAAGAAATACCCCATGTCTCCATAGATATAGCCGAGCAGGCAAAGTAGTATTTCACAAGTTTGTGATCCACACGACCTACGAATTTTTCGGTACTTAATATCTTTCAAAAAATCAACATCTAGTGAGTAGTAGTCAACGCCTTGTTTATATGGCCTTGCCACTTTATCACCTCCTTAGATAAGCGAGGGGAAACTCCCTCGCTATAGTGGTGGATTCATATCATCGAACAATGAATCCTGTTGTTCGTCTGTATTTGCTGTTTCTTCGTATTCATCAAACGCTGATGATACGTCTTCCACTTTTTCTGCTTCTTTACGTTCTGGTGTATCTTCTTCAACATTTGTATCGGATAAAATATCACCGTTCTCATTGATATCTTTTACGACATTTTCATCAGTTACCGTTGCTTTTTGCATTTCCACTGATAGAATTCCCCATTTACTCAACATATTTCTTAAAACAGTTTTTTTGGCCATTGCATCAAAATCCTTCTTCCAACCAAAGTCAGATTTACTAAACTTTCGTTTATGCAATTCAATTTCTTGCTTTGTCCAATAAACAGTTTTTTTGAACCCATTCAATAATTCAAAATATCCAACATACCCGATGACTTTGTCAGATAAACGACCTTCTGGATCAAATTCAAACTGTTCCGTCAATCGATTCCAACCTCTTAATTCGCCTTCATATACTTCGATAACATTCAAAGACTGATATTGACCCGAACGTTGTGCTAACTGTATATATCCTTTGTATCCTAACTGAAATTGGGCTTTTCCTTTATATGGAATAATCCATGCGTATCCTAAATTTTTGTCCACTGGTAAATCTAAGGAAGCGGCAACCATTGCACTAGTAACAATGCTCATTGAATCGACAGAAGATAAATAAGAATCGTTATTTACCAAATTTAATACACTTGCCATGAAACCATCAGATTTCTCTTTCAATACTTCTTTAAATTTATTTTTCATTGTCGGTGTATTCATTAGAGCTTTAAGCCCTAATTTAGAAGGATCCACTGCTTGATTGTTTTTTTCTGTTAGTTGATTCTTTAAATCTTTACTTGTTGCCATATCACTGAATCTCCTTTATCACTAATCTATTTGAAGTTGATAAGCTGTAAATTTCCTCATCTTTCATCACATTTGGATATTTCTCTGCTATTTTCTTCAAGTCTTTTCGTTTAGAAACGACTGATTTTAAACAAATAATCCGACTAGGTGTGATACCTGTAGAGGCATTCTTTATTCCAAGTTCCTGAATAATTTGATTGTCGATTTGTCGAATACTCTTCTCTAGTTCCTTCTTATTTTTGAGTAGCTCTTCTTTTTGATCGAGTAGAACATCATAATCGGCATGAAGCATAATTTCAGTTGAATCTAATTCCGAATAACGCTCTTTTAGAAAATCTGACGTTGCTTTACTTCCATCGATCAGTGGTTCTTCTCCGCCTATAATGTTCGTTTCCCAAAAATCAACTAGCCGTTCTGTGATGATGTCAATCAGTTCTTGATCTCGTTCAACTCGTTTCCATATAAATCTTTGACCACCAATCAACACAGCGATATAACAATAATCCTTGTTCAAAACATTCATATAATGTTGCACTTGACACAAATAACTAAGTGGCACTTCTTCCCCTTCCCACTCTTTGCTAAGAAATTGATTCGCTGTTTTACATTCAAGAATGGCATTTTCTCCTACTACATCACGGTCGATATTTGCTCTTAAGAATGGATGTAACGGATGTTCAAACACTTGGTTTCTTCTACGGACCTTTTTGCCTGTTCGTTCTTGAAATTCTTTGGCAACAACTTCTTCTAAAACATTTCCCCAATAAGCTGGTTCGCTCTCTGAATCTTTCAATTCAATTTGACCCGTTTTCTCAAGCCATAATTGATAAGGGGATCTGTATTTATTCAATCCAAGTACGGTTGCAACATCTGAACCACCAATACCTCTTTTGCGGTCTTCGAGCCATTCTTGATGGCTCATGTCTAAAGTTGATTTACTCATCTTCATCCTCCTCAATTTGTGGTCTTCCCCAATCAGGAGTGTTTAGGTATTGATCTAACGATGATTCAAAGTCATTCATTAAACATCATCTCCTTAGTAGCCTTGCATGCAGGACAATCACAATCATTAGTTCGCATACATTCTTTAAACTTATCGTTCATTAGTGTTAGTACAATTGTTTGCAAAGCAAATGTTCCACCAAATACAACAGTTGCTTCATCTGCACTTGGATCAATCGCCCCAAGAGTAATGGCTACATCACTTTCGTTACACTCATGCATTAGTTCTTCAATTAAATTTTTAATTTTTGGATTCATATGGTAAAATCTCCTTAGTTATGTTTTTTTATGTTACCGATTAGCGACGGCCATCGCTGGTCGGTCTTTTTTGTGTTGGCATTTTGAAACTTTCTCTTACAGCAGTAACAACTACTAAAGTTCCCCAATAAATTAGCGCATATGCCGGGTTGATACTTGTCAGTATGATTGCTACAAGACACATAAGCAAAGCGCTTTTGACAGTCATTTTAAAAACCGTTCTCATTGCTTCACATTCCTTTCTAATTAGTATTGCGTTCTTCCCATTCCTTCACTAACTCGAAGTCATACTGCAAAACACCTCGAACCCTTCGAGAAGGTAACGGATCATTTTTTGAATTCGTCCATTTAGAAATAGTAGCTAATGAGACACCGAAATATTCAGCAATATCTTTAGCTTTCTTCCAAACTCTTTCTTTCGGTTGCTTTTTTTGAACTAAAGGGACCACTCTTTCCATTTGTGAAATCTTCATTTTAATTCTCCTTTCATGTATCCTTGACTGATCCAATAAGTTAAACGCTGCTCGCTTAGTTGACGAATATCAATTCCAAGAATTTCGCATAGTACACTGATCAGAGTCACTTCAATCATGATCTCGTCTAAAAACTCATACGCATATGAAATGATTTGCTGACGATCCTCAGCGGTTAAATAATCCTCATTTTTGAGAAGAATTTTCTCAACTTCTTGTTTCTTTTGTTTTCGCTCATCGGATTCTATCATTTGAAGCTTATCTAGTGACGAGGGGTCTCTTCTATAAACATCTCCATCAATTGATTTAAATAATCCAAAAAATTTATGGATTACATGGAGAGTAAAATCTGAATCTCGAAAATGATCAGTTAAAGCTTGAGCATTTTCTAACGTCACAGGCTTAGTATTATGTGGTGTTGTCCAATCACTCAATGACTGTTGAGATACATTAACTTGCTTTGCTATTTCTTTCTTCGTTTTGCCACTCTTATTTATCACCTTGATTAATGATTCTCGAATGACAGCTGATTGTTTTAACAGTTTAAACACCTCAATTTCTTATTCGCCCATATATCAATACGAGCAATTTTTTTATATTATTACTTTAAAGAATCAAACAAAAGCTGTTTCATCTAATTCACGTTCAAGCTCTTTTTGAACTTCTTCAACTAAACGATTAAGTTGATCATCTGTAGCACACTTGATGACGTGAACTAGTCTAGGTCTTGCATCAAGTACGATGTTTATTTTTTCTTGGTGTGTTATAAAAATACCTCCTTGTTCTCTTTTTGTTCGCTCGCTTCTTTTGCTATTATTTTTTTAAAGGAGTGATTTTATTGTCTAAACCAATTGATAATGCACTGATTGAGGAAATTTCTATAATTTTAGCCGATGTACTCACAGGATCAAAAATTACTACAATGTTTCAATATTTGAATTTTAAAGATTTTGATCAAATTAATAACTTGCCTACTACTTCTACAAAATGGCGGAGATTAAACGAAACTATCTCCTATCATTGTTCAGTTTCAAAAAACGCTAAACCTTTGTTTAAAGTTACTCAATACGTCATGCAGCCACAAAAATTTATAGATAAGCCAGAATTATGGAAGTCTACTCTTAAAGCAATAAATTCAAAATTAATTTTCTATGGATTTGAATTAAATGATTCTGGAAAAATAATTCCCTCAGTAAGAGTTGATTCATTTTCAGAAGCTCAGAAACGTCTACTTTCGTTTCAAGACAAACTATCTGATTATGATATACATGAGCAAACCATGTTCTATTGCAAAGAAGAATTTCTAAAAGAAAATTATTTTCATGCAATATTTGAAGCTAGTAAAGGTTTATTAAATAGAGTACGTTCTATCTCAGAACTCACAGAAGATGGATCATTATTGATTGATAAAGCGTTTATTCTTAAAAGGCCAGTAATTCTGATTAAAAATAATATGCTGTCTACACTTACGGAAAAGAGCGAATACAACGGATTAAAAAGCTTATTAAATACAATTGTTTATTTATATAGAAATCCTCAAGCCCATGAACCAAAACTTTACAATCCAAAATCAGAAACAGATGCAATTACTGCTTTCACACTTATTTCACTTGCCCATCGTATTTTGGATAATTGCATCAATGTCCGTGATATATCTAGTAGTTAAATCTGTGAACTTAGCTGTTACCTCAGCTAATCTGATAACTCTGTTGGTAATATTGCTATTTTTATTTTCCTCTAATTTACCTAGTTCGACGGTCAACTTAGAATTTAGTTGCATTGTTGTATAAATTAAATCTGTTCTTAAATAATCAGCTCTACTCTTAGCTATAATTTCATTTTTTTCTTGTCGTGTCATTTGGCAATCTCCTATCTATTGTTTTTTGGCAATACTTCACTAAAAATAAAAAGCTTATCGAAATCTTTTTCAGATAAATCAAAAGCTTTAAGCAATTTCGGAATGAGTTCCCCACCGATTCCGCGATCTCCGTTTAGAATTCTATAAACTGTTGACGGAGCAACATTCATTCTTTTAGCAAGTGAATACGGATCATCTCCTTTTGATTGCATCAAGGAGCAGAGCTTTTCTTGCTTAAGCAAAGTTTTCATTTAATACACCTCCATTGCCTTATGACAATAATATAATACTAAATTTGTCTTTTGGCAACACTTTTTATTGACATAATGCAATTTTTTTTGATTTTATTGCCTATGGGCTATATCATTGATAAAGAAAGGGGTTTTATCATGGAGTTTGGAGAAAAACTAAAAAAATTGAGAACCTCTAGAGGATTAGGTGTTAACCAGTTGGCTTTAAAGTCAGGAGTGAGCGCTTCTCAAATATCAAGATTTGAAAAAGGCGAACGAAAAGATCCAACGCTTGAAACCTTAAAAAAATTATCTACTGCTCTCGGCGTTTCAATATCATATTTTGAAGAGAATTCACCAGTTAATGTAAATACGATTCCGGAATGGGCAGATGAAAATGATTTAATTGAGTTAGATAAAATGCTCGATTCCAACGTTAACATGGCTTATGGTGGTGAAACATTAACAGATGAAGAGAAACAACGGGTAAAAGATGTTTTAACTGGTCTATTTTGGGAATTTAGAAAAGAAGACAAAAGTAAAGAGAAGTGATTTTCTATGGAGATGGACGTAATTAGTCTAGTCGGTAGACTAAAACAAAAATATAATTCTGCTAATCCCTTTACTATTTGTGAAAAAATGGATATTCAAATTAGATACGTTCCCTTTTTGAATAACCCAAAGGGGCAATTTCAAGAATTATTAGGACGCTCAATTATTCTTCTAAATCACGAACTGAAATATTCTGAAGAACGGTTCTATATTTGCGCTCACGAACTTGGTCACGCTATATTTCATCGTGGGTTATCTAGCTATTACGTATCAACAAGAACATCCAGAAGTAAATCAGAAAGCGAAGCGAATTGCTTTGCCGCTAATCTCATTGTTTCTCTTTATAAAGAAGACAACGATAAATATCCTAGAAAAATTGAGGAATTAACAAATTTGTATGGGCTTCCTGAAAGTGTGTATAGATTTTTAATTTAATTGGCGACTATCACTGCTTGCCATTAAGTGGGAGTAAATTATTTTATTTTTGGAGGAAAAAATGAAAAAAAGTATTATGTTAGGTTTTGTTTTATCATCAGTAATTTTATTAGCAGCTTGTGAGGGAAAAAAAGAAGATACCGTTAGTTTAAGTACAAGCTCAATAGAACTTTCCACTAATTCTTCAACGAGGGAAACTGCTTCATCTGAAAAAATTGAAACAGCAATTGGAAAACGCAGTAACCCTGTACCGGTGGGTACAACTGCAACTTTTGATACTCAATATTATACTGAAGATGGAAGTAAAATTGAAACAAATGTATCGATGACTGTATCAAACGTTATCCGAGGGCAAGAAGCAATGAACTATCTAACGAGTGCAAATCAATTCAATGAAACTCCTCCTGCGGGGAAAGAATGGGTAATATTTGACGTAGTTATGAAATTGAATAAGGGGAGTCAAGACGATCCTTATTATGTAATGCCTAACTTTACACCTGTAAGTTCCAATGGTGAAGAAGTATCACAAGAAGCTTATGCTACTTTAAATGATGGTGAAGAATTCGGCTACAAGGATTTATATGAGGGAGGAACTCAAACTGGAAAAGTAGGAATATTAGTTCCAACTGGTGATGATACATTAATAGAATTTAATGATTTTAATACTAAATTATTCTTCAAACTTCAATAAAAAGAATAGCCTTCGGGCTTTTCTTTTTAGATATAAAAGAACATAAGTTCGTATTTTATTTTTGTTAGTACGAATCTTATCTAAATACACATTTTAATAAATATACCCAACTTGAAATATCTTACTATTGGGCATGAATTACGAAAGGATTGATTTTAATGGCCTCCATTAAAAAGTACTATTTAAAAAAATCAAAAGATTACCGTTATGAAGTCTATGTATCAAATGGGATTGATCCCGGGACAAAGTTACAAAAAAAAATTCATAAAAAAGGATTTAAAAGTTTTGAAGAAGCTGAAAAATTCGCAAAAATCATTGAGGGACAAATAGCTTCTGAAGAATATATACAAAATAATCCTAAGAAATTAACTATAGAAAAATTCATGGACGATTGGATTAATAACTATAAAATGAATGTTAAAGAAGGAACAAGAATAGTTCATAGGGCAAATATAAAAATGTACATCAATCCTTATATTGGAAAATATAAACTAGAGAAATATACTAGAGCTGATCATCAAAGATTCATCAATCAGTTACTTACTAAAAAGGGTTTAGGTAGAACTAAGGAAGGTCTCTCAGTAACAACAGCCAAAAGTATCAATGCCACTCTTAGCAATGCTTTCAAAAAAGCTATTCAGTTAGGATATATAAAGAATAACCCTACTAGTTTTGTTGAGTTTCCAAGAAATCTATCTGATAAAAAGAAAGTTAAATATTATACTTTTGATCAATCTGAACTATTTCTCGAATTTGCCAAAAAAGAGAAATCATTTATATGGTATCCCTTTTTTCTTATTATATTTGATCAAGGATTGCGAAAATCAGAAGCTTTAGGGCTACAATGGGCTGATATTGATTTTTCTCAGAATACACTTAATATCAATCGTGAACGACTTGGGGCTGCTGAAAAAGGACCTAACAAAGGTTTAATTATTACAGATGACACAAAAACCCCATCTGGTACACGATCATTGCCTATGACAAAACGAGTAAAGAAAGCCTTATTGACTTTAAGAAATCAAGTAATAAAAGAATTTGGTTTTTTACCTGAAACAGATGACCACGAAGCATTTATTTTTATAAATACTTACGGTAAAAATAAAGGTATTCCAATAAGAGATCGAACCGTTAACGGTGCTTCTCATAGAATTGAAAAACGTGCCAATCTCCCCCACATAACTGTGCATGATGGTAGACATACTTTTGCAGCTAGAACGAGACAAGCAGGAATACCTTTAGAAGATATCAAAGATTTTTTAGGACATAAAGATGTTTCTACTACACAAGTCTATGCCCATATTTCTCCCGAAGTAAAAAAAAGATCCATGAATCAACTAGAAAACTATATAGAAGAGCAAATAAAAAAGCACTCAAATTGAGTGCTTTTTTTAAGTTCACTATCACTAAAACTATCACTAATTTTATTCAGAAGCGAACATGTTTCTATCACTGATTTTTTAAATCTAGCGAGAAGTCCTTATCTTACAGGCGTTCGTTCAATTCTTTGGCAAGGTCTTCAAAGCCTGGTTTGCCTAGGAGTGCGAACATGTTTTTCTTATATGCTTCAACACCAGGTTGGTCAAATGGGTTAATTCCATTTAAGTAACCTGAAATACCTACAGCAATTTCAAAGAAGTACATTGTATAACCTAATGTGTAAGCATCCATTTCTGGAATTTTAACTAATAAGTTTGGTACGTCGCCATCTGTATGAGCCAATAAAGTTCCTTCAAAAGCTTTTGTATTGACGAAATCTACTTCTTTTCCTTCCAAGTATCCTAAACCATCTAGGTCTTCAGCTTGTTCTGGAATTGTAATTGATTTACGTGGTTTTTCAACTTTAACGATCGTTTCAAAGATGTTACGGCGTCCTTCTTGAATATATTGACCTAGTGAATGTAAGTCAGTTGAGAAGTTCGCACTTGAAGGGTAGATTCCTTTTTGGTCTTTACCTTCTGATTCACCGTATAATTGTTTCCACCATTCAGAGAAGTATTGCATTCCTGGTTCATAGTTGATCAATAATTCAGTTACTTTCCCTTTACGGTAAAGGATGTTACGCATTGCTGCATATTGATAAGCTTCGTTTTCTTCTAGTTTATCACTTGAATAAGCTTTGCTTGCATCTGCAGCTCCTTGCATCAACGCATCGATATCTGCTCCACTAACAGCGATTGGTAGTAATCCTACTGCTGTTAAAACAGAGAAACGTCCACCAATGTCATCAGGAATCACGAATGTTTCCCAACCTTCTGCGTCGGCTTCTACTTTAACTGCACCTTTTGCTTTATCAGTTGTTGCATAGATACGTTTATTCGCTTCTTCTTGACCATATTTTTTAACAAGTAATTCTTTGAAGACACGGAATGCGATAGCTGGTTCAGTCGTTGTACCTGATTTTGAAATCACGTTTACTGAGAAGTCACGATCTCCGATTACTTCAATCAAATCAGCGATATAAGTTGAGCTGATTGAGTTTCCTGCAAAGAAAATTTGTGGTGCTTTACGTTGTTCACCATCTAATAAATTGAAGAAAGTGTGGTTTAAGAAATCGATTGCTGCACGAGCGCCTAGGTAAGAACCACCGATTCCGATAACTACTAAAACTTCAGAATCAGATTGGATTTTTTTCGCTGCTTCTTTGATACGAGCAAATTCTTCTTTGTCGTAATTAGTAGGTAGATCGATCCAACCACGGAAATCACTTCCTGCGCCTGTACCTTCACGTAATACTTTATCTGCCATTGATACTTGGCTTTGCATGTAACCTAACTCATGTTCATTAACAAATGGTGCTACTTTTGAATAATCAAAATGAATATGTGCCATTTTTTATTCCTCCTTTAAAAGATCAATATACAGCTTATACTTTACGTTTTTTTTTACAATTTTTCAAGCAAATAAATGAATTGAAGCTAATATTTACAAGAAAATTTCAAACACTAAACTAATCCTTGTGCATACATCACTTTCGCTACTTTTTCAAAACCTGCAACATTTGCTCCTAGCAATAGATTTTTTTCATTGCCATAAGCTGCTGCCGTTTGGCGACACGTTTGATAAATATTTTTCATGATTTCATCTAATTGGCGATCCACTTGTTCACTTTCCCAAGACAATCGTTGAGCATTTTGACTCATTTCTAATGCTGAGACAGCGACACCGCCGGCATTAGCTGCTTTCCCAGGACAATACCACACATTGGCTTTTTCAAAAACATTGACAGCTTCAAGAGTACATGGCATGTTTGCGCCTTCTGCGATGATTTTCACGCCACATTCAACCAAGTTGTTAGCAAGCGTTTCGTCTATCTCGTTTTGAGTAGCGCAAGGAAGCGCGATATCTGCAGTTTCTTTCAAAGTCCAGACAGATTGACCAGCATGATAGACAGCAGAATCACGTTTTTCTGCATAAGCGGTCAACCGTTCCCTTTTTTCTTCTTTGACTTCTTTTAATAGTGCCAGGTCGATTCCTTCTGGATCATAGATAAACCCACTGGAATCAGAACATGTGATGACTTTCCCACCTAATTCTTGAACTTTTTCAATGGCATAGATGGCAACGTTTCCGCTACCAGATACCAGAACTGTTTTTCCTTCAAAAGAGTCTTTTTCTGCTTGTAAAAGATGTTTGACATAATAAACCAATCCGTATCCAGTTGCTTCCGTACGAATCTTACTTCCCCAAAAATCTAATGGTTTTCCAGTAAGGACACCGGCATCATATTGTTTTAATCGTTTATATTCTCCAAACAAATAACCGATTTCTCTGGCACCGACTCCAATATCTCCAGCAGGTACATCGATGGAAGGACCGATATGCTTGGATAGCTCCAGCATGAAACTTTGACAAAAACGCATGATTTCATCGTCTGATTTTCCTTTTGGATCAAAGTCACTTCCGCCTTTTCCTCCACCGATTGGTAGACCAGTTAGACTATTTTTGAAAATTTGTTCAAAAGCTAGGAATTTAAGAATACTTAAATTCACACTCGGGTGGAATCTCAACCCGCCTTTATAAGGGCCGATTGCTGAATTGTACTGAATGCGGTATCCACGATTGACTTGCCAGTTTCCTTCGTCATCTTGCCACGGCACGCGAAATTGAATGATTCTTTCTGGTTCTGACAACAATCCTAAAATATTGCGTTTGATGTATTCAGGATGTTTTTCTAAAAATTGAGTAGCTGAAGGCATAAATTCATCAATGGCTTGTAAAAATTCGACTTGTCCTGTGTCTTTTTGATGAATATTATTTTGAATTCGTTGGACGTATTCTGTTGCGTTTGTCATTGTTTCACACTCCTTTTATAATCTTCTTTTATTTTAGCCTATTTTTATTAGATGCTCAAAACATTTCCTGCTTTCTTTTCATAAATATGCTACACTTTCTCTGAGGTGAGGAAATGGAAACAACCTATGATGTGATTGTAGTCGGTGCTGGAACTAGTGGTATGATGGCTGCAATTAGTGCGGCTGAATATGGCGCAAAGGTTCTCTTAATTGAAAAAAATAAAAAAGCTGGAAAAAAATTATTAATGACAGGTGGCGGAAGATGTAATGTCACGAATAACCGTCCAGTTGATGATTTGATTGCTCATATTCCTGGAAATGGCAAATTTTTATACAGTACATTTTCCCAATGGAATAATTTTGATATCATGGAATTTTTCGAATCTCAAGGTGTTCATTTAAAAGAAGAAGATCATGGTCGGATGTTTCCTGTGACGAATAAGTCAAAAACGATTATCGAAGCCTTGATCCATCGTTTAAATGAATTAAATGTTACGATGCTCTTTGGCACCCGAGTCGAAAAATTAGTGCATAGCGACGGAAAAATCTATGGTGTACGAACGGAATTTGAAGAATTTCAATCCTCTTGTGTCGTATTAACTACTGGGGGGCGAACCTATCCGTCGACTGGTTCTACAGGTGATGGCTATAAAATCGTTAAAAAAGTCGGTCACACTGTCACACCCTTGTATGCAACAGAATCTCCACTGGTTTCTGAAGAAACTTTTATCAAGGATAAAACCTTGCAAGGATTATCTTTACAAGATATTTCTTTAAGCGTATTAAACAAGAAAGGTAAAGTCATCACCGAACATGTTATGGACTTGCTTTTCACTCATTTTGGGATTTCTGGACCTGCGGCATTGAGATGTTCAAGTTTCATCAATCAAGAGTTGCAAACGACTGGAGAACCTGTCACGGTCGTCTTAGACTGTTTTCCGAATCGTTCGCTTCAAGAATTGATCAACGAATTGACTGCTAAAAGCCAACAATCGAAGAAAACATTGAGTAATGCTTGGCATGGCTTTTTACCTGAACGCTTGCTTCTCTTTTTCCTTGAAAAAAGTGGATTAACGGAACAAACTGGTAGTCAAACGACAGAAAAAGAGATCCAACAATTTGCGGAGCTTTGCAAAAGTTTTTCTTTCAAAATAACCAAAACTTTTGCCATCGAAAAGTCTTTTGTGACTGGTGGTGGCGTTTCACTAAAAGAGATCAATCCAAAAACATTAGAAAGCAAATTGGTCAATGGATTATTTTTTGCTGGTGAATTGCTAGATGTTAATGGATATACTGGTGGGTTCAATATTACTGCGGCTTTTGCAACTGGACATGTAGCAGGAATGAATGCCGCTTTTCTTAGCTGATTAAACGAAAACAGTAACGAAGGGAGTAGAAGATGTCTGACTCTTTTCGTTACTGTTTTTTCTTTTTTTAGTTGATAAACTGATGAATTGCCGACTGCATCACAGTACAAGATCAGCAAAAGTCCCTTTAGTTAAATCACAAATGGCTTGAGGTGCTAGCTCCATTTGGTGTCCTCTTTTTCCTGCTGATACAATGATCGTTTCTTGTGATTGTGCTGTTTGTTCTAAATAAGTAGGAAATAATTTCTTCATCCCAATTGGCGAGCAGCCGCCACGAATATAACCAGTGGTAGCTTCTAAGTCTTTCAGATGTAACATTTCTACTTTTTTGTTTCCAGATACTCTTGCTAATTTTTTTAGATCTAACTCTCGATTACCAGGAATGACCGCTACGATCGTTCCTGTTTTGTTTCCAACCGCTACGAGTGTTTTATAAATGCGGTGTTCACTTTCAGAAAGTTGCTCAGCGACAGAAGATGCACTTAAATGTGCTTCATCCCAAGCATACTCATGTTCAGTATACTTGATTTTCTTTTGCTCCACTAAGCGGATCGCATTTGTTTTCACTTGTTTCTTCTTTCCCAACATTTTCACCTTCAAATTAGATTGTTTCAATTTAATAATTTGATTATTGATTTTAGTTCCTTTACAGTGATTTGTCCAGATGCTGATGCTTTTTCAGAGGTTAACGCACCAAAGGTCATGACCGAACCAGTCAAATTTCCCGATAAGCGCGAAATCATTCCGAGCTGTCCCATTGACATTGTAATCAGAGGCATGGACACAAACGCTCCCGCCCGTCTCGTTAGCTCCATCAAACGTAACACATCTCGTTCGTTATGGGGCATTACCGCTATTTTACCGATATCTGCACCAAGATGTTCCATCATATTCAATTGATACAATAAGACTGGATCAGCTGGGGTCTCTTTAAAATTATGACTGCTGATAATCAACGGGATGTTGCGCTGTTTGATTTCTGCTAACAACTCTTTTTCAAGGCTTTCAATTTTGTCTAATTCTAAATCAACCATATCGACTAAACCAGAGCGGATCATCTGTAGGTACAACTCGTGATATGCTCGGATCGTTATATCTCGTTTGCCACCTTCTGCTATTGTTCTAAAAGTGAAAAGCACCGGTAACCCGTCGAGCATCTCATGGATCAGTACCAACGTTTCTGTGACTTTTTCATATTGAAAGACATCTTCATAATAATCAATTCGCCACTCCACTAAATCAGCACCAGCTTCTTTGGCTAAAATCGCTTCTCGCAAAAGTTCTTCACGAGTGTCTCCGATCATTGGCGCACAAATTTTAGGATGTCCTTTTCCTAAGTTTAGTCCTTTCACTTGCACCATCTGTCCTCCCCCCTTATTTCCTAATTTGATAGATAAATACTTTTAAATAATCCCCTTCTGGAAAGGCTTCAATGGTTTGGAAATCTTGTGGTAATCGAAAACGAGTGATTTCTTCATATTCAACATTGGCTAGCATTAGTTCATTTTCGATCATTTTTTTGAACTGATCGGTACTCACGTTAGCTGCGTTCGTTGAAGCGATAAGCGTTCCCTCGTCCGATAAAATAGCCAAGCTATCTTTAACCAATTCGCCATAATCTTTGGCTACTCGGAACACTTTCTTTTTGTTTCTCGCAAAACTTGGAGGATCAAGCACAATGAGATCATAAGTCAGCTGCTTTCTTTTAGCATATTTAAAATAGGCAAAAACATCCATCACAATGATTTTTTGTGTCTGAAGATCCAAACCGTTGATTTTAAATTGTTCCTGTGTTTTTTTCAAACTTCGCTTTGCTAAGTCAACACTCGTGGTCTCCAAAGCACCACCCATTGCTGCCGCAACTGAAAAAGCCCCAGTATAGCTAAACATATTCAAAACAGACTTTCCTAGACCAAGTCCATCGATCAAAGCTCCTCTGACTTCTTTTTGATCTAAAAAGATGCCTGTCATCAGCCCTTCATTCAAATAAGTGGCGTAAGAGACGCCATTTTCTTTGATGATTAAAGGTTCAGGAGCTGTTTCTCCATAAACATACTGACTTTCAGGAAATTCATTTGTTTCAAAACGGATTTTTTCGTAAGCACCCTTTATCTCAGGATAAACTTGTTGAAACGCTGAGAAGAGCAAATGGCGGTAAGTATAAAGAGTTTCATTATACCAAGAAAATACTGCATAGTGTTCATAATAATCAATGATCAGACCACCGATGCCATCCCCTTCTCCGTTAAATAAACGAAATGCTGTTGTTTGTTCATCTATGAAAAAAGCTTGTCTTTTTGCTTTAGCTTCAGAAAACTTTTTCTCAAAAAATGCCTGGTCAAACGTTTCATTTTGTTGACTCAAAACCCAACCGATTCCTTTGTTTTGTTTACCTAAATAGCCCTTAGCTAAGAAATTATCTTGTTGATCAACCAATTCGATCCACTGCGTGGTTTCATTGTACGACTGGACCAAATCTTCCTTTTGAATCAATGGATAACCGTTCTTTATACGATTTCCTGCTTTTTTCTTAATTTGTACTTTCATTGACTCACCTACTTTACCTTTATCATTAATCAGTATACCAAATATTAAGCAGGCTGTCTTAGTGCTAGCGTTCACAAAAGAATAAGAAATCCTTAATCACCGGTGTAAGCGTTTGGTTTCGATTGACACTGGATTTGCGTACTAGTAAAATAGGATGGAATATGTAGTTTGAGCAATCATAACTTCATAACACTCTGTAAATGAGAAGAGTGGGGAAAGGGAGATTACATTGAGACGAATAAAAACACCCGCCTTTTTGAATAAAAGGCTCGGATTTTTTTCTTTATTAGCTGTTTTACTTTGGCTAAAAACAATTTTTGCCTATTTGTTTGATTTCAATTTAGGCATCGAAAGTGGCATACAATACTTTATACTGTTTATCAATCCGATCGCTACCACGTTGTTGTTAATGGGGATTGCGTTATATGTGAGACGGACGAAAGCATCTTATATTACAATGATGGTCATTTATTTCCTATTGACTTTACTGGTGTTCTCTAACGTAACTTATTATCGTGAGTTTACGGATTTTATTACGATCAATACCATCTTGGGGGCAGGAAAAGTAGCTAGCGGACTTGGCGAAAGTGCTATTCGCTTATTTAGACCATATGACGTCCTTTATTGGATCGACTTTATCATTGTCGCTGCATTATTGATAACCAAAAAAATCAAAATGGATCCACAACCGATTCGTGCACGAATGGCTTTTGCGATCTCGACTTTGTCAGTCATGATTTTTTCTGGAAATTTATTTTTAGCAGAAGCCGATCGCCCAGAGTTATTGACTCGTACTTTTTCTAGAGATTATTTAGTCAAATATTTAGGTATCAATGCGTTTACCGTCTATGATGGTATCCAGACTTACCAAACGAACCAAGTACGAGCAGAAGCAAGTCCTAATGATCTGAAAGAAGTAGAAAGTTATATCAAAGATCACTATGCTGAACCAAATGATGAAACATTTGGTATTGCTAAAGGAAAAAATGTGATTTATATCCATTTAGAAAGTTTCCAACAATTCTTGATCGACTATAAACTAAAAGATGCCAATGGTGTAGAACATGAAGTAACGCCATTTCTGAATAGTTTATATCATAGTAACAGTACATTTAGCTTTGACAATTTCTTCCATCAAGTTAAAGCAGGTAAAACCAGTGATGCTGAAACCTTATTTGAAAATTCACTATTTGGTTTAAATCAAGGATCGTTATTCACTCAATTAGGTGGAAAGAATACCTTCCAAGCTGCTCCTGATATTTTGAGTCAGACACAAGGTTATACGAGTGCTGCCTTCCATGGTAACGCTGGTACATTCTGGAATCGTAATGAGACCTATAAAAAATTAGGTTACAACTATTTCTTTGATGCTTCTTATTATGATGTCAATGACGACAATTCATTCCAATATGGATTGCATGATAAACCGTTCTTCCAACAATCAGTACAATATTTAGAACATTTACAACAACCTTTTTATTCTAAATTTATTGCGGTATCTAATCATTATCCTTATTCTAAGTTCACAAACGAAGAAGCAGGCTTCCCGCTAGCTACGACAAATGATGAAACGATCAACGGATACTTTGCAACAGCGAATTATCTCGATACAGCAGTTGAAGAATTTTTCAACTATTTGAAAGCTAGTGGTCTTTATGATAATTCTGTCATCGTCCTTTATGGTGATCACTACGGAATTTCTAACTCTAGAAATAAATCGTTAGCGGAACTAGTGGGTAAAACAAGTGATACATGGACAAACTTTGACAATGCACAAATGCAACGAGTTCCCTACATGATCCATCTGCCTGGACAAACAAACGGTGGAATCAATCATACCTATGGCGGACAAGTGGATGCATTACCTACTCTACTCCATCTGTTAGGAGTAGATACCAAAAACTACAATCAGCTAGGACAAGATCTCTTTTCTAAGCAACATGATCAACTTGTTACTTTCCGTGATGGTGATTTTATTACTCCTAAATACACTTATTATGGCGGAACGATTTACGATAACAAAACCGGACAAGCCATTACAGAACCGACTCAAGAAGTTCAAAATGAAATTGATGCATTGAAAGAAAAAGCGAATAAACAGTTAGCTGTTTCAGATCAAATCAACAATGGTGACTTACTCCGCTTTTCTACAGATACTGGGTTAGACCCAATTGAAGCAAGTCAATTTGATTACAAAAACGGCATGAAACAGTTGCTTGAAAAAGAAAAAGAACTAGGTGACAAATCAACAAGTGTCTTTAGTCAAAACAATAACCAATCAACAAAAGATCTATATGAAACCAAAACTTACCAACAAATAAATGGGACACAGACGAGTGATTCAGTTCCTTCTTCTGAATCTGATAAATAGCTAGCCTTTCTTTCAAAAGGATTACGTGCCCATAGAAGTAATGATTATAAAAGCTAAGATTGACGAAAACCAATTCTTGTTTTTCGTTAATTCTTAGCTTTTTTCATGCACTTTAATTTGAGTTACTCTGGCGTTTTTCTAGAAAATAGAGCTTAAACTCACGTATTAGAACCATCCATGAACATTGGATTTTATTCACAAAATATAGCGGAACAGTTGATTTATCGTCATTTTCGTTTATTAAAAAATAGGGATTTCCTGATTTTACTATATGAATTTCATACTTTATTCATATTCATTTTCTATAATTTAAAATGAGGTGAAAGTGATGAGAATACTCCGCTATTCAGTTGCAAGAATGCGTTATTATAAAAAACAGACACTCTTTAGTTGCTTATTTACAAGTGTCACTGCTTTTTTATTGATGCTTGTGTGTAACTTATATCATTTACAATCAACACTTTATGCACAAATTGAAGATCGTCTTAGTTTCTTGGACACGACGTCCTTAAAAGTACACTTTCCGTCTTTTCTATCAGTGAAACAATTTTATGTCGAGCTGATCTTGTTATTACTGTTCTTGTTTGTTGGCGCATTTATCTTTTTCTTTCAGCGAACATTAAAACAAGACCAACGTGAATTGATCAACTGGCGTTTAGCTGGTTTATCGAAAACTAGAATTTTTCTTTTGATTATCTGGCAAATGATCTTACCATTACTGATCTGTTGCACACTCTTATTTATCGGGATTGTGCTTTTTCAAAACATTTATCAAGCACTGTTGCAACATCTTAATTTTTGGAGTCTAAGATTATTTGAATTGCCTGACACCCATTCACTTATATCGACTACTCGACCATTAGCCATACCGATGGATCAACAAACTTTTTTTAAAATTGATTTTGTAAACGATGCTTTTTTCTTCGATACGTTTAAGAGTTTCCTACAAACGGTTGGCCTTCTTATCTCCATCAGTCTATGCATTAGTCTCTTACAATTTACGATTTTCTATCAACGTTTAAAAAAAGGTAAGGTGATCTTTCATGAATACATGTAAGCCAATAATGTCTTTAGGAGAATTAGCTGTTATTCTTTGCCCAAAAGCAAAACAAGAAGAACTATTAACAGCGCTAAAAGAACAAGCGATTGTATCGAGTCCCAAACAATTACTTATCGTCCAAAAAGATTGGCCTCTCTTCCCTTATTTAAAAACCAAAGATCAAGTACTACTGAATTTATCTGAAAATAAAAAAGAACGTTTATCTTTTCAAGAAATGCTCAAGATTGATCCAGCACTTCTTAACAGAGAACCTGATCAACTCTCTCTTTTTGATAAAATCAAACTTCAATTGTTGCATGCGTTACTTGCTAAAAAAGACAAACTCATCATTGAAGAAGTGCTGGACGAACTTAAAGTAATTGAAGCACAAGAAATTCTTGATCTATTTGATTATCTAGTCAAAAACAAAAAAATCGCCATTCTTTTACTGACTCATGATGAAACCATTGCTCATAGTCAGTATATCGACCAAATCTATGATGAACGATAAAAAGAGGTCGTGGAAAGAGCAACTTGACCTATGTAATAAGGATGAAATTCACAGCTTCCTATGTTTTGAGAGTTTCACCCTTATTGCCGAAGATCAGTTCTTTGAACACTATTTAGCTCCTCTCTTAATTGTTGAGGAATTGCTTCTTGAACGCCGTTTATTCGTTTTTAGAGATACTAAAAGAGACTGAACCAATTTTTGGATCAGTCTCTTTGTTTATTTTATTTCTACATCTGGTAATTTAACTGTAAATGTTGTTCCTGTCCCCAATTCGCTTTCTACTTCCAGTTTTCCTTTATGAAGCCGAACTAGCTGTTGAACGATTGGAAGTCCTAGACCTGATTCCCCGTATTTTGTATTCTTTCTTGAGGGATCAACTTTATAATAACGATCCCAAATACTCTTCATTTGTTGTTCAGTCATTCCGATACCTGTATCCTTAATTCGGATAATCGTTTCTAGATAACCTTTTTCTAAAGAGATCGTGATCGTTCCATTTTCTGTAAATTGAATCGCATTTTGGATGATATTCACCATGATTTGCACAAATCGGTCATAGTCTGCATACACTTCCACATCATCTTCTGCTTGTAAAACTAAAACATTCCCTGCAACTTCTGCTTTTGTTTCAAGCTGTGCCACAATATTTTTCAATGTTTCTGTACCATTGAATCTTTTAATAACCATACTGATTTGATTGGTTCTGATTTTTTCATAGTCTAGATTTTCGTTAACTAAGCGTATCAGTCGTTCTGTTTCATTTTTCATCAAGTTGATCGCATTTTCTCTTTGGTCTTCAGGAATTGCATTATATTTTAGACCTTCAAGTAACCCGTTGATTGTGGTTAGCGGCGTACGCATTTCATGAGAAGCATCTGCCATAAATTGTCTTCGGCGGTTTTCTTGCTCTTCGATTTCAGCCTGAGATTCTTTTAAAGAATTCGTCATTTTGTTGAAGTCATCCGCTAATTCATCAAATTCATCTTTATCATGAACTGGCAATTGGACATCAAAATTTCCATTCGTGACTTCTTTCGTTGCATTACGTAAACGATTGATCCTTTTAACCTGAAAAGCAGCAAACGCATAACTCGCTAGTATAGCAACAATACTTGAAAAAATAAAACCTTTAAACAGATTCAATGTGACCGATCGAACACTATTATCGATATTTTTAGCCGGTTGACTAACAACCAAGCCACCATAAAATTCATGATTTAAATTAAAAGGTACTAAGGCATAAGACGTCGCTTGATTTTGTCCTAGTATATTTTTGTTGGAGGTAAATTTTACTTGTCTTCCATGACGCAGATTATCCCATTGTTCCGCTTTAATCGTAAAGTTCAATACCACATTATCAGTAGGATAAATGACCCGTTCGTTCTTATCGATAAAAATAAAATTGACATTTTGTTCTGATAAGACTTGTTCCGTTAATAATAATGCATTTTGAAACGCTTGATCTTGGCTTAATTGAGGAAACGTGTCTGTGTATGTCTGTGTTGTCTTCTCGACAGATTCTGCATAGCCAAAAAGTTGTTGGTAATTATTTTCTTCAATGGTTTGCTTAGTCAGTTGCGTAAAAGAAACACCTACGATCAAAATGATCATCGCGATCATTCCGCAAAAGGCTAATAACTGCTGGTAAAGATAGCGCATTAGGCCACACCAGAATCATCAAATTTATAACCTACGCCCCAAACCGTTTGAATGACTTGTGGTCCAACCTTTTCGATTTTTTGTCGAAGCTTTTTGATATGCGCATCAACCGTTCGTTCATCACCAAAGTATTGATAATCCCACACTAATTCCAGTAATTGTTCCCGAGAAAATACTTGGCGTGGTTTTTTAGCTAGTGTAAATAATAGATCAAACTCTTTCGGTGTCAAACCTTCGATTGGTGCTTTATTTAAATAAGCTTCACGTGTTTTTGTATTCATCTTAAAGTGATCTGTTTCGATATCGAAGTGATCGTCCGAGTTATTTGTTTCTTCTTTTACCTCTACCAATTCACTACGACGGTGTAAAGCTTTCATTCGGGCAATCAAAGTTAGTGGGCTAAAAGGTTTGGTCACGTAGTCATCTGCGCCCATCTCTAATCCAATAACCTGGTCACTTTCAGAATCACGAGCTGTTAACATAATGATCGGAACTGTACTAGAGACTTTCCGAATTTCTCTTCCAACAAGCATACCATCCATCGTTGGCAAGTTCAGGTCTAAAGTGATCATGTCCCAGTAATTCGGTCTTTCTAAAAAAGCATCTAGACCTTCTTTTCCGTCATATTTAAAAGTTGCTTCCCATCCTTCATTCAAAAAAAACATCTGCATCATTTCAGATACGGATTGATTATCTTCTATCATTAAAATATTCATTTTTTATTTCCTCCAATACTATCATCGAGTTCTTGTAATTTTTTTTCAGTTAAGATAAAAATCGGCATAATTGGAAAAACTAAAACCAACATCTCGATTATAAAATAGTTTGTCTGTCCAGTTAATTTTAGTAAATAGCCGATCAAGGCCATCAATAAACCGAAAATAAAAAAATATTTTCCACTTGTTTTTTGTGCTAACCGCCAGTGAACATCGGATTTTGTGGCTCGCGATGAGTGGTAACCATAAAAAGGCAGATTCCCTTTAGAAGGGATAAAAAGAAACAAGCAACCTAGGATAGTCAAAAATACTCCGACAACTAAAAAAATCATATGATCCCTCCTAAATCTCTCTTTCTAGTATACTCTAAAAATTAACTTGAACCAATATATTCGGTAATTCTTCACGAAAGGTTTGTCTTTTGTTCATTCTTTGTTAAGATAGGGGTAATCGAATAAAAAAGGGGTTTTTTTTTGTGTCAAATTATCGTGCAATTACTTTTTTTGATCTTGATGGAACACTGTTAGATGCTCAATCAAAAATCACACCAGAAGTGGCCGAAGCAATGCAAGCACTACAGGCAAATAACGTCCTGCCAGTCATAGCAACTGGACGAACTGAAGCTGAAATCAAACATATCATGTCAGATGCTGGTATTTCCTCTGCTGTTACGATGAATGGTTCTTACATCAGCGTGGATGGTCAAGAAGTTCATTCTGAAATAATCGCAACTGAAGACTGTCAAAAGATGCTCGAACATGTCCAAATACAAGGGCACCAGCTCTCATTTTATAACCATCAACATATTTGGTGTACTGCACACACACAAACGATGATTGATGCCTATAACTTTATCCATTCAAATGTACCAGAAATCAATCCGCAAGCTTATTTGGATCATCCAATCAATATGTTACTTATCCTCTCTCAATCTGGGGATGAATATTATCATGAACAATTTCCTGATCTGACTTTTTATCGAAATGGTCCTTACTCGATTGACACGGTCAAAAAAGGAATCTCGAAAGGTGCAGGAGTGAAACGTTTAAAACAAGAATTAAACCTTGTTGATGTGCCTACATTTGGATTTGGTGATGGACCAAATGACTTTGCACTGTTAGAAGCATGCGACAACAAGATCGCGATGGGCAATGCTTATAATGATCTCAAAGAACTATCCACTTTTATTACAAAGAAAAACACTGAGGGCGGAATCGTTCATGCGCTCAAACATTTTGACTTGATTTGATTTTTAATCGAAAAACGATGAAATTCTGCTGATAAGGATGCTAGCTAGTAGAAAGGTGATTCATCTAGCCAATATCAGGTGAATGTTGAAAGCTTTTTAACTAGATACGATGTATATTTCCGAGTAACTGAGAGATGATTTTTTACAGTATTAGCTATTGAGAATCATCTCTTGATACTTCGGACGATTTGCTTTTTCCGTGATCGTTTCTCATTGAAAAAATTCAATTTTGTGCTATAATATAAATTGTATGAAAAATACACGTAACCCTTGTTTATAACGGGGACGTTACGGATTCGACAGGCACAGTTTGAGCTTGAATTGCGTTTCGTAGGTTACGTCTACGTTAAAACGTTACAGTTAAATATAACTGCTAAAAACGAAAACAACTCTTACGCTTTAGCTGCCTAAAAACAGTTAGCGTAGATCCTCTCGGCATCGCCCATGTGCTCGAGTAAGGGTCTCAAATTTAGTGGGATACGTGACAACTTTCCGTCTGTAAGTTGTTAAAGAGATCATCAGACTAGCGATACAGAATGCCTGTCACTCGGCAAGCTGTAAAGCGAAACCACAAATGAGTTGACTATGAACGTAGATTTTTAAGTGGCGATGTGTTTGGACGCGGGTTCGACTCCCGCCGTCTCCATTGTGAGATTTCGGTAGATTTCACTAAATGCTTAAATCCTTATTTTAAAAGGATTTAGGCATTTTTTATTTTCGGTAGTTTTCGTTAAATGAAATTTATTCAAGCTCATTTTCAAGTCCGAAAGATTCATCTCTCACGCTGATTTTTCATTGGGTCCCACTCAACTATTTTTTGATTCATACTAAAATTATATGGAAACAAAAAGACACGACCTAAATCGTGTCCGAACATTCATATATGAAATGAAAAATATTTGAATCCACTATTCTGTTTTTTCTTCTAGTCGAATACTGTTTACTCCCCAATATGCAGCAACGCTTCTATTTCTTTCGTTATTCTTATCCATAGTAATATCACCATCATTGTGAACTGGATAAATTGTTTGTGTCTTATAATTTAATGGTGGAACAACTATATCCATTTCGCCACTCTTCATTTGCTTTTTAATGGATTCAGTTTGGCGATTATAACTTACATAATTTTTATAGATGTCTGCAGTTCCATTGAAAAACAATAATAAAAAACTAACTAGTAAATAACTGAAAATCATAGAAAAAACAACTTTATTGCTTCTATCGAAATTTGTTAATAATTCAAAAAGACTAATTACTATAGATATGAAAAGAAAAATAACTCCTCCGAAATAAGATCTAGACCAAGATAACGCAGTTGGAGAAATTGCAAGCACGCCTATTGTCAATAGACCTCCCACGAAAAATAACGAACTTAGAATATTACTAAGTGTAAAACTACTATTTAAGTATGATAAAACAAGCAAAGCTAATCCTATCGTTAGAGGGAACATGGCATTATCCTGTAACGCATGACTGATTGCAGGGATTGCATCAAGAATTTTCCAAGCAGTTGAAAGCGTACTTCTATGAAAATAAGTCGCTCTGATATCGTTCCCAGGTGCCATAACCATAAAAAGAAAACCTACAATATTTCCAACAATACCTGCGATCATCCATTTTTCAATTTTTTTCTTCTTATAAAAATAGGAAAGAACAGTATATGCTATAACAATGAACAACGTTCCTCCGGAGGTATTTTCGTTACACCAACCAGCTACTATACCTAAAAGAAGCATGCCTATTGTTTTAAAAAGACTATTATTTTGTTCTTCAGATTCTGCTATATATCGATGATAAACCAGAATAAAAGATAACATAATCACCATTGCAGTGAGATAATTTACAGAACCAGCCAACCATAAGTAAACATTATTGAAAGCTGGGGTAAATGTCCACATTAATGCAAAGATGATAAACGCTTTTAGATAAACATTCTTAGTAGTTCGCTCTTTTACTATGGAAGAAAACATAATAATTTGATAAACCAATAGGGAAAACATGCAAGAATTATACACATTAAAATATATTTTTGGAAGTTTAGTAAAAAAACGAAAAATAATATGGACTACCGATCTCCCAGTCCAAGTCATATATTGTTGATACTCATCAAACAAAATTGTTTTTATGCTTGAGGTCTTTACAAAATAGTAATAATCGTCGTGTACCAAAGGAGACATACTATTTAAAAGAAGCATAAAACCAAAAATACAAAATAAAACAATAAATAAATGTCTGTTGCTCTTAATTTTTTTAATCATACCACCCAATTAACTCCTCTTTATCTCGAAATATAACTTAGTATAACACAGATTTAATAGTGGTTGTGCCAAATTAAGAGATACAGAATTAATATCCTAACCAATCATTTATCCTACTGCTCAAATCAAGTAGCGCTATCCTTCAAATGACTTTCAACAGCTAAATGTTCTGTTTCCCCGACTCTCTTCTCATTTTTACTACAGTGCATTTGATTGTCTCTACGTCGCTCATAACATTTATTGATTTGTCGATAATACCTTGATGCTTCTCCTGTACATTGTTCTGACTCATTACAAATCATCAGTCCGATGAACAGAACTACAAAATGATTTGTTTAGAATTTGCAAATACAACATCCAATATATTTTCATTGCATACAATCCTTCATCGTTTTAAATAACACAATTCCTTAAATGGATATAGTAAAAACTATATCTGCTACAAAAATTTTACTAGTCGTTTGATAAAGTAATAAACGACATGCTGCGAATGTAAATGCACTATCTCTTGTACCCTCTCAATAAAAAAACTTACTTCATCGATTAATGATTTAGCAAGTTTTTTTATTGTTCTAGAAAGTTGACCAGAATTCGAACTGTTGATAAAAGTTGACTCTATACTTTTGATGTTAGTAAGATTCACCGCTATCAAAACATATACACAACAATTTTTTATTCAATTACTTGAAAAATCTAGTCCTATTTTTTCCATAGCACAGAAAAAGATTACGTTACTGCTAGTCGTATAAAGATTGCTCTGGTGATTCACCTACACTTTTGAGAAATAGCTACTAATAGTATATCGTTGGTAATGCTAAAAATTTCACTGCATTTTATGATTATCTCATCAATCGTCAATTTCAAAAATATCATCATCTAATTGATTGAAAGACGTTTTGCTTCCCAAATCCAGTTCGTCTAGTACATCTTTAGCCACGTTGAAGAAACAATAAGTTCCCAAAAAAAGTAGCAGAAAAAATGGAACAGTGACTTTGCGACTTTTAATTACGCCATACATCAAGAGTAAGAATGCGGAAATAAAAAAGATAAACATAAATATTAGAAACATACATACCCCTCCTCATTTAATAATTGATTATAAAAGATAGGAACTGGCCTACTACCAAAGAAAATCAGCGATATTAAAAATCAACTCCTCAATGCTAACCCACGACTTTCTAACTAAAAGATATTTTGAAACTTGTTTACGTCATTTCAGCGCTCACTACATCATTTAATACCTTTTTATTTTCCAATAGTTTAACCAAAAATATACAAATTTTTTTCCTTTTTTTATAATTATTTCTTTGAATGAATCATTTTTTTGTTTTCAGAAATTGAAATACGCTTTACATTATCTTCTCAAGTTTGGTTTGGATTGGTCACTGAGCAAGATCAATTCTCTTTCTTCAATTTCTGATTGTCATGAAATCAGATAAGCTTTAAACTTAACTTAGAGATATTCACAACGAGAAACATGTTTCATCATTGAATGGTTGCGTTATTTCTGATAAGAGAAGAATAATTTGATCCTGAACGAAAGGAGCCCACGTTTTCAATTTTTATAAATTATCTAAAAAGCGGGAGATTATTTATCTAATTTAAGCACTCGCAACTCTTTATTTGCTTAGAGGGCAAGTCTTCTTCTCTTGAACACTAAAGAAAATAGAAAGGAGGAAAGCAAGTGAAAAAAAAGAGCGTTCGTTTATTGGTTTTATTCACATTGTTGTTACTTAGCGCATGTGGGTGTCAAAGGAAAAAAGACGAGCAAGCAAATCGTTTAGTTAAGGATCTAAAAGCAAATGTGTGGGTAATTGAAGGGACGGACTCTACTGATGATCCCAAAATGACCCTTACCTTTTCTAACCGTAAAGCTAGTTTTAACTTAGATTTTTCAAGTATCGATTACTCTGTAGACGATGAATCCAATAGTGTACATATGAAGAAATTTATCAAACAATTCAGTAAGCATATAAAAGAAGAGTTTCGTTATACGATTAAAGGAGATATAATGACTTGGAAGGAACTTTGGTCTACAAGTGACATCATGTCTTACAAAGTCAGTAAGAAGAATGAAACGATTATTCTCACTCCTTTAAGCGAGGAAGAAACTACGGAGACAAAAAATCTCGTGCTTATCCCTTACAAAAAAAATACCAAGTAATGAAAGATAAAATTTTATTATCTAGTCTCATTATAAAATTGAATGATTCTGAACATTTTCCTATACTAACGATTGAATCTAAGCATTCCCTGCTGACTGATACATATAAATCGCATAATTTGAACAATAAGCAACCTTGAACTAGTTAGATTTTGGTTATTTCTCAGTCATTATGACAAAGTTTACTCACATAGATCAATAAAGAATTAACAGTTTTATCCGATCCCGAAAAAATAAGTATCCTGTCCGCTATCACTGCCAGTAAATAGGAAGCGAGAACAAAAACACAGGCCCCCGGAAGTATCTAGATACTTCTGGAGGTCTGTGTTTTTTTAGTTATTTTTCATTGAATGATTTTTAATCTTGTTTTATTCTATTTTTTCTCTTTAATATGTAACTGATCCCCATTACCGTTACTAAAAGTGCCATTCCTAAACTGCGCAATAAGCGATTTTGTTGCTCTCCTGTTTTTGGTAAAGTAGCTTTTCCAGATACGGTGGTTTTGGTCGTACCTGTAGAATTATTTTTTGTGGTGCTACCATTTTTTGAAGTTGACGTTTGATTTGATTCTTTCTTTTCGGTACTTTCTTTATTTTTATTCGTTTCAGTTGTGGTATCCACTTTACTTTGATCTTGTTTGTTGTCGTCATTCTCAGTTGGTTTATTTGTTTGATCCGTCTTTTCTTGGCGTGTAATTTCTGAGATGACTGATTTTTCTCCGGCTTCATTTTCTGTATAGTATTGAACTGTTTCCCCATTTGCTACAGCTTTAGATAAATAAATCGTCGTCGGTTCTTCTACTTTTACATCTACTAAACGAGAAGAATTGACCTTTTCTTGTTTGGCTTTTCCGATGATTTCCCCGTTCAAAACAACATACATCGTTGTTCCTCCTGGAATAACCGCCGTCATTTGTTTTCCTTCTGTACCATAAATGAAAGCAACGTTTTCTGCTAACGCTACTGTTGTTTTGATTTTCTTATAGATAAACGTGATCGTGTTTGTTCCCTTTTCAATCATGACTTCTTGTATCGCTAACTTCGGATTAACTAGTTCATATCCTTTGATTAGCAACGCTTCTTCTTTGTGAATCTTCCCAATCTCTAAATCAGTTATTACTTTTTTCTCCGCAATTGATTGACCTTGCTCATCGATATATTTGACAGTCAGATCGGCTTTTTCATTTTCTGACGGTGATGTTTCTTTGGCTTTATATATAAATGTAATGGTGTTGCCATCACTTTGTACTTCTATCGTTTGGACTTTGGCACTCAGCAATTCGTATCCTTCGATAAGTAACGCTTCTTCCGTATATGTAGAGCCAACCTCTAAGTCTTGGATTATTTTATCATTAGCAATCGATTGACCATGCTCATCAATATATTTCACAGTCAAATCGGCTTTTTCATTTTCTGGCGGCGTTGTTTCCTTAGTTTCATATATAAATGTAATGATATTGCCTTCGCTTTGTATTTCTATCGTTTGGACTTTGGTACTCAGCAATTCGTATCCTTCGATAAGTAACGCTTCTTCTGTATGTGTAGAGCCGACTTCCAGGTCACTTATTATTTTATCTTCAGCAATCGATTCCCCCTTCTCATTAATATACTTAACAGTTACAGCTGCTTTTTCTTTAGTCACTGGATTTTCATCATAACGGAAAGTAATGATATTGCTATTTGGATCCTCGGAAACATTGATTGTATAAGTTTCAGGCCCTACGATCGTGTAGCCATCAATCACCAGTGCATTTCCTATGTATTCTGTTCCAATCTCTAAATCATTAATTACCGTAGGTTCGGCAATCGGTTGACCAGTTTCATTATGTAAATACTGCACAGTGACTGATGAGAAGCTTTCTTCAGGACTATCTTCAATTTTTTTATAATAAAAATTGTGATACATCTCTGGCGTTTCCATATAAATAGTCACTCTATCTGGAGAGATCAATTCATACCCTTCTACAATTTCAGCGAATAAGGATACATCATTTCCGACAAAACTGACTTCCTCTGAAAACCAAAGTACTTTTTGTGTATCTACATCTATCCCATTGACATATACCCGTCCTACTTCCGGTTCAGGCATGGATAGGTCCAATGTTCCTGAATCATGTGATGGTTGTTGCATCTCATCAATCATTTCGATTTCGCTTATGACATTGGTTGCTGCTAATACATTCGGTGCTAACAAACCCACTACAGTAGTCATCAACAATGCTGAGTTCATAATTGTTTTCATTTTTTTTATTTTTTTATTTTGCTTTCTTTTCGTCATTTAATTTATCTGCTCCCCCAGTTATATTTGAAATTTGGCTAACCTAGCTTTTTCTTACTTTATTCTAAGGTTGGTTACTTTTATTTATGTACTTGAATCCGATTATCCGCCTCCTTAAAAAACGTTATTTAAAATAAACAGTAGTAGTTTAACCTACATATTAATGTTACCTGTAACATATAAGATTCGCAAGATTATTTTATTATTAAACCAAGGTTTTCTGTGTGTTAAAATAAAAAAATATCTAGTTAAGAAATTAAAATTATGATTTTTACATTCTTAAAAAAATTCACAAACGTTATTTAAAATCCGATTCTGTTTATTTAGTAAAAATGATTGATTAACAAAAAAAGCCCGTCACGGTAAATGATTAATCATTTTACCATGACGAACTGGAAATTATTTAGTTACATTTTATAAAATAGATTTAACACATAACTTCTTTAATCAAAAAATTAGTTTACTGTTTGAGAAACATTTATTTCTGTCTTCTTACTACTATACTGACTCATATTTTTAAATAATTGTTGAAGTAACGGACTTTGATTGTGTCCTTCAATCGCTGCTTGATCACGCCAATTTTCAACCATGACAAATTCATTTTCAATATCGATTGATTCGTACAATTGATAGCTTAAGCACCCGTCTTCTTTTCTTGTACTTGCAACAAGTTCACTGACTTCCGCAAGAAATTCATTTCTTTTTTCTGGTTTGATTGAAAATTTTGCATTGATAACGATCATTTTTCCACACTCGCTTTATTTAAAAGTTGTAATTTTTTCTGGAGCCAATCGAACAGATTCATACCCTTCTTCTACTGCTTTCCCAACAGATAAGATCATCACTGGAACATAACGTTCTTTGTCGAGATCAAAAGCTTCAGCCAATTGGTCTGCTTCGAATCCCCCGATTGGATTTGTTTCATAGCCGTGACTACGAGCAACTAGCATGAATTGCATTGCAGCTAAACTAGCATCAATTTTCACAACGTCATTCATTTGTTCACGTGTAAAGTTTTGGTAATAAGGAAGGATTGCAGCAAGTTGTTGGTCTCGAACTTCTGCCGGCATCTTACCTTCTGCTACTGCTTGATCATAGATTTCTTCCCCATATTCGTAGCAGTTCATATCTCCAAAGATCATGACCATAGCTGATGAAGTATCATTTTGTCTCGTATTAAAACGGATCAATGGTTTCAATTTTGCTTTTGCTTCTTCACTTTCTGCCACCACAAAACGCCATGGTTGCATATTAACTGAAGATGGTGCTGTTGTTGTTTCTTGTATCATTTCTAACATTTCTTCATGAGAAATCTTAACCGTTTCATCATATACACGAACGGATTTTCTTCCAAATACAACACTTGAAAAATCATTGTTTACTAATTCTTTGCTCATTTCTCTCTCTTCTTTCTCCTAATGTAGTTAATAAAGTTTATTCAATAATTTTGTTAGTTCGGTGATTTCTTCATCAGTCAACGAAATGCACAAAGAGTCAGCGGACTGTTGATGATTATTTTCACACTTAGCCAGTTCTCGTTTGGCTGTATCCGTCAGTAGAACAAATACTTCACGATTATTCGCTGGATTGCGTTTTCGTGAAACATAGCCTTTTTCTTCCAATATCTTCAAATGTCTAGAGATAGCTGCATTGTCTATTTTTAGATCCGTTTGAATTTGATTTTGTAAGCATTTGCCTTTTTCCCATAAAAACATCAGCATTTCATATCTCGTCAAACTGAATCCAGTTTCTTTCTCGAACAAAGCTGATCCTTCTTGACTGATAATTTTGATTTTATAGAGTAACTGACTGAGTTTTCTTAAATCCATCTCCATCCTCCTTCCGTTGACTTGTCAATTATTGACTTATCAATAATATAAATGTTTTAGTGAGACTTGTAAAGCATAAAAGTTTGAATAACAAAAAAAAGAGAAAGCTATTCCTCTTTCTCTTTTGGCTCTATACTTTTTGATGTTGGTGAAATTCACCAACGTCTTTTTTATGATGTAAAAATATAGAAAAGACACCCTGAAATCCTTTAGAATTAATTTGACGAACCAATTCATAGGAGGATTCAAGATGTCTTATACTCAGCTTATCAAAGATACCCTAAATATTCTAGACCTAACTATCTATATCGAGGAAAATTGTTTAACCAAAGAAAGATATAAAGGGCAAATTTGCTTGATTTACAAAGGTACTCTTCAATACACGCCCGAAGAGTATCCACATTGTCTCAAACCGACGATTGCCTTATTTAGAACGCTATTTTTCTCGATTGTCCTTAGCGACTCGAAAAGCTGTTGAATTCATTGTTATTGATAGGTATGTGCCTTATGTTTCATTGGTTAAAAAGCTTTTCCCAAATGCTCAGTAAAAAAGAAGAAGCAAAGTTGAACGATGAAAAACGGGTTTGGCGTGCCAGTTTCAAAGATTACTTAACTGAAAGTGAGATTGTCGACCGATTGTTAGCTACTTGTCCCAACTTGCGACAAGGCTATCAGTTATATCAAGATGTTCTTTATGCAGTAAAGAAAAGAGATCATTTACTATTTGAGGACTGTTTATCCAGAGAAGTCAGCCAGCTACCTGAAACTTATGCGACAACTTTGCGAACATTTAAAAAGTTTCTGCCACAGATCCGAAATGCCCTCCGCTACAGTTATTCAAACGGACCACTAGAATGTTTAAACAACCCTATTAAAGTATTAAAACGCAATGCTTATGGGTTTCGAAATTTTTATCATTTCAAACGACGGATCATGATTCGACACGGTAAAACTATTTTAACCAAATAAAAAGAACAGAAAGAAGTTTTTCTTCTTTCTGCCCAAATTATTCTAAGATTTCTCTTTACCAACATCATTTGACAAAGAGCTATTTTAAGCCACTCATAAGTCCATATTGACAAAAAGCCATTTTTTCTGACTATTGTCCCACTCTCATTTAGAAAATTTGTTGATATACTTTCGCTTATAAATAGCTAAAAACCGAATGTTTCCGTTGATTGTTGCTCTTTTTTTGAAGAATTCTCTAAGTTCTTTTTCCATTCTTCATAGACTTCTAAAAAGCGTAACTCTTCTTCATCTGAATATCCTCTGAAAACTACTTGATCGATGTTTTCATGATTAAAGAAAATGGTTGTTTCTGGATTCAATCCCGTTGGATATAATACAGCCATATAATCTGCAAACGTATCTTTACTAGTCTCTTGATCTGTATAAATGGTTCCACGTCCTACAATCATCAATTTTTGCAACCCCTCTTTCAGTAAGACAATGCTACCGATGAGTAATAATTCTTCTGTTTTATTGCTCATCTTTTTTCTCCTTCTCTGTTCCCTTGATATGTTTGTTGTAGTACCTTTCTCCATACCACTCTAATTGTGTTTTATCTTCCCATTCACGATATTCCTCTGAATATTTATATTTATAATACCCATGTAAAAGATATGGAAAGAATAAATAGGCTTCTGCCACAATAAATCCTATATCTGTAACTACCCACATACTTACTAAACCTATAAATCCAACAACGTCTGTTCGTACCTCATTACTGCTTGGGAAAATTAATTTCCATACCATAACTATAACTACAACTATCCATCCATATCTCATCACCAGTTTTAGTACTTTTTCTACCAATTTATCTATTTTGTCTTTCTTAGTCTTTGTTTCGTATAAGACATTTTCTAATGATCGTTTTTTAGTTCTAAATACTACATAACCTATCATTACTAATATACTCAGTAACAAGCTCATGCCTATTATCGTCAATGGTTTTAAGAAGAATGTTATAAAGAATAAATTTAAACTTATTATCATTATTAGTAATAAGTTATTTGAATTTAAAAGAAAAACAACTTGCTTATTCTCTCTATAAACAAATTTTCTAACATAAAAAATACATAATAACCATAAGAAAAAAAATATATATATTGTCCACGAAGGAAATAAATTTATCTTTGCCACCCCAACAGGACTATTGAAATCTTGGTGATAATATAATCTAGAAATTAAATAACAAAAAACAAATATTAATACTGAAAAAAAAGTATTTATCCATGGTTTATTTCGAAGTAATTTAGGGTCGCCTTTATTTATCATATACACAACTAGCTGATCATCTAATAGATCCAAACTTTGTTCAAATGTTGCACTGAATAGCTTTTTCATATAATTCACCAACTACAGCTGATCTTCGGTACTTGTACTGAAGATAGCGACTTTCCAATTATTTTACCTATCTGTTGAACAGACTCATACACACCTTTAACCGTACCAACACTCTGTTCAACAGCTTTACCTACTTTTTTAGATGTATCTTTTAATACCTCTGATGTTTTATCATCTAATTTATATGCACCATCTTTAATATGGTCATACAAATCAGGATTAGCAAATTGAATTCCTTTATTTATTAAACCAAAAACTAATCCAGCTCCTACACCAACCGGACCAAATCCAGATAACAAGGTCATCCCTTCAAATGGCCCAATACTTTTTATCGTATCTATCACTCCACCAATAGCACCTTTTCCAATACTACCAGTTTTCCCATATTCATTGACTCCACTAGATACAAACGTCACGCCTAATTGGGCATACGTCGCTACTTGTGCAGCTGTTCCTAACCCTTTGACCACTCCCCAATTCTTAGCACCTTGTATAAATTGAGAATTTTTCAAACTTTCACTGACATAAGTTTTTATCGGATTCGTCATTTTGTTGAACCACTGATAGCCTCTACCAATAGTGTCTATTTTAGGAATCCATTTCCCTTGAGCTACAGCTTGCCCAAATGATTCATACTTGGCTAAGCCATTGATTAATTTTGTTTGTGCTTTTGAAGGCAACTTATCTGCAAGCATCCAAAATTCGTCATTTTTCATTAATTTATCTACAAGTGCTTTTGGATATAGTGCCAACAGTTGATCTAGTCGTTTCATATTGTCTGTTTTTCCACTTGTTAAAGGATCCATTAATACTTTTACTTGTTGATATAGTTCCAAAAAAACATTACTACTCATTCCAATTTGTTCTTTGGCATTTGGTTTGATTTTACTGAACCAACTTTTATCAACTCCTTTTGGCGTGGCGCAACTTTATAGCGAGAAAAAATTTCTCCCTTGTCATTTTTTGAAATTGCTCGAGCAACGATAAAATAATATAATGAGTCGTTTTCTGTTTCTTTTAATTTTAATACACTTCCCAATGGTAAAAATGGTGTTGTCAATTCCATACTCATTTAGTCACCTCTGTTGGCACTACAAATTTATCCAATGTTTCCTCTTTCAAACTATGCAAACCATTTTTAGGTACAGAAACAGACTTGCCACTTCTAAAAAATAAATGGAGTGATATTCACAATTTTCACTTTCATCCAACTTTTCTCCTAAAAAAGATCGTTAGCACAATTCCTGCACTAACGATCTCTTATTTACTAATTAGAATCCGAAAGAGCCCGCATCTTGACGGTCACGTTCTGCTACAGTCTCTGCATATTTGTTCAACTGTTGGTTAATACTTTCCAATAATTGTTCCAGCTGTTTGACATTACCTTCTAATTGATTATATTGTTCTAGATAAGCTTAACTTTACTATAAATAACGAATGTATTTGATTCAGTTTTCGTGTTTTATTCTAATCTTTTTTGAGTTTTCAAAAAAATGAGCATAAAACAGTTCTAGCCTTACATGAATTTATTTTTCCTTAGTTT